>NZ_JBUESO010000006.1:0-350112 GCF_055502545.1 Bacillus sp. CZDM1 | reverse complement strand
GACTTGCATGTATTAGGCACGCCGCCAGCGTTCGTCCTGAGCCAGGATCAAACTCTCCAAGAAAGTTGATATAGCTCATCTTGTTACGTTGGCTTAGCTTTTATAAAAAGCTAAAAAATTGTTTGTTGACGTTCTTGTTTGTTTAGTTTTCAAAGATCAATTTTTCGTTATCGCTCAGAGGCGACTTTATTAATATATCATCTATTAATATGAATGTCAACGTTTAATTGTTTTTATCTTGCTTTACAATTACTAATCTTGCCGACTCAAATGAGTATACCAGCATTAATACTATCAATCAAGAGAAAAATACCAAAAAGCGATAATTAATTTGATAAGGAGTACCAAACTAGGTACTCCTTTCAAATATAATTTATTCTTCAGTAGTATCAGAGCTATCCTCTTCAGAATTCATCCCATCATCTGCTGCATGATCTTCACCTGTTTCAACGGCTGCTTCTAAGCCTTCTGTGCCTTCTGTATCCTCTGAATCTGTTTCTTCTGAAACCTCTTCTTTTTCTACTTTTGCAACAGTTGCAACAAAATCATGTTCGTCGCCTTTAATACTAATTAATTTAACACCTTGTGTGTTTCGCCCCATAGTCGAAATGCCAGCTACATCAATACGTATAAGGACACCGCCAGTAGTGATTAACATTAAGTCTTCTTCGCCCGTTACAGCTCTTACAGAAACTAGAGGACCATTTTTCTCGGTAACGTGGCATGTTTTAATACCTTTACCGCCCCTGCCTTGAATACGGTACTCTTCTGCTGGTGTGCGCTTACCAAATCCGTTCTTGGTGACGATAAGGACACTGCTATTTTCCTCAAGTACTTCCATACCTACTACTTCATCATCACTATCTAAGGTAATCCCTTTTACGCCCGTTGCAGTTCTTCCCATAGACCTGACATCTGTTTCAGGAAAACGGATCAGCATTCCTTTTTTCGTACCAATAATCATATGCTTTGTTCCATCCGTTAAACGGACTGAAATCAGTTCATCACCTTCACGGAGACTCAACGCAATAAGACCATTATTACGAATATGTGCAAAAGAAGTTAATGGTGAACGCTTAGAAATACCCTCTTTTGTTGTAAAGAATAGGTACCAATCATCCACAAATTCCTCAATTGGAATAATGGCATTCACCCATTCTCCTTTTTCAATTCCAAGAAGGTTAATGATAGGCAGTCCTTTAGCCGTACGGCTGTATTCAGGAATTTCATAACCCTTTGAGCGATAAACCTTCCCTTTATTCGTAAAGAAGAGAATTGTATCATGAGTAGAAGTCGTGATTAAATGCTCAACAAAGTCATCTTCATTTGTACCCATTCCTTGTATACCGCGACCGCCTCTTCTTTGCGCGCGATAAGTTGAAACAGGGAGGCGTTTAATATAGCCATTATGTGTAAGTGTAATGACAATATTTTCACGTGGAATGAGATCTTCATCTTCAATATTTTCAATTCCGCCCGTTTGAATTTCCGTGCGGCGAGTATCATTAAATCTCTCTTTAATTTCAATCAATTCTCCACGAATGATTTCAAGCACCTTTTCATCATCAGCTAAAATAGCTTTTAACTCAGCGATAAGCTGTACCAAGGCTTGATACTCTTCCTCAATTTTCTCTCTTTCTAGACCTGTCAAACGCTGCAAGCGCATATCCAGAATAGCCTGGGCTTGTTTTTCAGAAAGGTTAAATTGTGTCATTAAACCTTCGCGGGCAATATCCGTTGTCCGTGAACTTCTAATTAAACTAATGACGGCATCAAGATTATCTAAAGCAATCCTTAAACCATCCAAAATATGAGCACGTGCTTCTGCTTTACGTAACTCAAACTCTGTTCGTCTGCGAATAACCACTACTTGATGGTCTAAATAATGGACTAGACATTGTTTTAGATTTAATACCTTTGGATGCCCGCTAACAAGAGCTAATGTATTGATTCCGAAGCTCGTTTGTAGTGATGTTTGTTTATATAAGTTGTTTAAGAGGACATTCGCATTTGCATCTTTACGAACCTCAATAACAATTCGCATCCCTTTGCGATCTGATTCATCTCTTAAATCGGTAATGCCTTCTATTTTTTTATCACGGTGTAATTCCGCAATTCTTTCAACTAATTTTGCTTTATTTACTTGGTATGGTAACTCATTAACAATAATAACTTCTTTACCATTTGATTTTTGTTCGATTACTACTTTCCCGCGAATGGTTATTGAACCTCTGCCAGTTTCGTATGCCTTACGAATACCACTTCGGCCCATGATGATTCCTCCGGTTGGAAAATCGGGGCCAGGAATAATTTCCATTAACTCTTGAATTGTTATATCTGGATCCTTAGAAATAGCTAATACGCCATCAATCACCTCGCCAAGCTGGTGTGGTGGAATATTAGTAGCCATACCAACAGCAATTCCAGAAGAACCGTTAACTAAAAGGTTGGGAAATCTCGCTGGTAAAACGGATGGCTCTCTTTCCTCACCATCATAGTTATCTTGAAAATCAATCGTATCTTTGTTTAAATCTCTTAATAATTCCATTGAGATTTTAGACATCCTAGATTCTGTATAACGCATAGCTGCTGCTGAATCACCGTCTACAGAACCAAAGTTTCCATGTCCATCTACAAGCATATACCGATAGTTAAAATCCTGTGCCATACGTACCATCGTTTCATAAACGGCGGAATCACCGTGAGGGTGATATTTACCGATTACATCACCGACGATACGGGCTGATTTTTTGTAAGGTTTATCAGCATGTATTCCTAGATCATGCATAGCGTATAGAATACGGCGGTGGACTGGTTTTAATCCATCTCGTACATCTGGAAGGGCACGTGAAACAATAACACTCATTGCATAGTCAAGAAAGGATGTTTTCATTTCATGACTGATATTAATATCTTTTATTTGAGAATTTGGTGTTTCTGCCATTTGAGTACCTCCTATTTTGGTGACAATCTGCCTTTGGATGTCATCCAGTGAAATCTATATAAACGAAAAAAGGAGGATAGTGGTAACCCCTCTATCCCTTTCTATATAGGCATTTCTTTATATCCAGCTCTGGCGGCTAGGGGCTCGAGGTCATAAGCCACCCCCTGAAGAAGGCAAAAAACGCCTTCTTGCAGGGTGCGTCTTATGCTTGTCGCCCCTAAACGAGCCGCCTCCGCTTTTATTTATATATCTAAATTCTTCACGTATTGTGCGTTTGCTTCTATGAAGTTACGGCGCGGTTCTACTTTGTCACCCATTAACATTTCAAATGTCTCGTCCGCTTCAATTGCATCTTCAAGACTAACCTGAAGCATGGTTCTAGTAGATGGATCCATGGTTGTTTCCCATAATTGCTCAGGATTCATTTCACCTAACCCTTTATAACGTTGGATATTAGGCTTAGGCTGACTTGGCAGCTCTGCGAATATTTGATTCAGCTCTTTTTCATCATACGCATACCTAATTTTTTTACCTTGCTGTACTTTATATAATGGCGGCTGGGCAATATATACATAGCCAGCTTCTAATATTTTTCGAATATAACGGTAAAAGAAAGTTAACAATAGTGTTCGAATATGAGCACCATCAACATCCGCATCCGTCATAATGACTATTTTATGATATCTAGCCTTTGCAATATCAAAATCTTCTCCAATACCTGTTCCAATTGCCGTTATCATGGAACGAACCTCGTTATTAGATAGAATCCTGTCTAAACGTGCCTTCTCAACATTAAGGATTTTTCCTCGTAATGGGAGAATTGCTTGGAAATGACGGTCACGGCCCTGTTTAGCTGAACCGCCTGCTGAGTCACCCTCTACAATGTACAATTCGCTAATTGAAGGATCCTTTGATGAACAGTCTGCTAATTTCCCAGGTAAACTGGAAACTTCTAAAGCACTCTTACGTCGCGTCAGTTCCCTTGCCTTCTTAGCAGCCAGTCGTGCCCTTGCAGCCATAAGTCCCTTTTCAACAATTTTTTTAGCGACTTGAGGATTTTCTAATAAGAACTTATCAAAATGATTCGAGAATAATGAATCTGTTATGGTTCTTACTTCGGAGTTTCCAAGTTTTGTTTTCGTTTGTCCTTCGAATTGCGGATCTGGATGTTTGATTGAGACAATCGCTGTTAATCCTTCACGCACATCTTCACCAGATAAATTCGTGTCATTCTCTTTAATTAACCCATTTTTTCTTGCATAATCATTAATAACACGGGTTAATCCTGTTTTAAATCCAGATTCATGTGTTCCGCCTTCATAGGTATGGATGTTATTCGCAAAGGAGTAAATGCTATCTGTATATCCCTCATTGTATTGAAGAGCGACTTCAACACTAATACCATCGCGTTCTCCCTCAATAAAAATAGGTTCATCATGAATGACTTCCTTTGTGCGGTTTAAATGCTCTACATAGGATTTAATTCCGCCTTCATAGTAATATTCATTCTGTTTATTTTCCACACGGTTATCTTTAATTGTGATTTTAATACCGCGATTTAAGAATGCCAATTCACGCAAACGCGTTGCCAGAATATCAAACTCATATTCCAATGTTTCCGTGAAAATTTCCCCGTCTGGTTTAAAGTGAGTAATCGTACCTGTTTTATCGGTAGTTCCAATTACTTCTAATTCCTTAACTACAGCTCCACGTTCGAAATTAATGGCGTAAATATTACCGTCACGATGAACAAAGACCTCTAAATTGGTGGAAAGGGCATTAACAACTGAAGCACCTACACCATGCAGACCGCCAGAAACCTTATATCCGCCGCCGCCGAACTTACCTCCAGCATGGAGAACAGTCATAATAACTTCAACGGCTGGTCTTCCCATTTTTTCTTGAATTCCGACGGGAATCCCACGTCCGTTATCTTTAACGGTTATACTGTTATCCTCTTCAATGATGACATTGATTTCATCACAATAACCAGCCAAAGCCTCATCGATACTGTTATCTACAATTTCCCAGACAAGATGATGGAGACCTTTTCCACTCGTTGAACCAATGTACATACCTGGTCTTTTTCTAACAGCTTCTAGGCCTTCTAGAACTTGTATTTGATCCGCGCCATATTCTTGTTCCTCGACTAATTTTTGTTCCATTGTCATACCGTTCACCCCGCACTTTCATTCAAAAAATACTCTATTCACCTAAAATGAAAAATAATAATTTCAATATTCCTGCATTTCCTTTTGATTTGAACGTTTTTTTAATGTTCCGGAAGAAATAGGGGATAAATAAACCTTGTCATATGTAATTACGACCGATTTAAAGGGGTTTTTTGAAAGGTTAACGAGCTTTTCCTTATGCTGTTTTAAGAATTCCTCAAGTAAGTTTGATGAATTCACGCACCCTTTATCAAGAATGGCGATGATATCCTTCGCCCTGATATTTAAATCTTCCCCAACATGTATATACACACTTCCACCTCAATTAACTTTATTGATAAAACCAGACTCTACTTCAAAAGTTGAAGCCTCTTTTAATGTTTGATGATGGATGCCGTCAACGCTAGTTGTTGTAACGAATGTTTGGACTTTCCCCTTAATGGTATTAAGCAAGTGTGACTGACGATAGTCATCTAATTCAGATAAGACATCGTCAAGGAGTAAGATTGGATATTCGCGAATTTCTGAATGAATTAACTCAATTTCGGCAAGTTTAACAGAAAGCGCGGTTGTTCTTTGCTGTCCCTGTGACCCAAACGTTGAGACATCTCTCTCATTGACAAAAAACAACAAATCATCACGATGAGGTCCAAATAGGGTTGTTCCTCGTTCTATTTCCCTTGTTCTAACTTTGCTAAATTTTTCCTCGAAGCATGCTTTCATTTTCGACAAATCTTGGTCTTCTAATACATCCACTGATGGTTTATAGACAATTTCCAATGATTCCAGTCCTCGAGAAATGCCTTTATGAATAGGTTTTGCCCAATTTTCAAGCAAGTGAAGAAATTCAAATCTTTTTAATACAATTCTCACAGCCATATCAATAAACTGCTCTGTAAGAATTTCAAGCATGGTTTGGTCTGTCTGTTTTTTAATTTGCAGCATCTTCAAAAAATGATTTCGCTGTTGAAGTATTTTTTGATACTGACTCATATCATGTAAATAAATGGGCGAAACCTGCCCAATTTCCATATCAATAAACCGCCTTCTTATTTGAGGGCTGCCTTTAACTAAATTTAAATCTTCCGGTGCAAACATGACTACATTCATGTTACCAACATATTGACTTAATTTTCGCTGTTCCATATGATTGCATCTGGCCTTTTTGCCTTTTTTAGAAATAATTAATTGCAAAGGCAAAGAGCTGTATTGTTTTTGAACCCTGCCCTCTATTTTAGCATACTCCTGATCCCAGCGAATAAGATCTTTATCATTTGATGTTCGGTGGGATTTAGCCATTGCTAAAACATAGATAGACTCCATCACATTTGTTTTACCCTGGGCATTTTCCCCAAGGATCACATTTACTTTATTTTCAAATTCAACTGATAAGCTCTCATAATTTCGATAATTTCTTAGCGCTAATTGTTCAATATACATGAAAACGACACAACCTTTAGTTACTCGGTTATCAAAAATTCTCCGTGGCCAGGAATTCTCACTTTATCTCCTACTCGAAGCTTTCTGCCTCTTCTTTGATCTTGTTCACCATTAATAAAAATATCGTTTTCACTTAAAAACCATTTGGCCATACCACCAGATTGGATGACGTCAGCTAATTTAAGAAATTGTCCTAACGTAATAAACTCTGTATTTAGCTTTATTTCTTCGGGCAATGTTTATCACTCATTTCTAAAATGGTCTCAATACTTTATTTTACTAAAAAAAGATAAATAAAGAAAGTCACCAAAATCATGGTGACTATTTGTAAAATTTATCTTAGTAAGTTCTAACTGGCAAAATCAACTGTAATGTTGTCTCATCATGTAACGGTTTAATAACAAATGGCCGCATCGCACCAGTAAAACTCACTCTTATATCTGTACCCTCAAGTGCCTTTAAGGCATCCATCATATATTTAGCACTAAAGGATATCTTTAATTCTTCTCCATCAATCGATTGACTTTGTATTTCCTCGACAACTTTCCCTACTTCAGGTGTGTTAGAAGAAATTTCAATTACACCGCTATCAATCGTTGAAAGTTTGACTACATTGTTCCTGCCTTCACGCGCTAATAGGGAAGCACGATCGATAGCATGAAGGAATTCCTTCGTATTAACAATGATTTCTGTTTTACTTTCATTCGGAATCAGTCTAGAAGTATCAGGATAGTTCCCTTCAAGCAGCCTTGAGAAGAATAACAGATGCTTCGCTTTAAACAAAATTTGATTTTCAGTTATAACGATATCAATTAATTCGTTCGAGTCATCAATGATCTTGCTCAATTCATTCAAACTCTTACCCGGAATGACTACATTGTAACTTTCGTTATTTTCCGTTTCAATTTTTGCTTTTCTTAAAGCCAGCCGGTGACTATCTGTTGCAATACAGTTTAATTCGCCATTTTCAATCTTCCAGTTTACACCTGTCAAGATGGGGCGTGTTTCTGAAGTGGACACTGCGAAAAAGGTCTGACGAATCATCATTTTTAACAAATCAGTAGCTATATGAAATTTATTATTTTCTTCTATTTGTGGCAGGTGCGGGTATTCTTCTGCATCCAATCCGTTCAAGTTAAATTCTGATTTACCAGAACGAATAACAGTCTGTAATGACCCAAGTACCTCAATTTCAACACTATCTGTCGGTAATTTTTTAACAATCTCACTAAAGAACTTTGCTTGAAGGACAATGGAACCACTTTGTTTAATCTCAACGATTTCGTCCCCGGATTCCTCATTTGGAATAAATGATTCAATTGAAATATCTGAATCACTTCCAGTTAGGGTAACTCCTTCGCTAGTAGCTGTAATTTTAATTCCTGTCAGTATTGGAATGGTTGTTCTTGATGTAACAGCCTTCATTACATCTTGGACACTTTGAACAAGACGGTCCCTTTGGATGATAAATCTCATATCAAAATCCTCCCAGCAATTTTTTATTTCTAAGTACGAATAAAGGGCATTTCTTAAACATATAATAATAAGTTTTTTAAAAGAAAAAATAGTAGAAGTACTAGTAGGGCCTGTTAATATGTGGATAACTCACTTTTTACAATGGAAACACAGTCTATCAACATGTGGACAGACTGTGTGTAAACTAGGGCAAGTTATTCACAATTACACTAAACTTTCAACAGCTCATTTAATTCTTTCATCTGCTTTTGCAGCTGTAGATCAGATTGCAGCAGCTTGGATATCTTTTCATGAGCATGGATGACCGTAGTGTGATCACGTCCTCCAAACTCTTCTCCTATCTTTGGCAGAGAATAATCGGTTAATTCACGTGATAAATACATAGCAATTTGTCTAGGAAAAGCTACAGATTTTGTCCGCTTTTTAGCTTTAAAATCTTCAAGCTTAACGCTGTAGTGTTCACCGACAGTTCTTTGGATTTCATGAATCGTGATCACCCTTGGCTTTGAACTTGGAATGATATCCTTTAATGCTTCGGATGCTAAATCTGCATTAATATCCTTATTGATTAAGGAAGAATAAGCAACTACACGGATTAATGCTCCTTCTAGCTCTCTGATATTTGTATCGATTTGATTAGCAATATAGAGCATAACTTCGTTTGGAATGTCTAAACCTTCTGCCTTCGCTTTTTTCCTAAGGATGGCAATTCTTGTTTCTAAATCTGGCGGCGTAATATCCGTAATTAATCCCCATTCAAAGCGTGAACGAAGGCGGTCCTCAAGTGTCGGGATTTCCCTTGGCGGACGATCACTTGAGATAACTATTTGCTTGCTTTCCTCATGAAGAGTATTAAAAGTATGGAAAAATTCCTCTTGAGTTGATTCTTTTCCAGCTAAGAATTGAATATCATCAATTAAAAGCACATCCACATTTCGATATTTATTGCGGAATTCTACCGCTTTATTATCACGAATGGAATTAATAAATTCATTCGTGAATTTTTCTGAAGATAAATAAACCACTTTAGCGTTCGGCTTATGCTCTAAAACATAATGGCCAATCGCATGCATTAAGTGTGTTTTTCCTAATCCAACACCCCCATAAATGAATAAGGGATTGTACGCTTTTGCAGGTGCTTCAGCTACAGCAAGGGATGCAGCGTGAGCAAACCTGTTACCAGAACCAATGACAAACGTATCAAACAGGTATTTAGGATTTAATATATTTTGCGGAAAATCATGTTGATCTTCTTCCTTTTTTGCCTTTTTAGCGGGCAATAATAAATCTGGGTCTTCCTCTTTTTGATTTTGCGGAATAATGAACTTGACAGATAGCTCTTCACCAGTAATTTCATACAGAATACCAGCAATTAACTGGGAATAACGCTCCTCGAGCCAATCACGTGCAAATTCATTTGGAGCAGTGATCACAAGTAGATTGCCTTGAAGGGAATGGGCCTTTGTGGACTTCAGCCAGGTGTCATAACTAGGTTTGCTAATCTTCTTCTCAATATTGGCTAGAGCAGCATTCCAAAGATCCGCAATATTCTCCAACGGTTGTCCCTCCTTTTTTCTTTTATCTATCTATTATTGAAATGCAATTTGCAGTATGTTTCTCGTCTAAACTCCATATATAGTGATATTTTTTCACAAAGTGTTAGGAAGTATCCTCATTCGTAATGAACAAAAGTTCTTTGAAAAAACAACGTTATACAAGCTGTACAACCTACTAATTTATAAATATACGAAACAATGGTTGTGGAAAAACATATTATAGGAAATAAAGTGGAGTTTCGACAATATCCACCGCTTGTGGACAAGTTTCTGCAGTATGCTAGAATAACTTGTCCACACCTTATCCACAATTTGTGGATAACATATTTTTATGACGAAGTTATTCAGAGTGAAAACACAAATATAATATCAAATAAAAGGCAGACGTGCAATGCCTTTTCATGGTTTATCCACAACTGTAACAATATGTGATTAAAACTTGTCCACAAGTAGTGTGTCCTGTGCAAAAACTGTCAATATCTTGTGAAACTGCGTAAAAAAAGTCGAAAAAAATATCCACAGGGTAATTTTAATAGGCATTTGGAAAATAATGATTTCGTGACTGAAAAAGATCTCACTGCAAAAAAATTAGATACTGGGGGACAATATGATTGGGCAGGTTGACAATATTGAGGTCACTCTTTATAATAAGTTAGACTGTCTTTAACAGCTATTCCTCAGGGAGGTGTCTTATAATGAAAAGAACATATCAACCAAATAAACGTAAACATAGTAAAGTTCACGGTTTCCGCAGTCGTATGAGCTCAGCTAACGGACGTAAAGTTCTAGCGCGCCGTCGTCTAAAAGGAAGAAAAGTATTATCAGCTTAGGCCACTGAAACATCAGTGGTCTTTTTTATAAGAAAAGCGGAAGCGCTTTGCCCAGGGGCGACAGGCATAAGACGAGCTGGCGAGAAGGTTGTTCTTTACCTTCTTGACGGATTGGCTTATGACCCCGAGCCCCTAAGCGCTGGAGCTGGACAATAGAGAAATAGCCCACTAAAGAAGGTGTTTTCTATGAAGAAAGAATTACGGGTAAAGAAGAATAAGGAATTCCAAGAGGCATTTCAAAAGGGACAATCATTCGCAAATCGACAATTTGTTGTCTATAGTCTGAAGAAAGAGGATCAAGACTATTTTCGAATTGGGCTGTCTGTCAGCAAAAAAATTGGAAATGCTGTGATTAGAAATCAAATTAAAAGATACATAAGACAAGCTGTTTTCGAATTGTCAGATTTACTATTACCAGGTAATGATTATGTCATTATTGCTAGAAAACCTGCAGCTGAAATGGACTTTTTTGAGGTAAAAAAGAGCTTAACCCATGTCTTTAAGGTTGGAAAGGTTTTAAAGAAAAGGTAGTCTGGCAAAATAATATTGTATTCGCTTTAAATTTATGAGACAAATTATTCTAATAGATGGTAAAATACCTATGAAATATTCCAATTTGATATTCACAAAAAAGGGTATTCATACTTAAATAGTATATATATTGTTCAAGGAGGAAAATTCGGTTGAAAAAACGAATATTACTATTGATTGGTATCGTTTCTGTGTTTTTGTTCTTAACAGGATGTACAGAAATTAATAAGCCGATTGATGCTGAAAGTACAGGCTTTTGGAACGAGTACATTGTCTATCCGCTTTCCTGGATCATTGTGAAAGGTGCAGAAATCCTTGGTGGAAGCTTTGGTTTTTCATTGATTGTCGTTACACTCTTAATTCGGTTAGCGATCTTACCACTGATGATAAAGCAGACTAGAAGCTCAAAGGCTATGCAGGCTTTGCAGCCAGAAATGAAGGCTCTTAGGGAAAAATACAGCTCCAAGGATCAGAAGACACAACAGAAATTACAGCAAGAAACCATGGCACTTTTTCAAAAGCATGGAGTAAATCCGATGGCTGGATGTTTTCCATTAATCGTCCAAATGCCTATCCTAATTGGTTTCTACCATGCAATTTCAAGAACAAGAGAAATTGCTGATCACAGTTTCCTGTGGTTTGATCTAGGGGATAAGGATCCTTTTTATATCTTACCGATTATTGCAGGTATCACCACATTTATTCAGCAAAAATTAATGATGGCCGGGCAAGAGCATAATCCGCAAATGGCGATGATGCTTTGGATGATGCCGATTATGATTGTTATTTTTGCTTTTAATTTCCCTGCAGCTCTTTCCTTGTATTGGGTAGTAGGAAATCTTTTCATGATCGTTCAAACCTATTTCATTAAAGGACCGGATCTGAAAAAGGTGCAGGAATCCGGTAAAGCGGGAGGAGCAAAAAAGTGAAACAAGTAACTGCTACCGGACAAACAGTCGTAGAAGCAGTGGAATCAGCTTTAGCTCAATTAAACACAACAAGAGACCGCGCAGATGTAGCTATTATCGATGAAGGTAAAAAAGGTATATTTGGAATTTTCGGTTCGCGTCCAGCTGTCGTTAAGGTTACCGTGATTATTGACCCAATTGAGGAAGCAAGGAAGTTTCTGCTTCAGGTTAGTGAACAAATGGGAGCTCCCATCAGTATTGAAATGAAACGCGATGGAAAACAAGTTTTGTTCGTTATGACGGGAGAAAAGATTGCTCTTTTGATTGGAAAAAGAGGACAAACTTTAAATTCACTCCAATATTTAGCGCAGCTAATCATTAATCGCTTTTCAAATCAATACTTAACACTTATCTTGGATGCGGAGGATTACCGGAATCGAAGAAATGATACGTTGATACAATTAGCTCATCGTCTTGCACTAAAGGCTTTAAAGACTGGCAAGGATGTAGCATTGGAACCGATGCCTTCATACGAGCGTAAAGTCATTCACACAGCTTTATCCAATAACAAACGAGTAAAAACTTTTTCAGATGGATCAGATCCACACAGACATATCGTTATTTCACCAGCCAAATAATATAATTCGAAAGACATCCTTTGTCGAAGGATGTCTTTTTTTGTCGTTTGTCGAAAGTTAGATTCAAAAAGCAGCTGTTTATAACAATTATATGAAATCTCTTGTTTTATTGTTATTCACATGTGGATAAGTTAAAATAATACGTAGTCATTAAACAGGCTGTGGATAATTAGCTAAAGGATTTCTGGTTTTTCAGATGACGATTCTGTGGTATTCTAATAATTTGGTGCAAAATAACGTTTATATATATATAGATTAATTTTAAAAAGAGTGGTGAAAGTAATGGAATTTGATACGATAGCTGCTATATCGACACCAATGGGTGAGGGAGCAATTGCAATTGTACGATTGAGTGGCGATGATTCCATTAAAATTGCGGATCAAGTTTTTCGAAGCATCGGTGGTAAAAGGTTGATAGAAGTTCCGACACATACGATCCATTATGGACATTTAATCAATCCTAAGAATGAGCAAGTGATTGAAGAAGTAATGATATCAGTTATGAAGGGCCCAAAAACTTTTACAAAAGAGGATGTAGTGGAAATTAATTGTCACGGCGGGATTGTTTCCGTTAATCGAGTACTGCAGCATGTATTAGCCTATGGGGCTCGGCTGGCAGAACCAGGTGAATTCACGAAACGAGCATTTTTAAACGGACGGATAGATTTATCTCAGGCAGAAGCTGTAATGGATTTGATTAGAGCCAAAACAGATCGGGCTATGAATGTAGCATTGGGCCAAATGGAAGGGCGATTATCAAAATTAATTAGGGGATTGCGCCAGGAAATTTTAGAGGTACTCGCACATGTTGAAGTGAACATCGATTATCCTGAATATGATGATGTCGAAGAAATGACTCATAAAATGCTATTAGAAAAAGCCATGTATGTTCGTGATGAACTAAAAAAATTGCTGCAAACTTCTCAGCAAGGAAAAATATTGCGTGAAGGACTTTCGACGGTCATTGTTGGCCGCCCAAACGTTGGAAAATCTTCGTTATTAAATAGTCTTGTACAGGAAAATAAAGCTATTGTCACAGATATACCTGGAACAACCCGTGATGTTATTGAGGAATATGTCAATGTACGCGGAGTGCCGCTTAGACTGTTAGACACGGCAGGAATAAGGGAAACAGAAGATATTGTTGAAAGAATCGGAGTTGAAAAATCCCGACAAGTTTTAAAAGAAGCCGATCTAATCTTGTTAGTGTTAAATCATGCTGATAAATTTACAAAAGAGGATGAAAATCTTTTTGAGGCTGTTAAAGGCATGGATGTGATTGTCATTGTCAATAAGACAGACCTCACGCAGCGAATTGATATGGATCGTGTAAGGGAATTGGCAAGAGAGCATAAAATTGTCACTACCTCATTATTAGAGGACCGTGGCGTGGATGAGCTTGAGGAAGCAATATCCTCCTTGTTCTTTGCAGGGACAATTGACGCTGGTGATATGACCTATCTATCGAACAGCCGCCATATTGCTTTGATTGGCCAAAGTTTGCATACAATAGAAGAAGCGATTGCTGGAGTAGAAATGGGAACTCCAATTGATATCGTTCAAATAGATATTACAAGGACCTGGGAATTGCTTGGTGAAGTAATCGGCGATAGTGTCCACGAAAGTTTAATTGATCAGCTATTTTCACAGTTCTGTTTGGGAAAATAGCTTTAGTAGAGGGAGGAAAGAGATGTCATACGAAGCAGGTAATTTTGACGTTGTGGTCATTGGTGCCGGACATGCTGGCTGTGAGGCGGGCCTCGCGGCGGCACGATTGGGTGCAAAAACATTAATGATTACCATTAACCTTGATATGGTTGCCTTTATGCCTTGTAATCCATCGATTGGCGGACCTGCAAAAGGAATTGTTGTCCGGGAAATAGATGCACTAGGCGGGGAAATGGGGAAAAATATAGATAAAACACATATTCAAATGAGAATGTTGAATACTGGAAAGGGTCCTGCAGTCCGTGCATTGCGGGCACAGGCAGATAAAGTTGACTATCAATCTGAAATGAAAAAAACGATTGAAGACACACCAAACCTGACACTCCTTCAAGGTATGGTTGAAAGACTGATTGTTGAGGACGGGATTTGTGTAGGGGTCATTACAAAAACAGGTGCCATTTACCGCGCAAAAACAGTTATTATTACGACGGGTACGTATCTTCGTGGTGAAATTATCCTTGGAGAATTGAAGTATTCAAGCGGCCCTAATAACCAACAGCCATCTATCAAGTTATCTGAGCATTTAGAAGAACTTGGGTTTGCGTTGGTCCGTTTTAAGACAGGAACTCCGCCACGGGTTAATAGTCATACGATTGATTACAGCAAAACAGAGATTCAGCCGGGCGACGAGGTTCCGAGAGCATTCTCGTATGAAACGACTAAATATATTACTGACCAGCTGCCATGTTGGTTAACTTATACGAATGAACAAACGCATACGTTAATTGATCAAAACCTGCATCGTTCACCGATGTATTCCGGAATGATCAAAGGAACAGGTCCGCGTTACTGTCCATCGATTGAAGATAAAGTGGTTCGTTTTAATGATAAGCCGCGCCATCAAATTTTCCTTGAGCCAGAAGGAAGAAATACACATGAGGTTTATGTTCAAGGCTTATCCACTAGTCTGCCTGAGGATGTCCAGCAGCAGCTCCTTAGATCCATTCCAGGATTAGAAAATGTTCAAATGATGAGATCTGGATATGCGATTGAATATGATGCGATTGATCCAACTCAGCTTTGGCCGACACTTGAAACAAAGGTTGTAAAAAATCTCTTTACAGCCGGTCAAATTAACGGTACCTCCGGATATGAAGAAGCAGCGGGACAAGGTATTATGGCTGGTATTAATGCTGGATTGAATGCACTTGGAAAAGAACCGTTAATTCTTAGTCGTTCAGATGCCTATATTGGTGTGTTAATTGATGATTTAATCACAAAGGGAACAAGTGAACCGTATCGTTTGTTAACATCAAGAGCGGAGTATCGCTTGTTACTACGCCATGATAATGCTGACTTACGGTTAACGGAAATTGGTCACTCAATTGGTCTGATACCAGAGGAGCGTTATCAAAGATTTTTAGCTAAAAGGGACGCGGTTGAGGCGGAAAAAGAAAGACTTTCATCGGTCCGCATAAAACCATCAACAGAAGTTCAAGAGTTAATCCGAAGCATGGGCGGCAGTGAGCTTAAGGATGGAATCCTTGCTGCAGATTTATTAAAACGACCTGAAATGTCCTATGAACACATTGAAAAGCTGACACCTAGTGAGCTGGAATTAAATCAGGACATTAAAGAGCAGGTAGAAATCCAAGTTAAATATGAAGGATACATTGAAAAATCGCTTCAGCAGGTTGAACGTTTAAAGAAGATGGAAAACAAGAAAATCCCTGAAAATATCGATTATGATTCCATATCAGGACTTGCAAATGAAGCAAAGCAAAATTTAAAACAAATCAAACCATTATCACTTGCCCAAGCTTCAAGGATCTCTGGAGTAAATCCAGCCGATATCTCAATCCTCCTTATCTATTTAGAACAAGGAAGAATAGCAAAAACAAGTAATTCATAATTTTTTTAAAAAGAGGAAGTTTTGCTGATGAACATCGAACAATTCAAAGCCATGCTTCTTGAGAAGGGGATTACCCTTAGCGATGAGCAGCTAGATCAATTTGAGAAATACTTTCATACCTTGGTTGAATGGAATGAGAAAATGAACCTAACGGCCATCACCGAACAAGGTGATGTCTATTTAAAACATTTCTATGATTCCATATCTGCTGCGTTTTATTTTGATTTCACGAAGCCCCTTCATCTCTGTGATGTCGGTGCAGGTGCAGGATTTCCAAGTATTCCATTAAAAATCGCCTTTCCTCATTTAGAAGTGACAATCGTTGATTCATTAAATAAGCGAATTTCCTTTTTAAATCATTTAGCAAATGTATTGAAATTGGAAAAGGTCCACTTCATTCATGATCGCGCTGAAACCTTTGGGGTTAATCCGTCCCATAGGGAGTCCTATGACCTTGTGACAGCCAGAGCCGTTGCTAGAATGTCAGTTCTTAGTGAACTTTGTCTTCCTCTTGTGAAAGTGGGAGGACATTTCGTCGCGATGAAGGCAGCTCATGCGAATGATGAATTAAGTGTTGGACAGAAGGCAATCAGTACACTTGGGGGAAAACTAGAGCAGATGTTTACCTTCACTTTACCGATGGAAGAAAGTGAAAGAAATATCCTTGTGATTAAAAAAGAAAAGCAAACGCCGAAAAAATATCCGCGAAAACCAGGGACACCTGGTAAAATGCCCATTGAATAATCGAGTTAAGAGTGGATTATTTTGTTGAAATAATCAACGGGTTTTGGCAGGAAGAAAACAGTTTGATAGCGAAATAAGTAATAGGGAGTTTCGTAAAGGTGGTGTTGGGGATGAAGAATTCGTTTTCACGCTTTTTTGGCCTCGGCGAAAAAGGAGATCAAAAGGTTGAGTTAGAGAAAGAGCTTGAAACGGAGTTAGAAGAAGAGCTGGATGCTGTAAAAAATGAGGAAATAAAAAGGATTCCGATTGATAGTATTGTTCCAAATCGTTTTCAGCCTCGAACCGTATTTGATGATGAAAAAATAGAGGAATTATCACGAACAATCCATACTCACGGAATCATTCAGCCAATTGTAGTGCGGCAGTTTGAAGGAAATTATGAAATTATTGCCGGTGAGCGCCGCTACCGGGCCATGAAGAAGCTGGGCTGGGAGGAAGCACCAGCAATCATAAAAAATTATTCAGACACAGAAACCGCTTCTGTTGCTTTAATTGAAAACCTGCAGCGGGAGGAACTTTCGCCTATTGAAGAGGCAATTGCCTATGGGAAGCTTCTTGAACTGCACAACTTAACGCAAGAAGCGCTTGCTCAGCGTCTCGGAAAAGGTCAGTCAACCGTTGCAAATAAGCTCAGACTTTTAAAGCTGCCACAGCTTATTCAAGAATCCTTGTTAAATAAAGAAATAACAGAACGGCATGCTCGAGCACTTATTCCACTTAAAGATCCTGAGAAACAGGTTTTGTTCTTACAAGAAATAATCGAAAAGAATCTTAATGTAAAGCAAACAGAAGACAGAGTTGCCAGGATCTTAGAAGAAAAGAACCAAAAACCAAAGCCAAAAAGGAAAGCATTCTCAAAGGATATGAGAATTGCTGTAAATACCATAAGGCAATCGTTAACTATGGTTTCTGATAACGGGATTAATCTCGACTCGGAAGAAGAAGAATTTGAAGATTATTATCAATTTACAATAAAAATTCCAAAGAAAAAATAAAATAATCACAAAATGGAACCAGACTTTTAAATAGTTTGGTTTTTATTTTTGTGAAATAATGGCAATCCTGTTATTATCTTCACTAATATTTTTTCAAAAAAAATAACAATAAATCAGTTTCATGATAAAATAAATAGCATGGAAATTTTAATTTACTAGTTTTACTAGTTTATATGACTAAAATTTAGTATTTTAATTGAAACAAGGTAGGTGACATCGTGGGCAAAACCATTGCAATCGCGAATCAAAAGGGCGGAGTTGGAAAGACAACGACCTCTGTCAATCTAGGCGCCTGCTTAGCATACATTGGGAAAAAGGTTTTATTAGTAGACATTGATCCACAAGGGAATGCAACAAGCGGAATTGGTATTGAAAAAGCAGAAGTAGAACAGTGTATATATGATGTTTTGGTAGATGATGTGGAAGCAAAGGATGTTATAAAACCAACATCCGTAGAGAATTTATATGCTATACCAGCTACTATTCAGCTAGCAGGAGCAGAGATTGAGCTGGTACCTACTATCTCAAGAGAAGTCCGATTAAAGCGGGCTCTTGAAGAAGTCAAGGATCAATTTGATTATATTATTATTGATTGCCCGCCTTCATTAGGATTATTGACGCTTAACTCCTTAACTGCTTCTGACTCTGTGTTAATCCCTGTTCAATGTGAATATTATGCTTTAGAAGGTTTGAGTCAGTTACTAAATACAGTGCGATTAGTACAAAAACACTTAAACCAAGACTTGAAAATAGAAGGCGTATTATTAACGATGCTCGATGCCCGAACCAATCTAGGCATTCAAGTAATCGAAGAAGTTAAAAAGTATTTTCAAGACAAAGTATATAAAACCATTATTCCAAGAAATGTACGTCTAAGTGAGGCTCCGAGTCATGGTGAACCAATTATTAATTATGATTCAAAATCTCGTGGGGCAGAAGTTTATTTAGATCTAGCAAAGGAAGTGGTCTCAAATGGCTAAAGGTTTAGGAAAAAAAGGCATAAATGCGTTTTTTACAAATATCGAAGCCGGTAAGGAAGAGACTGTCCAGGAAATTAGTTTAAAGGAATTGCGTCCAAATCCTTACCAGCCTAGGAAAACCTTCCAACAAGAGGCCATTGATGAGTTAAAGGCTTCTATATTAGAGCATGGAATACTCCAGCCTCTTGTGGTAAGAAAAAGTATAAAAGGGTATGAAATTGTTGTCGGAGAAAGACGCTTTCGAGCTGCTAAGGAAGCAAAACTAGATACTGTTCCAGCCGTGGTTAGAGAGTTAACAGAGCAGCAAATGATGGAATTAGCAGTATTGGAAAATCTTCAGCGGGAAGATCTAAACGCGATTGAAGAAGGACAAGCATACCAAACGTTAATGGAAAAGTTAAATTTTACCCAAGAAGAGGTAGCAAAGCGTCTAGGAAAAAGCCGCCCGCATGTAGCCAATCATATCCGTCTTCTCTCTCTACCTGCTAAGATTCAAGAGTTAATTTCAACCGAGAAAATTTCAATGGGACATGGCCGAGCACTCCTAGGGCTAAGACAAAAGGCAAAGCTGCCAGCTGTAGTTGATAAAATTATTCAGGAATCGTTGAATGTCCGCCAACTGGAAAAACTTATCCAACAATTAAATGAAAATGTTCCACGTGAAACAAAAAAGCCAGAAAAGAAAAAGGATGTGTTTATCCAGGAGCGTGAACACTCTCTTCGCGAACGCTTTGGTACGACGGTAAACATTAAGAAATCCAAAAATAAAGGAAAAATTGAAATTGAATTTTTCTCTGAAGAAGATTTAGAACGGATTCTAGAAATGCTAAGCAAGGAAGAAGCTTATTAAACCATCAGAGGATGGTTTATTTTTTTGAAAATAAATAACTTTTCAAGTCTGCTTAAAAATGATAGTTTAATACTATTATAAATTTCGAGATGCGAAGAATAGGTGAATAGACAATGTTTTTATTAGGAACACTTGTAAATGGAGTACTAATCATAATTGGAGTGTTAATTGGAAGACTTTTAAACAGAATTCCGGAAAGCATGAAAACAACAGTCATGTATGCGATAGGCCTATCAGTGATTGTCCTAGGCTTACAAATGGGATTGAAAAGTGAAAATTTCCTAATTGTGATTATTAGTTTGGTTATGGGAGCTGTTTTTGGGGAGCTTATGCAATTGGAGGAAAAACTGAATCAACTTGGGCTTTGGCTGGAAAAGAAAATAGGTTCTAACGGAAAAGCTGCTGGAAAAGGCAGTATTGCTGAGGGATTCGTTACAGCAACCTTGATCTTTGTTATTGGCGCTATGGCAATAATAGGAGCACTGGATAGCGGAATACGCGGTGATCATGATGTTTTGTATACAAAAGGGCTCATCGATGGATTTACGTCTATTATTTTAACGACTACTTTAGGGATTGGTGTTATTTTTTCTGCCATTCCTGTTATGCTTTATCAAGGCATTATTGCCTTGTTTGCCACTCAAATTAATACATTTATTCCACAATTGTTGATGGACCAGTTCATTGTTGAAATGACAGCGACAGGCGGTGTTATGATTTTCGCTATCGGTCTGAATCTAACAGGACTAGTGAAAATAAAGGTAGCAAACCTCCTCCCTGCTATTGTCGTGACAGGGCTTATCGTGACGATTCTCTATCTATATAATCTTTACTTGTAATATTTTACAGTTTTGTAAAAACAAAAGAGCAATTGGAGTTATTCCAGATTGCTCTTTTAATTGGATTTTTTCTGCTCTTGCTGTGCAAGTTCTTGCAGTCTTCCTTTTGTATGAAGAATACTTGCCTGATAAATTCCATTTGCGATTGTTTTTGCCATTTTCATAACCAGGTTAAGCCGTGTATTTTGTAAGACAAAAAACTCCATAAAGCCGCTTACGTTGACGATCCCCGTTATGTGGATATTTCCAACGGCGGGAAGCTCTTTATTGACACCAGCACCAGGTTTAACCGGACCATCACCTACCTGGATCACTCCAACATTTTTCATTCGTCCTAAACAGGCATCAATCCCAATAATATAGGGATCAAGATGTTTTATCGTTATTTCTTGCAAACGTTCAGTTAGATTTACAGCATGAATGGGCTCATCTAGAGTACCATACACATGAAAGGAAGAAATGTCCTTTTCCTCTAGTAGTGATCCTACAAGTGGTCCTAGTGAATCTCCGGTTGAGCGGTCAGTTCCAATACAAACAAAAACGATTGGCCGCTCCGCATTCCTTGGCAGGAACCTTAAGAGCTCCATTGAAAGATTTTCAACAGCTTGAAAATCATCATGAGGTATTCGCTGCGTATTAGCCCTCCTATCCAAGAAACTAGGTATCAGATTCATAAGTCCACTCCTCGGTCTTTGACTGCTTTTTGTCTAGCTGCAGCGCCTAGAGGCTCGGGGTCATAAGCCAATCCGTCAAGAAGGTTAAAGAGCAACCTTCTCGCCGGCTCGTCTTATGCCTGTCGCCCCTGGTCAAGGCGCTTCCGCTTTTCTTTTTAACAGTATACGGAATATTTCGAAAATCTATACGTAGTCAAGCAAAGAATTCCAGTTGAAAAAATGAATAATTCACAATACTATAAAGTACAAAGGAAACTTGGTAAAATAAGTGTGATTCATCAGGTAAAGGGAAAGGGTGTTTAAATGAGTTCTACTCAAAGGATTATTCAAAGATTTATCGATAAATTCCAAAATGAAGATACGTGGCTCGCTATAGGGGAAGGTTTACTTAAGATTATTGCGATTATGATCGTTGCTAAAATTCTTATTAAGTTAGGCAGTATGGCCATTGATAATGTTTTCAAAATAAGAACGCGGTCTCCACTTAAGACTTCCGAACGCAGGGAAGAAACATTATCAAAGCTTCTCGATAATGTACTTACATACGTTGTCTATTTTATTTCTTTTATGATGATTCTTTCTGTCTTAACCATTGATGTAAAAGCGCTGATTGCTGGGGCTGGGGTTGTCGGACTCGCCGTGGGTTTTGGAGCGCAAAGTCTTGTCAAAGATGTAATCAGCGGTTTCTTTATTATTTTTGAGGATCAGTTTTCAGTTGGTGATCACGTTCGAATAGACCAATTTGAAGGAACCGTTCAAACGATTGGTTTACGAACAACCAAGTTGAAAAGCTGGACAGGAGAAGTCCACATCCTGCCGAATGGAAGCATTATTCAGGTAACAAATTTCTCATTAAATAATAGCCTTGCCATTATTGATATCTCTGTGGCATATGAAGAAGATATCGAAAAAACGCAAAAGGTCATCAGGGATTTGCTTGAAAAAATGCCGGATCAATACGAAGAATTAACGAAGGCACCTGAGCTTTTAGGTGTCCAAACCTTAGGACCATCAGAGGTTGTTTTAAGAATTGTTGCTGAAACACTGCCAATGAAGCATGCGGGTGTTACAAGGAATATTAAAAGAGATGTTAAAGAATGTTTAGATGCGCATGGAATTGAAATTCCATATCCACGTATGGTCATGTACGCAAAGAATTCTGGAAATATCACTGAACCTGGTGTTTAGAAGGAGAGGATTTCAATGGAGGAAAAAGAATTTGGGTTAAATGATGTTGTTGAAATGAAGAAACAGCACCCATGTGGGACCAATCGCTGGAAAATTATTCGCATGGGGATGGATATTCGCATTAAATGTGAAGGCTGTGATCATAGTGTAATGATCCCAAGGCGTGAGTTTTCCCGGAAAATGAAGAAAATATTGGTGAAGCATGAACAGTAGTTCATGCTTCTTTTTTTGGCTTAAATATATTATCCTATTAAAAAAGTAGATAGATTATTTTGGGGGTGAGGGAATTTGGCTGAAGTTCTGAAATCAGCATGTCCTTTAAATTGCTGGGACAGCTGTGGTCTTCTTGTAACGATTGAAAATAATAAAGTAATAAAGGTCGAAGGTGACCCCTCGCACCCAATTACCAAGGGGAAAATTTGCGGCAGAGGAAGAATGCTCGAAACAAGGACCAATTCTCCTGAACGGATTCTATATCCCTTAAAAAAGGTGAATGGAGAGTTTAAGCAAATTTCATGGAACCAAGCACTTGATGAAATTTCACTTAAGTTGAAGGAAGTTAAAGAACAATATGGTTCCACTGCTGTCCTCCATAGTCATGATTATGCAAACAACGGGATACTAAAAAGTCTAGATCAACGATTTTTTAATGGTTATGGCGGCGTTACAGAAATTTATGGATCACTTTGCTGGGGTGCGGGAATTGAGGCACAAAAGTGGGATTTTGGTGATGCTTATGGTCATGAACCAGACGATATCCTAAATAGTAAAAACATTATTATTTGGGGAAGAAACGTCGCGCGGACCAACATGCACTTTTATGAAAAGCTACTAGAAGCAAAGAAAAATGGTCTGAAAATTTATGTAATAGATCCTCTATATAATGCAACTGCAAAAATAGCAGACGAATATATATCAGTAAAACCTGGAATGGATGGTCTACTTGCTGCCGGTATCATAAAGGAAATTCTCCGATTAGGAATAGAAGATCGTGGGTTTATTGACCAATATACGTATGGCTTTGAGGATTTAGAAAACCTTATTGATACTATTTCTTTAGAAAAAATCAGTGAAATGACAGAAGTACCAATTGAAACGATCCACTCTTTAGCAAAGGTCTTTACAGATAAACCAACAGCGACTTTTATGGGACTTGGCCTGCAGCGTTACAAAAACGGCGGGAATACGATCCGTTTGATTGATGCTCTTGTAGCGGTAAGCGGCAATATTGGAATTCTAGGCGGAGGCGCAAATTATGCAAATCTCCAAGTAGGTCAAAGCTTTGATGTTGCTAATTTAACAATGAGTGATGGCAAGACCAGCCATAGACAGTTTTCGATTATGAAGCAAGCGGAGGAAGTACTCGCTGCCATTGATCCAGAAATTAAGATGATTATCGTCACCTGTGGCAATCCGCTTACACAGGTACCAGATTCATCCATCGTAGAAAAAGCCTTTGCGTCTGTTTCGACATTAGTGGTTATTGAGCAATTTATGACGGATACAGCGCAGCATGCTGATTATCTGCTGCCAACTACAACATCATTTGAAGAAGAAGATATTTATTATTCTTCTATGTATCATCATTATGTGAACTATGGTCCGAAACTCATTTCAGCCCCTGGAGAAGCAAAGTCGGATTTATGGATTTGGACACAGCTTGCACAGAGACTAGGATTTGGTGATGATTTTAAGTTTTCAAGAGAGCAGTTGTTGGAATTGTCTCTTGAGTCGTTAGCTGAAAAGGGAAAAACGTTAGATGAACTTAAAGAGAAAAGTGCTCTTGAATTGCCGGTAAAGCGAGTTCCATGGGAGGATTTTCAGTTTAAAACGGCTTCTGGGAAATATGAATTTACATCTATGAATAAGGGTGAAGAAGGTAAGTTGAAATTAGCCGTTCCTGAAGAATCAAAATGGAACAATCCCGACCTAGCTGAGAAGTTTCCATATAACTTATTAACCATCCATCCATTAAGATCAAATCACTCTCAAAATTATCATCTTTTTCCAAAGGAACCTCAACTGAAGGTAGAAGTGGCAGGGAATATTGCGGCTGACAAGGATCTTAAAGATGGGGACTTTGTAAGAGTATGGAATGATCGTGGCGAGGTGAAAGGATATCTCGCTATTTTGCCTAAAGCCCACCCAAACACGATAAATATCGATGAAGGGATTTGGAAGAAGTTTGGCGGTTCTGTAAATACCTTAACCTCAAGCGGTGAATCCGATAATGGACTAGGCAGTACCTTATATGATTGTCTTGTAAATATTGAAAAAATTAACTAACTGGTGACTCGGGCGCCAGTTTTTGTTGTTCTTGTCTTTTTAATAACTAATGCCTATAATTGTGAGAGGCATTTTTAATTAATTTCGTACTTATTTTTAATAAAATAGATGTGATTTCTAGAGGAGTGAATGTTATGGCTTTAACAGCAGGAATTGTAGGTTTACCGAATGTCGGGAAGTCTACATTATTTAATGCAATCACACAGGCTGGAGCTGAATCAGCTAACTATCCGTTCTGTACGATTGATCCAAACGTTGGGATTGTGGAAGTACCAGACCACCGTCTTAATAAATTGACGGAGCTTGTTCAGCCGAAAAAGACAGTTCCCACTGCATTTGAGTTTACGGATATTGCAGGAATTGTAAAGGGTGCAAGTAAAGGTGAAGGACTAGGAAATAAATTCTTATCACATATTCGTCAAGTAGACGCAATTTGTCAGGTTGTCCGCTGCTTTGCAGATGATAATATTACCCACGTTTCAGGGAAAGTTGATCCTATTTCAGATATTGAGGTCATTAACTTAGAGTTAATTCTTGCTGACATGGAATCTGTTGAGAAACGTATAAGCCGAGTTGAAAAACTAGCGAAGCAAAAAGATAAAGAGGCGGCGGCTGAGTTTGAAGTGCTTTCTATGCTTCGTGATGCTTTTGAAGCTGAAAAGCCGGCACGGACGGTTGAGTTTACTGAAGAACAGCTGAAAATCGCAAAAATGCTTCATCTTTTGACGATTAAACCAGTTCTTTATGTAGCAAACGTTGGTGAAGATGATGTAGCAAATCCATCAGAAAACGAATATGTTCAAAAGGTTCGTGAGTTTGCAGCGGCAGATAATGCTGAAGTAATCGTGATTTGTGCAAAGATTGAAGAAGAAATTGCTGAACTCGAGGGCGAAGAAAAGCAAATGTTCCTTGAAGAGCTTGGAATTGAAGAATCTGGACTTGATCAATTAATACGTGCGGCTTATAACTTACTTGGATTAGCTACCTACTTTACAGCGGGTGTGCAAGAAGTTCGAGCGTGGACGTTTATAAACGGAATGAAGGCTCCACAATGTGCGGGTATCATTCACTCTGACTTTGAACGCGGATTTATTCGTGCCGAAACGGTTTCATATGATGACTTATTAGCAGCAGGAAGTCACAATGCCGCGAAGGAAGCAGGAAAGGTCCGGTTAGAAGGAAAAGAATATTTAGTAAAAGATGGAGACGTCATTCACTTCCGTTTCAATGTGTAAAATGATCAGCCTTGCGTTTGCAAGGCTTTTTACATGGAGAGACTAGCTAGGGAAAAAACTAGAATTTGTGAACAACCTTGCATTTCCTGATTAACTGTGCTAAAATTTTACCTTGTGAGTAATGAATAATTGCTCCTTGCCCAAATGGGCCGTTTAGACCAAAAGGAGGTGACTGTGATGAATAAGTACGAAATCATGTACATCATCCGCCCAAATATTGAAGATGAATCGAAAAAAGCTCTTGTTGAGCGTTTCAACGGAATTCTTCTTGAAAACGGTGCGGAAACTGCTGAAACAAAAGATTGGGGTAAGCGTCGTTTAGCTTACGAAATCAACGATTTCCGTGATGGTTATTACGAAATCGTGAAAACTACATCTTCAGCTGACGCGGTACAAGAATTTTCTCGTCTTGCGAAAATCAGCGAAGATATCATTCGCCATTTAGTAATTAAAGAAGAAGCTTAATATAAATATATTTTTGGTCAGAATGTTTCACATGGAACATTCGCCGAGAAAAAAAGGAGTTGATTCTGATGATGAATCGTGTCGTGCTTGTTGGCCGTTTAACAAAAGATCCCGATTTGCGCTATACACCAAATGGGGTTCCTGTTGCTACCTTTACTTTAGCAGTTAACCGTCCGTTTTCTAGTCAGGCAGGTGAGCGTGAAGCAGACTTTATTAATTGTGTTGTTTGGCGTAAACCAGCTGAAAATGTGGCAAACTTCTTGAAAAAGGGCAGCCTTGCAGGAGTGGATGGCCGCATTCAAACCCGCAACTATGAAGGACAAGATGGTAAGCGTGTTTACGTTACAGAAGTTCAGGCAGAAAGTGTCCAATTTCTAGAACCTAAAAACTCCTCTGGCGGCGGAAGAAGCGACAATGATCATTTCGGTGCCCCACCAAGAGAACCACAAGGAAATCCTTATGGCGGCGGCAATCAGAATCAACGTCAGTATCAAAACAACAATAATAATAATAACAAAGGTTTTACTAAAGTGGATGATGATCCGTTCGCAGGTAACGGTCAGATAGACATCTCCGATGATGACTTACCATTTTAAAGTAAACTTTGAATGAACGTTTTGAAAATAACAGTAATGAAGGAGGGAATTTTCATGGCAGGTGGAGGACGTAAAGGCGGACGCGCGAAGCGCCGTAAAGTGTGCTATTTTACAGCAAATGGTATCTCTCGCATCGATTATAAAGATGTAGATTTACTTAAAAAGTTTATCTCTGAGCGTGGAAAGATTTTACCACGTCGTGTAACTGGTACTAGCGCTAAATATCAGCGTAAACTAACAGTTGCAATCAAACGTGCACGTCAAATGGCATTATTACCATTCGTTGCAGGTGAATAATAAAGCGTAAGCGCCTTGTTCAGGGGCGATAGTATAAGACAGCAGGGAACTTCCCTGGCTGTCTTTTTATTTTATCTTGCAGATTTGTTGAATAGCAGCGCGTATCTAGCTAAAATTAAGAAATAGGGTTTTTTGAATTAATTGGGGTGAAGCAGTGAAAAATGTTCGTAAATTAACAGAAGGTGCTATCCTTTTAGCAGCCTTTGCCGTTCTATTATTACTTACCATCTATGTTCCGTTTCTTGGGATGGTCGTAAACTTATTCTTAGCTGTGCCATTCATGCTTTTTGCGGCCAAGAATGATGGGAAAAGTATTTTTGTTTTTATCATCGCCTCCCTTTTTCTATCATTCATTGTGGGAAGTATTATGTCGCTTCCATTAACACTTGCCTATGGAACAACGGGAGTCGTAATCGGGTACCTTATTCAAAAACAAAAGAATATGGGTATTCTATTCATCGCAGGTACGCTGGTCTTTTTAGTCAATTTAATTATTATTTACGTATCAAGTATTGTTCTTTTTAAAGTAGATATGATTACCGAAATGATTGAAATGATGCGTGAATCACTCAATGTTTCCTCAGATTTACTGAAGAACTTCGGGAATGCGCAAGACTCGGAAAAGGTATTGGAGCAATTTAATAATGGATTAAACTTAATTAAAACCTTAATCCCAACTTTATTTGTGCTCTCTTCCTTTTTCATCGTATTCATCATGCAGCTCGTATCGTTTCCGATTATTAAGAGATTTGGGGTTAAGATAGAAAAGTGGAAAAGCTTTAAAGACATTTCCTTACCAAAAAGCATATTATATTATTTTCTTCTTACTTTAATTCTCAGTATGTTTATGAATCCTGAAGAAGGTACCTTCTGGTATATGGCAATTATCAATATGACTTACATCCTGCAATTCCTAATAGTCCTGCAAGGATATACGTTTATATTTTATTACTTCGACCAAAAGGGTATTTCAAAAGCTATTTCTATAACAATAGCGATTGTCTCTTTCATCATTCCAATTTTCCTTTATATTGTAGGGATATTAGGTATAATTGACTTAGGCTTTGATTTACGAAAGGGCTTTACGAAAAAAGAGAGATGACTACTGTTTAGGAGCTGAAAAAATTGCCTGCATTTATTGAAAAACGCTCGATTCGTTACCCTTTTTACGGGCTAATAGGCATTACAGTGGTGCTGCTCATTGTCCTGTCCTACTATAACTGGATACTCAGCTTGGTTGGGTTATTTCTCATCATCCCGCCGCTGTACTATATGATAGTCATTGAAACTAGCCAAAGAAAAGAGATGGAAGATTATATCTCAACCCTTTCCTACCGAGTGAAAAGGGTGGGCGAAGAAGCGCTGATGGAGATGCCGATTGGAATTATGCTCATTAATGATGAGTATTCTATAGAGTGGACCAATCCCTTTCTTTCCTCCTATTTTGATGAAGATACCCTTATTGGAAAATCTCTTTATGAAATAGCTGACACGTTAATACCATTAATTAAACAAGAAGTAGAAACAGAAATCATTACCTTGCACGGGAGAAAGTTCCGCGTCATTCTTAAAAGCGAGGAAAAACTTCTTTACTTCTTTGATGTGACCGAACAAAAGGAAATTGAAAAACTGTATCATGATGAGCGGACCGTTATTGCGATTATCTTCTTAGATAATTACGATGAACTCACACAAGGTATGGATGATCAAATGCGTGGAAGCATCAACAATATGGTTACTTCCACTCTAAATAAGTGGGCCCAGGACAACGGTATTTTTCTTAAAAGGATTTCCTCTGAACGGTTTATTGCTGTTTTTAATGAGGCGATCTTGCTGCTTCTCGAAAAAGGAAAATTTACTGTCCTTGATGAAATTAGAGAGATGACTTCTAAGCAGAATATCTCCTTCACACTCAGTATTGGTGTAGGTGCCGGGACACCATCCCTGCCTGAGTTAGGCGTATTAGCGCAATCAAGCCTTGATTTAGCCCTAGGTAGAGGCGGTGATCAGGTAGCCATCAAACATCCTAATGGCAAAGTGAAATTCTTTGGCGGCAAAACAAATCCAGTTGAAAAACGGACAAGGGTGCGTGCACGCGTTATTTCCCATGCATTAAAGGATCTAATTACCGCAAGTGATAAAGTGATTATTATGGGTCATAAAAATCCCGATATGGATTCTATTGGTTCTTCGATTGGCATTTACAAGGTTGCTCAAATGAATCAAAAGGATGCCTACATAGTTTTGAACCCTCAAGAAATGGACGGCGCTGTTCATAGGCTTATGGAAGAAATTCGCCATCAAGAGCAATTATTTTCTCGATTTATAGGTCCAGAAGAGGCATTGGAAATCTCAACAGAAAAAACATTGTTAGTAATCGTCGATACCCATAAGCCAGCACTCGTTATTGAAGAACGACTGCTTAATAAAATTGATAATGTTGTGGTGATTGACCATCATCGCCGTGGAGAAGAATTTATTACAAATCCAGTTCTTGTTTATATGGAGCCATATGCTTCCTCCACTGCGGAGCTTGTAACCGAATTTCTTGAATACCAGCCGAAACGCGGTAAAATAGAAATGATAGAGGCAACGGCACTGCTCGCAGGAATTGTGGTAGATACGAAAAGCTTTACTTTACGAACAGGTGCTAGAACCTTCGATGCCGCTTCCTATTTACGCGGCCAAGGGGCAGATACCATCCTGGTTCAGAAGTTTTTAAAAGAAAGCGTTAATACGTATATTAAGCGCGCTAAGTTAATCGAATCGGTGTTTTTTTACCGCGATGGAATTGCGATTGCTAAAGGGGAAGAAGGGGATCTTCATGATCAGGTCCTTCTCGCCCAGGCGGCGGATACACTTCTGACTATGGATGGTGTAGCGGCTTCCTTCGTGATTGCGAAACGAAATGAAGGGCTGATTGGAATTAGTGCGAGATCGCTTGGAAATGTAAATGTCCAAATTATTATGGAAAAGCTTCAAGGCGGCGGGCACCTGACAAATGCAGCCACCCAGTTGACCGGGATCTCCGTAATAGAAGCAGAAAGACAATTAAAGCTTGCGATTGAAGAATATTTTGAAGGTGGGAAAAAAGAATGAAGGTAATTTTTTTAAAAGATGTAAAAGGTAAAGGTAAAAAAGGTGAAGTGAAAAATGTTGCGGATGGATATGCGCAAAATTTCTTAATTAAGCAAGGCCTTGCTATTGAAGCGAGTAATGCAAACATCAGTACGCTTGAGGGTCAAAAGAAAAAGGAAGACAAACGTGCAGCAGAAGAGCTTGCAGAAGCTAAAAAGCTAGGAGAACAGTTGGAAAAAACTACAGTTGAGCTATCCGCAAAAGCCGGTGAAGGCGGCCGCCTTTTTGGTTCAATTACGACAAAGCAAATTGCGGAAGAACTTCAAAAGAAACACGGTATTAAAATCGATAAACGCAAAATGGAATTATCAGATGCGATTCGTACCCTAGGACATACAAAGGTTCCAGTTAAGCTTCATCATGAAGTTTTAGCAACGTTAACCGTTCATGTAAAAGAAGTAAATTAATTTCCAGTTCAAATTTTAGATAAACATGTTAAAATAATAAAAGTTAAGGGAAAAAGTTAGTTTCTTTTTCTTAAAGTGAGTGATGTGATCGGTTGAGGCTGGTCACTTTTCTTTATTATGAACATATTTAGGTTTAATACTATTAATATATATAATATCCTCTTCAAAATAGGAGGTTTTTGATAGATGAATGATTTATATGCAGATCGTCTGCCACCGCAAAATATTGAAGCTGAACAAGCTGTCTTAGGTGCGATTTTCTTAGAGCCCTCTTCTTTAACTGTGGCTACAGAAATCTTGATACCTGAAGATTTTTACCGTGCTTCGCATCAAAAGATATTTAATGCTATGTTGAAGCTGAACGACGAAGGTAAGGTCGTTGATCTTGTAACGGTAACCGAGGAGTTAGCAGCAGCAAAGCTAATTGAAGATACAGGCGGAGTGAGTTATTTAAGTGAATTGGCTAGTTCTGTTCCAACAGCCGCTAATATTGAGTATTATGCGAGAATCGTAGAAGAGAAGTCTTTGTTAAGACGATTAATACGAACAGCCACAGAGATTGCTTCAGATGGTTATTCTCGTGAAGATGAAGTCGAAGCACTTTTAAGCGAGGCCGAAAAAAATATTCTTGCCGTAGCGCAGCGGAAAAATGCTGGATCCTTCCACAATATTAAAGATGTCCTTGTACGTACGTATGACAATATAGAAGAAATGCATAACCGTGTTGGAGAAATTACCGGTATTTCAACTGGATTTGCTGAATTGGATCGGATGACAGCAGGTTTCCAGCGTAATGATTTAATTATCGTTGGGGCCCGTCCTTCCGTTGGTAAAACAGCCTTTGCCTTGAACATTGCTGCCAATGTTGCGACAAAAACGGGTGAAAATGTGGCCATATTCAGTCTAGAGATGGGTGCAGAACAGCTTGTTATGCGTATGCTTTGTTCGGAAGGAAATATCGATGCTCAAAGGCTGCGTACAGGTTCCCTAACAGATGATGACTGGGGTAAGCTGACGATGGCCATGGGGAGTCTGTCAAATTCGGGGATTTTTATAGACGATACACCTGGGGTTAGAATCAGTGATATCCGTTCAAAATGCCGTCGCCTGCAGCAAGAGCATGGTTTAGGCATGATCCTAATCGATTATTTGCAGTTAATCCTAGGTAGTGGTCGTTCAGGTGAGAACCGTCAGCAGGAGGTTTCAGAGATTTCCCGATCCCTAAAACAATTAGCGCGTGAACTTAAGGTTCCTGTTATTGCCCTATCGCAGCTTTCCCGTGGTGTGGAACAGCGTCAGGACAAACGTCCGATGATGTCCGATATCCGTGAATCCGGTTCGATTGAGCAGGATGCCGATATCGTTGCCTTCCTATACCGTGATGATTACTACGATAAAGAATCCGAGAATAAAAACATCATCGAAATCATCATCGCTAAGCAGCGTAACGGCCCAACCGGCACCGTTTCACTCGCCTTTGTGAAAGAATACAATAAATTCGTAAACCTCGAAACCAGGTACGATCCAAGTGCATAACTTTTTTGAGAGCTAGCCAAACCTTTGGCTGGCTTTTTTTTGATAGATTGGTTGACTCTACAAAGCTAGGCTTGTAATGTTGAGGCTATTCGTGCCTATTCAAGCTGAAAAAGGAGGCCGGTGGTAACGAATAGAGGCTATTCGTGCCCGCGTAGGCTGAAAAAGAAGGTTAACGGTAACGAATAGAGGTTATTCATGCCCGTTCAGGCTGAAAAGGTAGATAGACGGTAACGAATAGAAAAAATTACTGTTTTAAACTGTAATAAGATGATCTACTATGTCTTATTAGTTCAAGGTTTTTTGTTAAAATTCGTCTAATTGTTTTTTTAGACTTTATTATGCCGCACCAATCATGAATAGTATTTGTCGTAATTTTTTTATCTGGAAAAAGCAAGCTAAATTCGTGCACACTTCTTAATATAGCTGACTCAGCCTCCTCTATACATCCACAGTTCTTACATATCAGTGTTATGTCAGTTAAAAAGCTATTACAGTTGCAGCAAGTCATACCTTTATTCAATTTTTCAAAGTTATATTGAGGTAATTTCGAATAGGGAGATTCAATTTTATGCAGACTTTCTAACTGCTCTGCTAATTGAAAATGCTTTTTGTTTAGTTTTACTGATCCTGTATTTAACTTTTTTAAAAAGCGGTTAAGTTGTGTTGGAAAAATAATGTCGGGTTGGGTTGAGGGTGTATATAAATGAAACTCGGGGTTGTTGAAGATTAGATAGGATTCAATTGCAAAATGATTTCCTAAGTCGTGCAGCAATTTTTTAAGTAAGGTTTCGCAGCGTTCAAGTTGGTGTAATGGGTTCTTTTGCAGGACACCAGCGGGGTTATACCATTTATCATCTTTGACAACGTAATCGCCTTCAAAATTTTTTACGTCTAATAGATAAATTTTCTCAAAAGCAATGATTAACGTATCAATTTGAAAAATGGATTGGCTATATTCAAGTAATAAGTCATGTAGAACTAACCAATTATCAGTAAGATTTAGCAGCCAAATATCGCTTTTTACCTCGCCTTCATACCCTTTACTGATTGCCCAAAAATGTTTTTTACCATTCTCAGAAAAATCCATTCTAGTATTTAAAAGGCGATTAAGTACTACTTCCAATGGTTCTGGCCTCTGTTTAAAAATCATATAACACTTCCTTCCTCTAATACCTATTTTATGAAAAACCAAGCCTACTTACAAGCTAGATTCATAAATTAATATTTTACGAACATATTTTAATAAGTTTATATAAATCGTTCGTGTTTTATTGACTTTTACCTGTATTAATTGTTAAACTTGTGTGTGGAAAAAGAAAAACGTATTTAATTTGGAGGTGCCTATATGACGTCAGTAGTGGTAGTTGGTACACAATGGGGAGACGAAGGAAAAGGTAAAATTACCGATTTTCTTTCCGAAAATGCAGAGGCAATTGCTCGATATCAAGGTGGGAATAACGCAGGTCATACCATTAAATTCAACGGTGAAACATATAAATTACACCTTATTCCATCTGGGATTTTTTATAAGGAGAAAGTTTGCGTGATTGGCAATGGAATGGTTGTCGATCCTAAGGCACTTGTTGCAGAGCTTGCTTATCTACACGAAAAAGGGATTACAACTGATAACCTTCGCATTAGTAACCGCGCGCATGTTATCCTTCCTTACCATTTAAAACTTGATGTTGTTGAGGAAGAAAGTAAGGGTGCCAATAAAATTGGAACCACTAAAAAAGGAATCGGCCCTGCTTATATGGATAAAGCAGCACGTGTTGGAATCAGAATTGCTGACCTCCTAGAGCGTGATGTTTTTGAAGAAAAGCTTGAACGAAACCTAGCTGAAAAAAATCGACTATTTGAACGCATTTATGAGACAACAGGTTTTACAAAAGAAGAGATCTTGGATGAGTATTTCGAATATGGACAGCAAATTAAACAATATGTTTGTGATACATCAGTAGTATTAAATGATGCCTTGGATGAGGGCAAACGGGTTTTATTTGAAGGCGCTCAGGGAGTTATGTTGGATATTGACCAAGGTACGTATCCATTTGTTACTTCATCGAACCCAGTTGCAGGAGGAGTTACAATTGGATCTGGCGTAGGCCCGTCGAAAATTACCCACGTTGTGGGTGTTTGTAAAGCCTACACCTCTCGCGTAGGAGACGGACCATTCCCAACTGAGTTACATGATGAAATTGGCAGTCAAATTCGTGAAGTTGGCCGTGAATACGGTACAACAACTGGACGTCCACGCCGAATTGGCTGGTTTGACAGTGTGGTTGTTCGCCATGCACGTCGTGTTAGCGGTTTAACGGACCTATCACTGAATTCCATTGATGTATTGTCTGGTCTTGAGACGTTAAAAATCTGCACAGCCTATAGCTACAAAGGTGAACTGATTACGGAATATCCTGCCAGCCTTAAGGTGTTAGCGGAGTGTGAACCAGTCTATGAAGAGCTTCCAGGATGGTCTGAGGATATTACAGGAGTTAAATCATTAGATGAACTGCCAGTAAATGCACGTCATTACGTTGAACGGGTAACGCAGCTTACTGGAATTCCATTAACTACCTTCTCTGTAGGTCCAGACCGCAATCAAACAAATGTTGTTCGCAGTCCTTGGAGACAAATTTAATCACATGAAAGCCCTCAATTTCTGAGGGCTTTCACTTTTAAAAAACTTTTATAAAAAAAGTATTGTACTTTACGTACAAGCCGTGTTATTATAAAAAGCGTCGTCACAAATGAGACGTTTTAAGACGAGCCATTAGCTCAGTTGGTAGAGCATCTGACTTTTAATCAGAGGGTCGAAGGTTCGAATCCTTCATGGCTCACCATGTTGTTTTTTGAAGAAAAACAACCAAGTTATTTTCGCGATAGCGAAAAATAACTTTCCTTTCACGGTAGCAAAATAACTTTCAATTTATGGCCCCTTGGTCAAGTGGTTAAGACACCTCCCTTTCACGGAGGTAACACGGGTTCGAATCCCGTAGGGGTCATTGGCGTTTGATTGTTGGCAAAACATCGGCAAGTCCGGTTGCTTGCTGACGATCAATATCATATGGTCTGGTAGTTCAGTTGGTTAGAATGCCTGCCTGTCACGCAGGAGGTCGCGGGTTCGAGTCCCGTCCAGACCGCCATCATAGTGGCTCAGTAGCTCAGTCGGTAGAGCAAAGGACTGAAAATCCTTGTGTCGGCGGTTCGATTCCGTCCTGAGCCATAATAAAAAAGAAGCTTGCAGATGTAGGCTTCTTTTTTATTTGTTACAAGCGTAAAGCTATCGTAATAAAACATCCAATTATTTACATGATTTTGGCGAAGCCTGTCCCATTATGTAAAATGTGGTCATATAATATCACCTGCTAGAAATGTTGATATAATAACTTTTACCTATGAAAATAGGAGAAAATGCATAGAATTCTTCTGCTTCAAACTCCTATGTTTGTAGTAAAATGTCAGCTATTATACAATTTTGTTACATTATCAAGACTAATCGTTATTCATTTTGAAAATATGCTAAAGTTATAGAGTAGAAAAAGAGGGAAATTTCTTTTGTAGTTATAAAGCACTAGATTAAGAGAGTTGTTTCCGTAATTTAGGAGGATTCCAATGTTATTTCATAATAAAGGAAGTAAATCAAGTAAATTAAAGAAAAAACAATCTTTGAAAACAGCTGTTATGACAGCGTTTGCGGCTTCTGCACTACTATTCAGCAGCGTGTCTGCAAGTGCTTCAGGTTCGTTCAATTTAACGACTGTTTACCATGTATACCATGATCAACAATATATAGGAACTGTTTCTGATAAAGCGGTTGTTGAAAACATTGTCGAAGAAAAGGAAAACCAGTTAAGAGAATCCATTAAGGATATGGACTTAAATTTGGGCTCAAACATTGAGTACATAAAGGAACAGGTTTTTCATTCAACAGCAAATGATAAAGAAACTATTCAAAAACTTGATAGTACCATCCAGATTCAAGCCGAAGCTTCCGCCATTATCATTGACGGAAAGCCTGTTGTTTTCTTAGAAAACCAAGAGACTGCAGAAGATGTTATGAAAAGACTTAAACTTGCCTATGTAACTCAAGCGCAGCTAGACGAAGTAGAAGCTAGAAAAGCTGCACCAGAAACTGAATTACAACCCTTGAAAGATAATGAAACTCGAATAATAGACGTAAAAGTAGCAGAAAATGTTTCATTCGATTCAGAAAAAGTTTCACCTGAAGAAATTTTGTCAGCTGAAGAAGCAGTTACCTTTTTACAAAAAGGTACGTTAGAAGAAAAGAAGTATGTAGTTAATGAAGGCGATGTTCTAGGAACGATTGCCAATAACCATGGATTAGCATTAGACCAATTTCTTGCTTTAAATCCTGGACTTACAGAAGATACTGTAGTGAAAATTGGTCAAGAGGTTAATGTTACAGCATTAAAGCCTTTTGTTAAAATCATTGTGGAAAAAGAAGAAAATCGAAAAGAAGCAATAGCCTTTGCCAATGAAACCGTAAATGACGAGACTATGCCAAAAGGCGAAACAAAAGTAAAGCAAGAAGGTAAAAATGGAGAGCGGTCTGTTACCTATAAAATTTCGACGGAAAATGGAGCAACCACCAGCAGTGTAGTAACAAGTGAGAAAGTCCTTACGGAACCGGTTGCTCATATTGTTGTAAAAGGAACAAAGGTCATTCCTTCACGTGGCACCGGAAACCTTGCATGGCCTACTGTTGGCGGTTATATTTCTAGTAAGCAAGGCTACAGATGGGGAAAGAACCACAAGGGGATTGATATCGCAAGACCAAGCAATCGAACCATTAAAGCTGCTGATAATGGTAAAGTTGTATCTGCAGGCTATAATGGCGGCTATGGTAACAAAATCGTGATTGATCACCAAAATGGTTTACGTACCGTGTATGCCCATCTTGAAACGATCAGTGTAAGTGCAGGGCAAACTGTTTCTCAAGGCTCAGCTATTGGTGTAATGGGCTCAACTGGAAACTCTACTGGTGTCCATTTACATTTTGAAGTATACAAAAATGGAGCGCTTCAAAATCCCTTAAATTATGTACATCAATAATTCCACATTATACAAAAGAGTCTCTACTCGTACTAGAGGCTCTTTTCGTGTTAAATACTACTAATAGATGAATTACAACAGAAACAATGGTAAAGTAAATTAGAGTAGAAATGCCATTTATTATTTTTATCAATAGATTATTTTAAAAACAAAGGAGCAATGGGTATGGAAAAGAAAATTCTCGTAGTGGATGATGAAAAACCGATTGCGGATATTTTGCAATTTAACTTAAAAAAAGAGGGCTATGATGTTTACAGTGCTTATGATGGAAACGAGGCTCTCCAGATGGTAGAAGAAGTTCAGCCAGACTTAATTCTCTTAGATATTATGCTGCCTTTAAAAGATGGAATGGAAGTTTGCCGCGAAGTTCGTAAGAAATATGACATGCCGATTATTATGCTGACGGCAAAGGATTCGGAAATAGATAAGGTATTAGGCCTTGAGCTTGGTGCAGATGATTATGTAACAAAACCTTTTAGTACGAGGGAATTAATCGCCAGAGTAAAAGCGAATCTGCGTCGACATCAGGTTGTCATTGCTCAGACAGATGAGGAAGTGGAAACAAATGAAATTGAAATTGGTTCACTTACCATCCATCCAAATGCCTATGTCGTTTCAAAACGAGGGGAGACGATTGAATTAACCCACCGTGAATTTGAACTGCTTTTCTATTTGGCAAAGCATATTGGACAGGTAATGACAAGGGAACATCTTCTGCAAACCGTATGGGGCTATGATTATTACGGAGATGTTCGAACAGTGGATGTAACGGTTCGCCGTTTACGTGAAAAGATTGAAGATAACCCTAGCCATCCTACTTGGATTGTCACTCGTAGAGGCGTGGGCTACTATTTGCGTAACCCTGATCAGGAGTAATGTTCTTCATGAAAAAGGTTAGTTTTTTTCGTTCTATACATGTGAAATTCGTTATCATCTACGTCCTGCTAATTTTAGTTGCGATGCAGATTATTGGCGTCTATTTTGTCAGGCAGCTCGAAGAAACGCTACGGACAAATTTCCAAACCTCTATAAAAGAACGCGTCAATTTGCTTGCCTATAATGTGGTCGAAGAAATGGAAAGAAAAAGGACTCCTGAAGATCCTACCCTTGAGGAAGAAATTAAAAAGATTCTTCGTGATTTTGAATCTGCTGATATTTTTGAGGTTAGGGTTATAGAAGGGAAATCTCGTAAAATTCTGGGAACCTCCGATGCAAACCAAGGGATCGTCGGACAGAGGACAACGGAGCTGCGGATTACGCAGTCCATCAATCTTGGGGAAGACTCGAGCAGTATCAGAATCGATAAAAAAGGCGGACACCGGATATGGGTACTTTCGACGCCGATAAAATCAGACAATAATGTTATTGGCGCTATTTATTTGGAAGCCAAAATAGAAAATGTATTTACCCAAATGAAGACCATCAATGGTATTTTTGCAACGGGTACAGGTATTGCTTTAGCGATTACGGCTATTTTAGGAATACTGCTGGCACAGACCATAACCAGACCCATTACAGACATGAAAAAGCAAGCACTGGCGATGGCAAAAGGAAATTTTTCGCGAAAAGTAAGGGTATATGGACAGGATGAAATTGGAACTTTAGCACTTACCTTTAACAATTTAACGAAAAAGCTCCAAGAAGCTCAGGCCATGACCGAGGGAGAAAGAAGAAAGCTTTCTTCCGTCTTATCCTATATGACAGACGGGGTCATTGCGACGGACCGAAAAGGCAGAGTGATCTTAATCAATGAACCGGCGGCAGAGATGCTTAATGTTTCACGTGAAACAGTTCTCTCACAGCCAATAATTTCTCTATTAGGATTAAGTGATACGAATACATTTGAAGATTTATTAGAAGAAAAAGATTCGTTAATTCTGGATTATAGTACGAAGAAGGAACATTATATCCTTCGTGCAAACTTTTCAGTTATTCAAAAAGAGACTGGTTTTGTAAATGGATTAATTGCGGTCCTTCACGATATAACCGATCAGGAAAAAATTGACGCCGAAAGAAGAGAGTTTGTTGCCAATGTATCACATGAGTTAAGAACACCTCTCACTACAATGAGAAGCTACTTAGAGGCATTGGCAGATGGTGCCTGGAAGGATGAAGAGATTGCGCCTAACTTTTTAGATGTGACTCGGACCGAAACGGAAAGAATGATCCGCCTAGTCAACGACCTTCTGCAGCTATCTAAAATGGATAGTACAGATTATCGACTCTCAAAAGAATGGGTGAATTTTGTTGATTTCTTTGACCGCATTATTGATCGTTTTGAAATGTCAAAAGAACAAAATGTAAGCTTTCAAAGATTACTGCCAACTCATGCAATCTTCGTGGAAATAGATGAAGATAAAATGACACAGGTACTTTACAATATTATATCGAATGCACTTAAGTATTCTCCAGAAGGCGGACAGGTTACTTTTTCGATTAAAGAGGAAGAAGAAAAGATTGTCGTCAGTATTTCCGATGAAGGGATGGGAATTCCGAAGGAGAATATCTCTAAGATTTTTGATCGTTTTTATCGTGTGGATAAAGCGAGAACGAGAAAATTAGGTGGTACGGGATTAGGTTTGGCCATTGCAAAAGAAATGGTTAATGTTCATGGCGGCATGATTTGGGCTGTTAGTGAAGAGGGAAAAGGAACGGAAATTTCCTTTTCACTGCCATACGAGCAATCTGAAGAGGATGAATGGTCATGAGATATGAAAATAGTAAATCTGTTATATTAACAATTCTAATTCTGGTTAGTATTTTTTTAACCTGGAATCTGTGGACGTACCAGCCTAATTTTGACATGATGGATAACGGTAATAATGTTGCGGAGGTAATGTTAAAAGAAAAACGCGAACTTCATAAGGTTATTACCCCTGATCTAGTGCTGTTTCATAGAAACGGGCAGCATAATGGAACCACTAATGCCGCTCTGCTAAATCAGATTATGAGTGAAATAAGGAAATGGTCTTTCTACGACGTAAAAAACTACTCTGAGAATGTAGAGGAAATCAAAGAATTAGTACATGGAAATGGCAATGCTGAAATTGTTTTTCCAACTGACATTCCGATTGAATTATATCGAAGTGTACTAAAATTTGAGGAGAAAAGAATTGATTCCTTCAATTTTAAACGAATGATTATTAACGTTGAGAATTCTGAAAAGGGAAATGGGACAGTATATTTCGTTTCTGCCGATTACCGGCAGGTTTTTATAAGCCATATATCCCCTGGGTTATTAAATGAATTCTACCGTGATTTTTATAAAAATGCTGAGCAATATCAGCGATATTTCGCTTATGAAGCAACAGAAGAGCGGACTGTTTTTATCCCGGATGGAAATGTAGAAATGATGGAATATACCTATTTACCTGTTGTCCTTAACTCGGAGGCATTCAAAGAAGCATTGTTTAGTGACCCGCGTGTTGTACAAAGAGGAACGGTTTCCGGGGTAGAGGAATTTAGTGATGCCTCAAGTAAGATGACCGTTAATCATGATACCAATATGCTTCTTTATGTTAATCCTACTGGAGAGTCTGATTATGTTGACAATGCTTATGATTTATTAAAGAGGAGTATTGATTTTATTAATGGACATGGCGGCTGGACAGACCCTTATCGATACGTTGCCAAGGATGTAAAAAGAAAATCTGTTACATTTCGTTTATATAATAATGACGGTTATCCTGTCTTTAATGAGAGCGGTATGTCAGAGATTCAAGAAGTTTGGGGCAGAAATGAGATTTCGAGATATGTTAGGCCTAATATAGCTTTAGAGCTTCCGTTAACGACAGAAATGGTAAAGGTAACACTTCCAACAGGGGCAGAGGTATTGGGATATCTCAAAAGTAGAAAGAATTATAAACCAGAATTACTAGAGCAACTTGTTTTAGGATATAGAATGACAAGGGATAAAGGTGAAAATAAACTGATTCTCCTAGAGCCTGCTTGGTTTTACCGCTATAACCAGACATGGGGACAAATCACGAAGGAAGACCTGGGGGGATTGTTACATGGATTGGAGTAAAATTAAGACGATTTTTATCTTAACTTTCTTGATATTGGATGTGTATCTTTTATTTCAATTTATGAAAATTAGAGATGCGGATCAATACGAATTCATCACAGAGGCCTCTTTTGAAGAAAAGCTAGAAGCAGAAGAAATTCGATATAAAGAGCTGCCAAAGGCACCTATTGAGGATCAATATTTAAGTGCAAAGCCTAAAATGTTTACGAAGGATGATATCACAAAACTGAAGGGACAAACAGCGCTTCTAAAGGAACCCACGACAGCACTGATTGTGAAGCTGGATAAGCCGATATCTTTAAAGGAGAAATTTGAAGCAGCTGAGTTAACACCATTTATTAAGGATAATGTTTTGTACGGCAGCCAGTATAAATTTTGGAAAAAAGATGATAAGAAAAATACCATCGTTTACTTCCAACATTATGAGAATATGACCTTATATGAAAATCTTAGTGGAATGCTTACCTTTCAAATTGATGATCATAATCAAATTGTATCCTATGAACAAACCTATCTAGAGGATATTGCAAAAATGACAGAAAAGGAGGAAATCCTCCCTCCTTTAAAGGCATTGGAAACTTTGCATCAAAAAGGTGCTCTAATGCCAAAAAGTAAAATTACAAAGGTTGAACTTGGTTATTCAACATTGATTCAGCTTGCGGCTTCACAGGCTTTAGCACCAACATGGCGTTTTGTGGTGGATGATAAAGAAAGTCTTTATGTTAATGCACTAGAAGGACAGATTATAGAATTTAACAGCGATGGAAATTAGATGTGGAGTGAGAAACTATGTCATTACGTTATAGCATTTTAGCGAGCGGAAGTACGGGGAATTCGCTTTATGTTGAATCAGACGAGCATTCCTTTCTAGTAGATGCAGGTTTTAGCGGGAAGCAAATGGAAGCATTTTTCCAACATATAGATCGAGATATAAGTAAATTATCAGGCATTTTTGTAACCCATGAACACAGCGACCATATTAAAGGGATTGGTGTATTGGCCCGTAAATACAAACTGCCGGTTTATGCGAATGAAAATACCTGGCGGGCAATGGAACGGATTGTTGGAGATATTCCGACAGAACAAAAGATGGTTTTCGGTACAGAAAGCGTAAAAAGCTTTGGTGCAACAGATATTGAATCATTCGGGGTCTCACATGATGCAGCAGAGCCCATGTTTTATGTTTTTCATCACTCAGGCAAGAAATTGGTTCTAATCACAGATACAGGCTATGTAAGTGATCGGATGAAAGGGATCATATCCAATGCAGATGCCTATATTTTTGAGTCTAATCATGATGTGCAAATGCTAAGAATGGGGAGATATCCTTGGAATACGAAACGAAGGATTCTTAGCGACCTTGGTCACGTTTCAAATGAAGATGCAGGAATTGCGATGAGTGAAGTAATTGGAGACAATACAAAAAGAATATATCTTGCCCATTTAAGCCTTGATAACAATATGAAGGACTTAGCAAGAATGTCAGTAGCACAAACACTGCAAAGTCAAGGATTAATTGTTGGAGAGCAGTTTGACCTCTACGACACAGATCCTAAAGTTCCCACAATTTTAACAGCGGTATAGGTAAGAACAAAGATATCTTAATGGGTATCTTTGTTCTTTTTTTATAAAATGAGTGTGGACAGAGTATAATTATAAGTATAAGTCAAAAATAAAAGATGTTGTTTATGAAAGGGAGACGTGGTGAAAATGGGTTACTATGATGATCATTCACAAGAGCGTTACCAAAAAAAGAGTGGAAATAGAGGAGGATATTTTTTTGCCAGTATTGTCGGTGCTGTACTGGGTGCTATGCTAGTTGTCATTTCAATTCCGGCATTATCCAGCCAAGGATTCCTTCCTTACAATGTGCAGCCAAACAATAACCAGCCTGCTGGCGGAAATAATGACAATCAAGACAATTTTATTCAACAGCAGGTGTCCTACGATGTAAATACGGATACAACAAAAGCCATTGATAAGGCCGCAGATGCAGTAGTTGGGATTAATAATATCCAAAATACAAATTTTTGGTACGATGAGTCGGGTGACGACCAAGGTCCTGCTGGAACAGGGTCTGGTGTTATTTATAAAAAGGCAGGAGATAAAGCATACGTCGTAACCAACCAGCATGTGGTAGAAGGTGCGACTCAGTTAGAGGTTACTTTAAATGACGGTACAAAAATACCTGCTAAATTGCTCGGAGGCGATGTCTGGACTGATTTAGCCGTTCTTGAAATTGATGCAGCCAAGATTAAAAAAATTGCTGAATTTGGCAATTCAGAGGCATTGAAGATGGGTGAACCCGTCATGGCAATTGGGAATCCGTTGGGTGCAACATTTTCTGGTTCTGTGACCCAAGGGATTATTTCAGGAATCAATCGAACCATTCCAGTAGATATCAATCAAGATGGCATTATGGATTGGAACGCAGAGGTATTGCAAACAGATGCAGCCATAAATCCAGGAAACAGCGGTGGTGCCTTAGTCAATATTGCTGGGCAGCTTATTGGGATTAACTCGATGAAAATTGCTCAAGATGCCGTGGAAGGGATTGGCTTGTCGATTCCAATTAATTATGCAAGACCAATTATTGAGGATTTGGAGCAATTCGGCGTGGTGAAACGACCATATATGGGAGTGGATTTGAAGTCTGTTGCTGAAATTCCTGGGTATTATCAAGAAGAGGCCTTGAAATTACCTAGAGATATCAACTATGGGGTAGCTCTTCGTCAAGTTGTTTCAAATTCTCCTGCCGCACAGGCTGGATTACAGGAGCTGGATGTTATTGTGGAAATGGATGGTATAACCATACATGACGTCATTGATCTCAGAAAGCATTTATATCAAGAGACCAAGATCGGTGACCAGATGGAAGTAAAGTACTACCGAGAAGGAAAGTTGAAAACCACCACGATTACATTAGCAGAAGATAGGTCCTAAACGAAAGGCAGAAAGGTGTCATCACCTTTCTGTTTTTTTATGGTATGATAGGAAACTGAATGAAGCAAGTCGGAAAGTAAATAATAATGGTACATAGCTTTTAGGAAATGTTGTATTTGCTGCGAGGAACATGTGGATTTAGCATTAGATTTGGTTATGGTTGGGTTTGAAACGCTTCCAATTTTATCTATAGTAACTGGGGATAACTTATCAACAGGCTGTGTATATTGTCAAAATGGAGCTGTATATATTGTGGCGAACAAATGATTCCATACAAGATGTGGATAAAAATTGTGGACATGTGGATAACTTCTGTGGATAAGTTGTTTGTAAACTGTTTGTAATATAAAAAAGAGGGTTGTGGATTGTGAATATCTCAGTTGTCAGTGTTGGCAAATTAAAAGAAAAGTATTTAAAAATGGGAATTGAAGAATATTTAAAGCGATTGAATTCGTATGCGAAAGTGGAAGTCATTGAGGTGGCAGACGAAAAGGCACCAGAAGAACTAAGTGAGTTGGAAATGATTCAGGTAAAGCAAAAAGAGGGAGAAAGAATATTGGCTAAGATTAGCCAGGATACATATGTCATTGCACTCGCCATCAATGGGAAAATGCAATCCTCTGAAGAGCTAGCGGATACGTTAGACAAACTAGCCACCTATGGGAAAAGTAAGATTGCCTTTATTATCGGCGGGTCGTTAGGTTTAAGTGAGGAAGTACTAAAACGTGGGAACGAAAAGCTTTCTTTTTCAAAAATGACCTTCCCTCATCAACTAATGAAATTAATATTAGTGGAGCAGATTTATAGAGCGTTTAGAATAAATCGTAATGAACCGTATCATAAGTAAATGAGGTTTTTCTGATGGAATATTTCTAAATATATTTTGGGAATGTTTAAGAGATTCAAAAAGATTTTATTTGAAGTAAATGGAAGATATTTTAGTTATTAGAAGTAAAGAAAATATTATCAGAAGTTTAATGTTTAAACAAAGGAGAGAGCAATAAAAAGACTACAAAATTCTCTGTTATACCCCTATATTTGTTTTGGTCCTTTCGTATTTTATTAATACAATTATAAAAAACACGAGGGGAAGTATATGAATACACTAACTAAGGGAGCCCTTTCGATGGTATTCGCGGGTTCTGTTACGTTTTCTGTCGCCCACACCTTGCTAGGCGATCAATCTTCTATACAATTAGCAGAAGAAAATGCCTCAACCATATCCGAAGACCCAAAAAAAGCGGATATCATCAACCAAGCAGAAAAAGTGGTGAAAGACCAAACGCCGACAACGAATGGGACAGATGAGCAACTCAATCTCGCTTCTAATGAAGCTCCTATTCAAGTGGCTTTAAATAATCAAACCGAGAGTGCTGTGGCTATACCGGACATTCAGCAGAATACAAAGGAAGTAACCGAGGTTACGACTACAACACCGGTAAATACTAATCAGACCAAGCCGTCAACGCCTGCAGCATCATCGACGCCTGTGACTAGCACCACTTCACAGACGACACCTGCGACTAGTACACCAGCACCACCAACGACTTCGCCGCCGACTACGACGGGAAATAATGCTACAAGTGCATCAAATTATGGACAAGAAGTTGCTCAAGCCGCAAAGGAAAAGGCTGAGAGCCGTCAGGAGAATAAAGGAAACAACGGCAAGAAAAATTAATTCTTTAAAAGGATCACCTAAAGATGGTGGTCCTTTTTCCTGTTTTTAAAAAAGTCTTCCCCATATGAGGAAGACTCTCCATTACATATATTCTTTAACGTCAGCCACCTAAGGTTTCTTGAGCTACATTTCCATTTCGTTTTAGTTTATTCCAACCCACGGTTACTCCCTTTATGGCTGAGAGGATGGATTTGATCACCACATATGTCATTAGCTGTTTGTACAAAATACGTTGCAGAAACAATGAACTTAGTGGTTTTGGACTTTCTTTCTCCAAGCGAAACGCATATAGAGCAGTAAAGAAGTCCAATAAGTAAAAAAGAATAAATCCAATCACTGCCTTTTCAGGATGTGGGCTAAAAAGGGCGATAATGAACAATATATCTGCAAGCGGCGAGATGGTTTGATAAAAATATTGGAAAAGCCACATATTTGGGAGGCCAATGTAGCCTAATGTTTTGTGTTTTTTATTGAATAAAGCCCCACGGTGCTTCCATAAGCATTGTAACGTACCATAAACCCACCGGTAACGCTGTTTTGCCAGACTATTTATATCCTCAGGAGCTTCTGTATAGGCATAGGCCTTTTCTTCAAACTCAATCTTTTTTCCATTACGTAAAAGGGTGAGGGTGATATCGGTATCTTCTGCCAGTGTATCTTCTTGAAAATAGCCTGCTTCTTCTACTTCCGTCTTTCTCCATGCACCGATCGCTCCTGGCACAACTGTAATGCAATTAAGTACGGCAAATGCCCTTCTCTCTAGGTTAAAGCCTGTTACATATTCGATATGCTGCCAGTTTGTAAGGAGGTTTCCCTTATTACCGACCTTTACATTACCGGAAACCGCCGCAACATTTTCATCCTTAAAATGGTTAACTAGCAAGGATATAGCATTTTCAGCAATGAGTGTATCAGCGTCAAGAGCCACCACGATTTCCCCGTTTGCCTCTTTAAATCCAAGATTAACAGCGGAAGATTTTCCTCCATTAGGTTTTTTAATTAATCTGACAAGAGGTTGGTTGCCGTATGTTTCTTGGACCACAAGAACTGTATCATCCTTCGATCCATCGTCGATAATCAGTATCTCAAAAGCTAGGTAATCGCTGGATAAAATGGAATCAATTGTTTTAAAAATGACTTTTTCTTCGTTATAAGCAGCAATTACGACACTGACAAAAGGGGTAAAGCTGGGGTCAATCTCGGTCTTTTTATATATTTTTACCTGTTTTCTCGAAAGGAATACTAGGATAACTAGCCGCAAGATCCCGATAAGGATAGCGGAGTAGAACAGGAAGCTTAATCCTTCGCGCCAGCCTTGTATGACCATAAACACAGCCTTATCATAGACCAAATAAGGGTTGTCCGGGTCAGTGGCGGGCATGATCTGACTATTACTATTTTCAATGAGATCTGCAACGGTGGTAAATGTATAGCCGCGCTTTTTCAGTTCGTTGATAATAATAGGCAGGGATTTTACAGTGTTGGAGCGGTCGCCGCCTGAATCGTGCAGCAAAATGATATTACCTTCTGGAAGTTGTTCGAGTACCCGATTGACAATTTCCTCACTAGAAAAACCTTGCCAATCCTCAGAGTCTATTAATTCTCCGACCATGGTATATCCTAACTTCTGAGCTTGTAACACAGGCAGCAGTTTGTCAATTGAGTTCGGTTCGGCATCGGCCACATAAGGCGGGCGAAACAGGGTCATCGAATGACCTGTAATACCCTGAAATAAACGCTGATTGGCATTTAACTCCATTCTTGTTTGAAATGGTGTGATGGATCCAATGTCTGGATGGGTAAAAGTATGATTGCCAATTTCATGGCCTTCATTATGCATCCTTTTAACAAGTTCCGGATGCAACATCGCATTCTCCCCAACGATAAAAAAGGTTCCCTTTATCTGATTCTTGTTCAAAATGTCCAATATTTGTGGTGTATAGGCTGGGTCTGGGCCGTCATCAAAGGTAAGAACCACTTCCTTTGATTCGGATTTACCATACCGAGCCACAACAAAAGGCTTTGGTAATTTGATATAGGTTTCTTTTTGAATCAAACCATGTACATCCATCTGAATCGTTCGTTTCCCAATTTCTGATTGAGAGATCATTTTTAAAATCTCTCCAGCGCCTGTATAGTGCACTGTCTTAGGACTGTCTATGGTTTTAAGGGCACTGGAGGGATTGTCCACTTCCTTTGGTTTATTAATGAAATTCCAGATCGAAGGATCTTCAGAGCCGAGACGCCAAACCGCTACTCCGCTGGAGCCGCTATTATTTGCTAATTTCATTTGATTGTAAAATGTAGCAGCATCTAAAAACCAGACAGTATGGTTTTTCCCATTTTTTTTGTAACGTACATAAGGATTCCCTGCTTGTTTATTCCAATGGATTTGAAGGTTTGTCCCAATTCCCAAATCCATGACATCCCCAAACGTCATTGGATTTGCAGGGTTATTGGAGTTTTCTTCCCAGTCGTAACCGTAGCTTCCCAAACCTACAATCAATTTTTCGGAAGGAATTTGAAGCTGGTTTAAATTCTCCATTACCCAATCAGTAGCTGCAACGGGTCCAGGTTGACTGATAGAATGGTGCTGGTCATATAGCATGACGATCATCCGATCAACATTCGCTGCCAGAGAAGCATAGTCATAACTATTGTCATTTGGCGGGACATCCATTGTCACTATGAGACCTTGTTGATGAAATGCTTCATACACCTTATTCATAAAATCTGTGAAATTCGCTGTATCGTTTGGATGGATTTCTTCAAAGTCTATGTTGATACCGTCAAAGTCATTGGTTTTCACGTACTCCAACATATCTTTAATAAACAGATCCTCAGCGTCGGGAGTAGTAAATAACTGGTGTAGGATTTCGCCGTCCCATTTATTATTAATAAAATTATTAACTAATGGGAGAATCTCAATATTATGTGATTTTGCTTCTTCAACAATAGAATGGTTAGTGCTGTTTTTAAGGGTTAGATCAGGAGTAAGCTGCAGCCACTCCGGTACTAATGTTGTAATAGAATCGCTATTTTTTTTGAAAGAAGTTTTGCTGTTTTCATCCCAATTGACGTAAAAAGCATAGACTTCTTGTTTGTTCGCCTTTTGTGTTTTTACAGCATCATCATTTTCCTGTATAACAGGCGAAGGATTCGTTTTTTGAATCTGGGAAGCAAGTTCTTCTTCAGTGAAACTTGTATTAACCGGCTCGATTGAGCTCTCTGCTGTGCTCTCGTTCAATTGCAGCTCAGGAAATACTGGATTTTTATTTAGGCTTTCAATAAAAATGGTCGATACCAACACAATTAAAATCGTAAAGCCTGCGCTCATTCGTTTAATGATGGACCAGCGTCTATTGGCAGGATCAAGAAAAACATGTTCCTGATTTCGTTCCCTTTTTTTCAGACCTAAATTGTAGAACCAGTGGAAGAAAAAATAGCAGACAAGACCAATTAAGCCTCCAAATGCCCCTGATGCAATGATTTGTGAAGATTGTATTTTATTTTTTAAGGTAGAAAATAACCAATAATCTTCTAAAATACTTAAATCCAGGATAGGTAAATGACGAAGGTTGGGAATAAAAATCGTCATCAACGTGCCAAGGAATAAGGCGATGATATTAAGTCGAAAGAAAAGTGAAAAAGCTAGCAATAATGGAATTCTTAGATTTTCTAAAGGTAAAAAGGCCAGAAAAAAACCAAGTGTACTTGCAACTGCTCCAGCAGTCCCTGTAACAGGTGCAAACAATGATTTAACAATCCACCTAAAAATTCGATCCATTTTAAACGCCTCCTTCTAGGTGTAATGCGAAGAATATTTTAATAGATTAATTAGAAACTATAGGAACGTTAACTGGAAGTTATCCTAGGTGTAGTGCATTTTTCGACAAAAAATGACTAACATAAAAAACTTAGGTAATTGTTTTAAGGTTTTGGGGGTGGAGTAAAAAATTTTAAAAATATTTTTATGGAAATTGAGGTGAATGAGAGGGAAAATAAAAACCTCATTTATATAATGTACGGTGAACCGTACCATAAGTAAATGAGGTAGTAAAAATAAAATAATATTCTTCTTTTGAAGAAGCCTGTCTTTTTCCTTAATTGGTTATATAACTATCAATTATTTAATAGTTTTTGAATCACGAGGTGTGTTAGATTTGGTACGATTTCAAATGAGTAAGTCATTTCCAGTCTTTCAAGTTTCTTGTGAGCATCTAAGCCATAAGGGCCGATATTGATGACTGGTACATTGATATCGCGAATGTCTTGATAGTCTACGAAGAGCTTGGTGCCCCAGCCAGGGTTATTGTTCGATTCGGCATTAATACCGGCTTCGTCATCACTAAGAGCAACAAAACTCATATCAGAGATATAAGGGAAAAAGTTACGTGTTACAATCGGATATTGATAGTATGGTTGTAGTTCTTCCACGGCTTCATCCAATGAAGTAATTAAAGCAAGCTCGTCCGTTGTTTTCCCTGTCAATTCAATCCGTGGAGAGTACAGGGATGAGTAAAACAGAATAATGGCTGGATTTTTATCCTTCATCCATTTCCAAGCTTCCTCTACCACTTTTGCCGCAAACATGCGCGTATCTAGTTCCGTATTTTTTAAAAGCTTTTCTTTAAATTGACTCATATGTGCGGTAAATGTTTCGCCGTTCTCATCGACCAATAATTGTTCCATTTCCTCGTACGTCAATACCCTAGGTTTCCAAGGATGCTGTAAATATGGTTCGCCGCTCAATGTGCTGTATTGTTTATACCTTTCTTCGAAGGAAGTAAGGGCATTGGTAAAAGCAATCATCGCTTGTTCCCTTAATTTTTCAAGCACGTCCTTTGGAGACCAGGAATGAATAAAGAAATTGTAATAAACATAGGCAGCTAAGGCGGTTTGAACGGTATAAGACGGCTTCAAATCCGTTTGTTTTAACGAAACAGGGGGCACGGTCGTCTCACCAAACGCTTCGTTACAAAGCTCCGGATTGTAATTAATTTGCCTTGTCAGCTCGGCGGCAATAAAGTTTGGATCGAGTCCCTCAAAGGCTGAGCCTACATGCGTTTCTGCTCCCGTAATAAAGAAGGATGGCAGAAGCTTTCCAACGGTCCCCTTGTAGATGTAGCGATTTTCGTCGCCTTCATATCTTGGTGAGACGAAATCCGCATTAATCGCGGCTGCATAGTCAAAACCATGTTCACTTCTCCAGCGTTTCAATGTTTTCAAAGCGGAAAGAACACCGTGTGAACTGTCCTCCTCGTCACATTCCGATAAGAGAACAATGTTTCCTTCTAATTCTTCAGGATGCTGAGAATAATAGTTTAAGAGATATAAGTGACTGGCAACCCCGCTTTTCATATCAAGGACGCCGCGGCCAAATAACCAATCCCCCGAATCTAAATGTTCTTTCGCAGCAGCTGGCAGCTGTTCCTGTTTCAGTGATTCCATTAGTTCGTCAGGGAAGCAAGCTTTGTCTTTTAATTGGTTAAAATCATCAATTCCAACCGTGTCAATATGACCCATCAAAATCACCGTGCGGCTGCTATTTCCCTTTGTGCCTTTAACAAAAGCAAGAACATTATAACGCTCTTGATCATCGTTAAGTGTTTGTTCTAAAACTAAGTGGCTAGGGTTTTGTGAAAAATAGGGCATAGAGGAAATCATAGAATATAAAGACTGAGCAATGGCCTTTTCGCCATCGGTATTAACGACACTTTCAATGTTTACGAGCTGTTTCGTGAATGTCAGCACATCCTCACGACATTGCAACATACGCCTGACCTTCTTTTCTAGTAAAATAGTATTTAAAAAAAATGTATCTCAGAAGATAAAACCAGTCAAGTCTTTTAAATTGGATAAAAATTCAACTAAAATTATTATTGCACTTGTTAGAATATTTATTTATACTGAAGAAAGTTTCGTTAAACTAAATATAAAATCCTCATCTTTAAGCATTAGATGGGGTAGAGGTCGCGATTGTTATTAGTATCCTATTGGAGATTCTGTGAAATCTATGAAAATAGGAAAAAGGATCAATCGCCGAAGCTTCTGAAAATCACCTCTTTCAGAAAGCTGGGTCTGCACTCGAATAGGGGCAGAACTGTCACAGTTCCTTGGAATTGTGGAGAACTATCTTCACCAATGCTAATCGATGAGGGTGTACAGAACACCGTCAAATTTACCTTGACGGTGTTTTTTTATTAACTAGGGGGAATATTTATGAAAAAGTTTGTATTTTTATTAGCAGCAATGATGTTGATTTTATCTGCTTGCGGCACTGAGAAGGCAGATGGGGAAAAGGAAGCAAAGGCAAATGAGGGGAAGCTTGAGTTAGTGGAAAAAGGAGCGTTAACATTCTCCATGACAGGACAATATCCACCGTTAAACTTTAAGAAGGACGGTAAATTGACTGGATTTGATGTTGAAATTGGAACAGAAATTGCTAAGAGAATTGGGCTTGAAGCAAACCCTGTAACAAATCCATGGGAAACGATTATCCAAGGATTGAAGGCAAAGAAATATGATGCCATTATTGGAAGTATGACTGCTACACCTGAGCGTGATAAGCAAGTTGATTTCACCAATCCCTATTATCTATCTGGTGCACAGATTTTTGTAGCGGAAGGCAATACGGATATTCAATCAAAGGAAGATTTGAAGGGTAAGAGTATCGGGGTCATTCAAGCCAGCACATGGAAGGATATGGCTGAAGATTTATCTGATCAAGTAAAAGGCTATCCAACAGACGTAAACGCTCTTCAAGATTTGGCGCTTGGCCGTTTAGATGCCGTGATCACGGATAAAATTGTTGGTGTTAGTGCCAAAAATGAAAAAAGCTTAAAAATAAAGGAAATTGGCGATTTATTGAATGAAGACCGTGTAAGTGTAGCAGTTGCTGAAGGAAACAAAGAGCTTGCTGATAAAATCAACGAGGCCATCCAATCGATGATTGACGATGGTACGTATGAAAAAATCAGTATGAAATGGTTTAATACCAACATCATGGAAAAATAAGATTGGAAAAATACTTTAGTGAAAGCACCTAATGTGGGTGCCTTCACTATTCAAAGAAGGAGGTACGCATTGTGGTTTTTGTTGAAAATATTATGAGTATTTTTAGTGAACATGGAATTGCCTTTTTGAAAGCTTCTTGGATGACGATCGCCATAACGGCAATCTCCCTATTATTTGCGATGGTGATTGGTTTAATTTTTGCGGGCTTTAAGATTTCCACTAGTAAAATACTAAATTGGATTGCGGATATCTACATTGGTATTATTCGTGGAACGCCTCTCATTGTTCAGATCATGTTCCTTTATTATGGACTTGCCAATATAGTGAACCTAGACAGCTTCACGGCAGGGGCTCTGGCATTAGGTGTTCATACCGGTGCCTACATTGCGGAAATTTTTAGAGGAGCGGTGCAATCCATTGATCGCGGACAGATGGAAGCGGCGAGGTCACTCGGAATGCCCTACTCTCTTGCGATGAGGAGAATTATTTTTCCACAAGCTTTCAAAAGAGCAATTCCGTCTTTAGCCAATCAGTTTATTATTGGCTTAAAAGATTCTTCCCTTGTTGCGTATATTGCTGTGACGGACCTATATAACACGGCTCTTAGTGTCCAAGGTGAAAACTATATGCCGTTTGAAACGTATTTTGTTGTTGGAGTCTATTATTTAATTATCGTCCTGATTTTCACTTGGGTTGCTAATCGGATTGAAAAGAAAATGGATGTCAGCAAACCTAAGGAGGGCGTGATCGCATGATTAAAATTAGCAATCTTTCAAAATCCTTTGGCAGGCTTGAAGTATTAAAAAATATAAACTTACGTGTAGACGAGAAAGAGGTAGTGGTTCTGATCGGTGCCAGTGGCTCTGGTAAAAGTACGCTGCTACGCTGCTTAAATTTTTTAGAGGTGGCAGAGCACGGTGACATTATCATCGATTCTGAAAACATAGACCTAGCAAAAACAAACTTAAATAAGGTTAGAGAAAAGGTAGGAATGGTGTTCCAGCATTTTAATCTTTTCCCTCATAAAACAGTAATAGAAAATATTACCGAAGCTCCGATTTTTGTCAGAAAAGAAACAAAGGAAGCAGCAAGTTCAAAAGCACTTGCCCTTCTTAAAAAGGTAGGATTAGAGGATAAAGCCAACTACTATCCTGAACAATTATCCGGCGGGCAAAAGCAGCGGGTAGCAATCGCGAGAGCATTAGCAATGGAACCAAAAGTGATGCTTTTTGATGAGCCGACCTCAGCTTTGGATCCTGAGCTTGTTGGTGAAGTGCTACAGGTAATGAAGGATCTGGCACGTGACGGGATGACGATGGTGATTGTGACACATGAAATGGGATTTGCGAAAGAAGTGGCGGACCGAGTCATTATGCTTGCAGACGGAAATATTATTGAAGAAGGACATCCAAATGATATCTTTGTCAATCCAAAACATGAACGAACTAAAAGGTTTTTGAACCAAATATTATAGAAAGTAATAAAACCTACCTTTGGAGTATTCAAGGTAGGTTTTTTATCTTTTTATTAAGTATAAACCTCATATTGAAGCATCACGCTGAACCATACCATAAATAAAAAATAATGATAAAATCAACGGAAGCAAGACTTAGGGTGATTTCCATTTAATTTTTATAGTTTCCATTATTATTGATATGGTATAGTGGTTTAGTTAAATAATTTTGAGATTAGAGGAGAAATTATGAGAAAAGAATGGATTCTTCGCTGGTCTTTTTTTGTTTTTGGACTGATTGTTTTAGCGCTAGGTGCAGCCTTAACGATTGAAGGAAAATTGTTAGGAGCAGGTCCCTGGGATGTGTTTCATTATGGGATGTTCCTAAAGCTGGGGCTGACGATTGGCACATGGTCGATCATTATAGGATTTCTATTGCTTACCGCTTCCTCCATGGCAACGAAAAAATTACCTAAAATCGGTGCGTTTTTAAATATGCTGTTACTTGGTTTATTCATAGATTTCTTTTTGTGGCTATTGCCAGGTGTCGATAGTTTAACTGGCGCCTTAATATTCTTTGTTTTAGGAGTTATTCTAATGGGGTATGGAGTTGGACTCTATGTTTCCGCTGATTTGGGTTCTGGCCCACGAGATAGTATTATGCTCCTGATTGTGGACAAAACCGGCTGGAGTTTACAATGGGTTCGTAATGGAATGGAAGTTCTTGTCCTCATTTTGGGTTGGGCATTAGGAGGACCAGTTGGGGTTGGCTCCATGATAATTGCCTTTTTCTTGGGTCCAATTGTAGGCTTTTCCTTACCGCAATGTAAAACACTTTTAAAGAATTTACTTGTTAATAAGGAACACCAAAAACTAGCAGCATAAAATAGCAAAACGATAGCTAATCTCAAAAGGCGCAGAGCTTAATCTGCGCCTTTTTTAAAAATTAACTTGTACGTTCATTTTACCAATTAACACAAACTTGTTCAAACAAGTTTGTAAAAGAATATTGAGAATATTTTAATTTTATAGTATTGTTTAAATAGATATAGCTTGCTAATTTACATATATAAGCGGCTTACAACTTGTATGTACAACCTTTAATGGGATTGGAGGTATCTATAAACTTAAGAAAAAAGACTCAACATTATTGGTCCGTACAATAACGATGATAAGGAGGAGATAGTATGAATAAGAAAGGTCTTTTTAAGAGTTTCATAGCTGTTTTTCTAATACTGCTATTCTTAATACCCATTAGTGCGTTTGGGAACGAGGCAACAAGTAATTCGGAACCACTTGAATTTAGAAATGCTTCCGTTCATGACCCTTCCATCATTAAAGATCCAAAAACGGGAACTTACTATGTCTATGGCTCACACATTGACGGTGCTAAATCAACAGACTTAGTAAATTGGGATAAATTTACGAATGGATATACTACCCCAGATAATAAAGTTTATGGGGATTTGTCAGCAAATCTTGCTGGTTCCTTTGAATGGGCTGGAGAGAATGATTCTGACTCTAGAGGCGGCTATGCCGTTTGGGCTCCGGATGTTTTTTGGAATAAACATTATGTAAATGAAGATGGTACAAAGGGTGCCTATATGCTGTACTATAGTGTGTCTTCCACGTATATCCGTTCTGCAATCGGGATAGCGGTGTCGAAGAACATTGAAGGGCCATTTCAATATCTAGATACCATTATGTATTCAGGTTTTACCAACAATGAAGCTTATGATCGAAACAGTACTGTGAATAAGCACTGGGAGAATACGAATCTCGCAGATCTCATTGAAGAGGGTGTGATCGATGAGGTAAATCCTGAATGGTTTACGGCTAATGGAGCTTACAATAATAAACTGTACACCAACGCAATTGATGCCAACATTCTTCAGGCTAAAAATAATAAGCTATATATGACTTACGGATCCTGGTCTGGCGGGACCTTTATTTTAGAATTAGATAAGAAAACAGGTCTGCCAAAGTATCCTGGTAAAGATGGTAAAACAGAAGATGGCAGAATGATTGATAGATATTTCGGTACAAAAATTGCTTCTGGCTACGGAAGATCGGCTGAAGGAACGTACGCTGTATATGATAAGGAAACCGGCTATTATTATCTATACATTACGTATGGCGGTTTAGCATCTGATGGCGGTTATCAGATGAGACAGTTTAGATCAGAGAGTCCTGATGGTCCATATGTAGATGCAGAAGGCAACCCTGCAGTATTCCCAGAGTCATTTGATATCGGAGCAGGTAACTTCCCGAGTAATAAGGATCATAAAGATATCGGTAATAAAATGATGGGGAATTCCTTATTTAAAAGAGATCTTGGTGAAGCGGGCACCGGAATCGGTACAGGCTACCTTTCTCCTGGACATAACTCTTACCTTATTGACGAAGAACTAGGCAAGGAATTTATCGTGACACATACTCGTTTCCCGCAGCAAGGGGAAATGCATGAAGTTCGTGTACATCAAACCTTTAAGAACCGTGAACAATGGCCAGTGCCGACACCATACCGTTATGCGGGTGAAACAATCAAGAAAGTTTCAGAAGCCGATGTGAAGGGTGACTATAAATTCATTAACCACGGAAAAGAAATTACAGGTGAATTGACCGAATCTACCTGGGTGAAGTTGAATAGTGATCACACTATTTCTGGTGCAGTAACCGGTACATGGAAATTGTATGGCAAGTACCGGGCTGAATTAACCATCGATAATGAAGGTACGTATGATGGTGTATTTATCCGCCAATATGACCCTACATCGGAGCAGTGGGTAATGACGTTTAGTGCAATGTCAGATGAAGGAATCGTCATTTGGGGAAGTCATGTGGATGCCTCTTCTGATGAAGAATTAGTTCACGCGATCAAACAAGAGTTAGGTACTAGTTTCCCGTCTACTGTGATTAGTGATTTAACGTTGCCAACCGTAGCAACAAGAGGAGCGCAAATCACCTGGGAATCTTCTAATCCAGAGGCAGTGTCCAATGAAGGCGTGGTTACACGACCAAGCTATGACGCTGAAGATGCTGTGGTAAACTTAACGGCGGAGATTACATTAGGTGATGCGACCGAAACATTAACCATAACCGTTACAGTGACCAAAAGGGCAGAAGGCGGCTTAGCGGCTTTCTACGATTTTAATGATGGTTTTAAAGACCTTTCTGGGACAAATAAGGCGGATGCAACCGTGACGGGAGATCGTCTTGATAATACTGGCGGACAAATTCCATTTGCCGAAGGTGTTGCAGGAAAAGCAGCTAAATTCGATGGAAATTCAGGACTACGGTTAGCTGACGGCTTAATTACGGGTGATACATACTCTGTATCATTGTGGGTAAAACCAGATCAAATTACTGAATTTACAACCTCATTCTTTGGGGCAAAAACCGCGAATAATTGGATTAGTGTTGTACCTAAAACAGGATGGGGTAATACGATGGTTTGGTCACACAATGGTGACCAGTGGTATGATGCGGTAACGGATCGGACCATACCTGTAGGTGAGTGGTCACATCTTACTTTAACGGTAAAAGAAGGCCACGCTGTCTTTTATATTAATGGTGAAGCAAAATATACAGGAGACAACTTCCCAAATGTATTTACCTCCATTGATGCAGCATTTGGTTTAGGTGTGAACTACTGGGATACTCCTTTCAAAGGATTAATGGATGAAGTACGAGTATATGATGGATTAGCCCTTCCTGAAAGCGAAGTTCAGTCTCTTTATCAACATCCAGCTGGAGAGTAACAACTGTTGAAAAAACAGTAATAGAATTTTGAGGTTCATCCCCTTTTGCTGATAAAAGAGCAAAAGGGGATTTTTATTTTTATAGATGTTTTCGCAAAAGATTGTTGTTTTTATTATTGGTTACTACGTTTTTTGCTTAAGTCTCCTCTGGTTCGGACACCATGCCTCTTAATTGCATCAAGCTTGTCCGAAGTTGCCACGGGTTCGGACACCATGCCTCTTAGATTCATTAAACTTGTCCGAAGTTGCCACAGGTTCGGACATCATGCCTCTTAAATTCATCAAACTTGTCTGAAGTTGCCTTTGGTATTCGTACAGAAAACAACAAAGTTTACGAAAGAGCCATTTTTATAAAATTCATTTTGATGAACATCACGTATCATTCCAATTGAAATTATAGGGTATTTTGCGAAAAAGGGAGGATTTTGTCAATAAAAGAAGAAATATATTTCGATAATTTTCAATATTTAATCTTTAATTATTTCCATATAGTTAGTATGATTGAAACGTCTAGAAAGATATAAGGAGGAAACAGACATGGACCAAAGCTTTAACTTTTATGATATGTGGAAGGATTATTATTCCCAAACCAGTAAATTATTTGATGAAAAAATCAGCAAGGAGTTCCCTTCTGAAGGGATGGGACAGGTTTTGGAGATGAATCTTCAATTTAAAAAAATGATTGATGAATCAACATTAAAGTACTTGGAGTTTATGAACGTACCAAGTCGAAATGACATTGCAAACATTTCTTCGTTGATTGTTAATGTGGATGCAAAAGTCGATGATTTAGAAGAAAAATTAGAAGAGAAATTGGAAAGCCAAGATGTTCCGGAATCATTTAAAGCAGAATTGACTCATTTAAAGAAAGATATGAAGAGCTTGGACACTAAATTGAATCAAATCCTTACCATGTTAAAATCACAGGAAAAAACGAAATAAAAATAAAAAAGTATTACATAGTTTTTTAAACAACTACTATAGACGGGGTGGATAAAGATGACAGGATTAAGGGATAAAGTAGCAATCGTAACTGGCGGCAGCAGAGGAATCGGAGCAGCAATTGCATTGGAACTGGCTAAAAACGGTGCGAAGGTTGTCATTAACTATAATACTCGCAAAGAATTAGCGGATAGAATCGTTGCAGAAATAAATGAATTCGGCGGAGATGCTTATGCCATTCAAGCAGATGTTTCAGAAAGTAATGAGTCAGCATACCTTGTACAAGAAACAATCAATCATTATGGCAAATTAGATATCCTGGTTAATAATGCAGGAATTACAAGAGACAGCACGTTTAAAAAATTGACAGAAGAAGATTGGAGAGAAGTAATCAATGTTAATTTAAACAGTGTTTACAACAATACTTCTGCTGCCTTACCTTATCTTCTTGAATCAGATGCAGGCCGCATCATCAACATTTCGTCTATTATTGGACAAGCTGGCGGGTTTGGACAAACCAACTATGCTGCTGCAAAAGCAGGACTTATTGGATACACTAAATCACTTGCTCTTGAACTTGCTAAAAGTAACGTAACTGTTAATGCGATTTGCCCAGGGTTTATTGGAACTGAAATGGTCCAAGCCATTCCTGAAAAGGTCCTTGCAGGAATCGTTGAAAAAGTACCACAAAAACGTTTAGGCAAACCAGAAGAAATCGCTCGTGGTGTTGTTTTCCTATGTAAAGATGGTGACTATATTACTGGTCAGCAATTAAATATTAACGGTGGACTTTACATGTAATTGTCATGAAGGTCAGGCTTTATTAATAAATTGATAGAGTAAATAAATCATGTAAGGAGTGAACAGTCATTAGCGTACTTATGCCAACCGATTGGAATGAACTGCTCGAATTTACACCTCCGGAATACAAGGAGATGTATCAACGTGCAGTAAGAGCAAATCAAGTGCTGACAACAGATGCTGAACCGGAAGTAGCGCCAACACCGAAAGAACTTATTTGGACAAGAAATAAAACGAAGCTTTATCGCTATATTTCTGAAAATCCAAAAAAACATAAAATTCCTCTTCTTTTGGTGTATGCCCTTATTAATAAACCCTATGTATTGGATTTAACAAAGGGCGGCAGTTTAGTAGAATACTTGGTTAATCGCGGGTTTGATGTCTATCTCCTTGACTGGGGTGAGCCAGGTTACGAAGATCGAAATATGAAACTCGATGATTACATTATGGACTATATCCCACGTGCCGTTCGTAAGGTGTTGAGAAAATCTAATGTGGATGAAGTTTCGATCCTTGGTTATTGCATGGGGGGAACGATCACGGCTGCATTTGCAGCATTGCATCCTGAATTACCAATCCGGAATCTTATCTTTATGACAAGTCCTTTTGATTTTGAAAAGACAGGCTCATATGGTGCGATGTTAGATGAACGATATTTTAATATTGATAAAGTTGTAGATACCCTGGGTGTTATTCCACCTGAAATGATAGACTTCGGAAACAAAATGATCAATCCAATGGGAACGAACTATGGACCATACATTAGTCTATATGAACGTGCGGATAATGAGAAGTTCATAAAGAGCTATAAGCTATTGCAAAAATGGTTAAACGACGGTATTCAATTCCCAGGTGAAGCTTACCGTCAGTGGATTAGAGACTTTTATCAGCAAAACAAGCTGATAAAAGGAGAAATGGTTATTCGTGGTAAGAAGGTTAACCTAGAAAATATTACTGCGAACGTGCTCAATCTATCTGGTAAAAACGACCTAATTGCCCAGCCGCACCAAGTGGAAGCATTGATGAACGCTATATCTAGTGAAGATAAAGAATATAAATGTTTGCCAGTGGGTCACACATCGATTACATTTGGCAGTCAAGCTACCAAAATAACCTATCCAACCATTGCTGACTGGCTGGAGGAACGATCCAACTAAATATACGAATGAAAGTGTCCCAGATTAATCATTTGGGGCACTTTTTTTATGCAAAACAATATTGAGGTAGTGGTAAAGGTGATTATATTAAATTATCAGAAAACACAAAATCCTAAATGTCCAATTAGGATAGTTCCTTGAATTGCAACAAACGATATTACATCAAATAAATATCGTAATTAAAAGAGGGAGAAATACCAATTGGCATTTCTCCCTCTTTGTCATTTATAAATAGAAAGATTTTACTCTTCGCCTACGTCGGCCCATTTATATTCGTATGTTGCACCGAATGGGTTCACGAACACACCTTGAACTTTTGGAGAAATCAATTGTGCACGAGAAGCTTGGTAAACAGGAGCAATTGCTGCATCTTCAAATAGCACTTTTTCAGCCTCTAAGAAGTTCTTATAACGTGCTTCATTATCTGTAGCAAATTTTGTAGCTGTTTCACTCACTAATTTGTCATATTCTGCACTAGAATATCCAGTCATATTGTTTCCGCCATCCGTAACCCACAGGTTCATGAATGTAAATGGATCAAGGAAGTCAGGGCCCCATCTAGATAGCTGCAGCTCATAATCCATAGCAGTATCTAAATCAAGACGCTGTTCTTTTGGTACTTGTTTAATGTTCACTTTTAATCCTTCAAGATTGGTTGAAAGCTGGTTTGCAACATATTCAACTAATAATTTTGTTGTCTTGTCATCATCAGCTAAGAACTCAAGTTCCACTGAATCTGTACCTAACTCAGCTAATCCTTTTGCCCACAATTCTTTTGCTGCTTCAAGGTCATACGTAACAAGGTCTCCGCTCACCTTACGGAAGTCCTCGCCTGTTCCAGGCATTGGAGTAAAATCAGTTGGAACAAGTCCATTTGCAACGATAGATCCGTTGTTTAGGATTTCGTTTACTAAGCCTTCTTTATCAAATGCTCTGCTGAGTGCAGCACGGATATTCTTATTTGCTAAAGCATCTGATGTTGTTTGGTTAAACTTCAGGAAGTAGACAAATGTATCAGCCGAAACTAAATAATCATCATTAGTAGAATATTGGTCGACTAAATCGGATGTTAAATCCATTCGATCAACTGTACCCTCTTCATATAAATCTAGAGCCGTTTGTGGATCCTTTACAACTTTGTATGTCAGTTTATCCATTTTTACTGTTTTTGCATCCCAATAATCTTTATTCTTCACAAGTTCCCATGTATCACTTGTACTAGTCCAATTGTTAATAGTGTAGGGACCATTCGCTAATAAGTTTTCAGAACTAGTTGCGAATTTATCGCCTTTTTCCTCTACAAACTTTTTGTTTAATGGGAAGAATGTCCCGAAAGTTGTTAATGTTTCAAAGTATGGTGTTGGGTTTTCTAATTCAACTACAAGTTTATAATCGCCATCCGCTTTAACACCTAGCTGGTCAACAGCGGCTTCACCTTTGCTTACAGCTGTTGCATTTTTGATGACCCCATTCATCATGTATGGACCATATTCAGATCCAGTTGCTGGGTCAACTGCACGCTGCCATGCATATACAAAATCATGAGCTGTTACTGAGTCGCCATTTGACCATTTAGCGTCTTCACGTAACGTAAAGGTCCAAGTTAAACCATCAGTACTAACTTCATGCTTGGTAGCAATCCCCGGAGATGGTTGTGTTTTTTCATCTAATCGGTAAAGACCTTCTAATGTTGCAGCTAAGTAGATAAAGGAAGACTCATCCGTAGCTAAAGAAGGGTCCATTGAAGGAATGGCTTCTGGGTTTAAAAAGCTAAGTACTTTTTCTCCCTTTTCCTCCTCCTTAGCATCTGTACCTGCTGGTTCCTTTGACTCATCTCCGGAACACGCTGCTAGTACACTTAGCAATAATCCAAATGTTAAAAGCAATAACCAATGTTTGACCTTCATTCGTTTTTCCCCCTAAATTGTGTTTGATTCTGAATATTATTTATCTACAGAAAATTGAGACTCTAAGAATGATTATACTCATTAACTTGTTTTCTTGTAAAGTATTGTTGGATAATTTAGGTAGTGAACTTATTAGACATAGAATAGTAGAAAAACAAAAAAAGCCCTGAAAATCAGGACCTTTCTATATTAATCTATAATTTTTAGTGAGATTTTCATTGCTTCATGGTCTTCGGTAGCACCACAAATAGTAGAACAAATTAATTCATATTCACCTGTTGTTTCTGCAGTAAACTCAGAAGGAGTGTCAGCTTTGAGGTCAATTCCTAAGTCCTCATTCGCAATAGTATGCATGCCTTCTTTGTTTACTAAATTAATTTTAACCTTCGTACCTTTTTTGATCGTCAATTCTTTATCAGAAGAGAAATCCCAGTTCGTTGCCGTGATTGTGAATTCTTCTGCATCTGATGCAGATGCTGCTGTATCAACTGTTTCTGCCTCTTCCTTTGGAGCTGCCTCTTCATCTGCTCCTCCACAAGCTGCCAAGCCAAATAGGATTGCACCCATTAATAATAATAATCTGAACTTCTTCATAATATGTAGTCTCCTTTTCCTCTTTGATTTACTATTTTAATTTAAGGCATTATGCCATTCATTTCCTTGACATAGGTCAAGAAAATGAATGTTTTATGAGGAAAGAGAAACATATTTGACAAGACGAACTAGAAATTATTGCCCAGATTCTACTATTTCTTCTATTTTATCTGAGATTAGTGGATAAAAGTTACTCTTAGCGCTATTTGTGGAATTACCGCCAAAAAAACCGGTACCAGGACAGGATTTAACATTATAACTAGCTGTGGCATCTAAGACTCTTTCCTTCGTTTTTAGGTGCCACCAATGGTGATACGTAATACTGTCAATCGAAGGTATCAGCCCAAACTTTATACAAAGCAAAGCATTAATGTAAAGAATAGTTTCCCTTTGTTCCTTCGTCATGACATCCTGCCCGATATCAAAGTTTCCAACATGCTCAATGGCAATTCCAACTGAATTAGCTATGGGACCAATTGTTCCTTCAGGAATGACGTTAAGTGGTCTGGAAACCGCAACTTTTCCATCTGGAAAGGTGGTGATGTTTTGGGCTATATTACTCCAGCCCATTGTTTTTTTATGATGATTCTCCATACCCATCAACATGCGGAAATGATTAGAACCATTAAAATGCTTATAGGAAGGTAACCAGGTATGATGCTGTTGAATTAACTTTATTTCACGGTTTACTTGGGTGTTAGCTAACCATTCCTTAAATTCCCCTCTCGTCATAAGGATATGTTGTCCTTGAATTTCAGTTGCATGGACTGGAGCTATAGGAAGGAATATTAAACAAAAAATGACTCCAATAACAAGTACAAGTTTTTTTTTCATTTTGATATCCTTTCAAACCTTTTAGGTATAGTTTGAAGATTAACCATAAGATTATTCTCTAAAAAATCCTATAATATCCCCAACACTTCACTGCTTATAAACGTTATCTAGATGAGAACGATAAATAACAAACGAAACTAATTGAATTTGAGAAGGAGGAAATAACCATGACCTTAAATATTTTCTTTTTCACCATAAGCATAAAACCCCGTAAAGTCACACTAGATGAAGCTATCCATAGAGAGATGGTTGAAAAACATATGCAAGAGAAATTGGATCGTTATATTCATTGGATGGGCAGGTATTAAGACTTTTTTACACAAAAGAAAAGAGGCCGAATTTTAATTTCGGTCTCTTTGTCAATTAACTATCGTTCAAATTCACTCATTAAAGCATGGGTATTTTCCTCACTGTCCTTAAAGAAGGCCATCCATGTTTCCGTTTGTCCCATTTTGGCAATAAGGTGTGGTTCATCGATAAATGTAACTTCCTTAACTAACAATTCTTCATAAGCCGCATGAATGTTTTCGACTTGAAAATAGATTATGGAACTCGATTGAGCAAATTCCTCTTTCTCTGGAACACTTAGTAAAAGACGCAAACCGCTGCAGTCAAAGAACGCTAATCCGTTTGAAGAAAATAAATGAGGAAGTCCAAGTTTTTCTATATAAAACTGTACCGCTCGATCTAGATTCTTAACAGGTACCGCAATTTGACCAACCTTTTGAATATCCATAGATAGATTCTCCCTTGCAGGTTATTTTATAGTGCATAGTATAGGAAAAGTAAAAAGATTAACAGCACGAATAAAGAAATAGCTTGGAATTTAAGGCTTTGATAGATAGAAGCATTAAAGTTTTCAGAAGGAAGCGGTTTATCAAGATATTCTTCGAGATAACCATTTCGCGTAAACATGATACTTCTGAATCTTCTAAATCCGAAGGTAACACCATCAAAAAAGCCTCCTTTTGAGGTATACATAAACAAAACAACAATCACATAAACAAAACAAAGATAAAATACCGAATTAATAAAGTTCAGGAGATTATACTCATCTGCAAAAATTAGAAAGAATAAACAGGTTAATAAAATATTAATCATCAAAAATTTCCATTTATCCTTGAACATTTCCATTTCACCTTTTCATTTATAAAATTATTTTAGACATGATATTAAGAATAAAGGTATTTTAACCCAATTCGCTTTGAAAGTATACTTTACCTGTTTTTTTAGGCATTAAAAAAGAAAACGCATTCCTATTTTAGAATAAAATTTATTACATACATCTTCAGGAAAAGTATTGGTATATCAACTGTAATGTTAATGTAATCTATAATGATATAATAATTTTTTGACTCTTTTATATATTTAGTCTTTACAAGAGTAGTATAAAAATAGTATGATTTCCTTAGCTTCTTTTTTAAGAGCGAATTGACAGAAAAATAAAACAATAGGAGGTCATTTTTGTTATGAAGAAAAAGTATGCATGGCTTTTAGCTCTAAGTCTTGTGCTAAGCATGTTTTTAGCAGCTTGCTCAGGCGGCGACAAGAATACAGCTGATGATGGCAAAAAACCAGCTGATGATGCGCCAGAAGTTGAACAAGTGTTACACTTTATTAATGGGGATACAATTCCTTCAATGGACCCTGGTATGGTAACAGATGAATACGGTATCCAATTCACTGCTGCTATTATGGAAGGTTTATACCGTCTTGATGAAAGCGGAAAACCAACTGATGGTATTGCTACTAAGCACGAAGTAAGTGCAGACGGTAAAACTTGGACTTTCACTTTACGTGAAGATGCAAAATGGGAAAATGGTGACCCTGTAACAGCTAACGACTTCGTATTTTCTTGGCGTCGTGCAGTAGACCCGAAGCAAGGATCTGAATATGGTCCATACATGATGGGCGGCGTTATCAAAAACGCAACTTCTGTTAACAAAGGTGAAGTTCCTGTAGATCAATTAGGTGTTAAAGCTGATGGCGATTTCAAACTAGTTGTTGAACTTGAAAATCCAACTCCTTATTTTGAATCTTTAACAACCTTCCCAACTTTCTTCCCATTAAATGAGAAGTTTGTAACGGAAAAAGGTGACACATATGCAACTAGCGCTGATACATTATTAGCTAACGGACCATTTAAGTTCGCATCTTGGACTAGTACTGCTAATGAGTGGGAATTAGTTAAGAACGAAACTTACTGGGATGCAAAAACTGTAAAGTTAGAAAAAATGACTTATGTAGTAGTAAAAGAAGCACAAACAGGTGTTGACTTATATGAAAAAGGTGAAGTTGACCGTGCTGGTTTATCATCTGACCTAGTTGATACATACTCAACTCATGATGATTACACAGTTGAACCTGATAACTCTGTATTCTATATTAAAATGAACCAAACAAGAAACCCAGCTCTTAAGAACGTAAACGTACGTAAAGCTATCTCTAGAGCATTTGATAAGCAAGCATTAGTAGATGAAATCTTAAACAACGGTTCTATCGTTGCTAACGGTTTAGTTCCAAAAGATTTCGTTGCAACTCCTGACGGAAAAGACTTCCGCGAAGTTAGTGGAGACCTTGTGAAATTTGACGTTAAAGAAGCACAAAAGATCTGGGAACAAGCTAAAACTGAATTAGGAACTGATACAGTTGAAATTGAATTCCTAGGCGGCGACAATGATGTTTCTAAAATGATGAACCAATATCTTGCAAACCAGTTATCAACTAACCTTCCTGGTTTAAAAGTTACTTTAAAAGAAGTACCATTTGAACAGCGTTTAGAATTAGATACTGCTATGGATTATGACATGCAGTTTGCTGGATGGGGACCAGACTTCCTTGATCCATATACCTTTATGAATCTTTGGTTAACTGGCGGCGGTAATAACCAAATGGGCTATTCTAACCCAGAATATGATAAGTTAATAAATGAAACTGCAACAACTTTAGCTCAAGATCCAGATGCACGTTATGAAAACTTCTTAAAGGCAGAAAAAGTTTTATTTGAAGATGCAGCAATTGCTCCTGTATATCAAAGAGCAGGCGCTTTGTTAGTATCTCCGAAAATACAAGGTGTGTTTACAAACCAATTCGGAGCAACTTACGAATACAAGTGGGCTAGCGTTGGTGCTGAAGAATAATCAGCAAAAAATAGTATAATTGCTATTATGAAAAATTGAAGAGAGTGTATGCTTTTAAGGCATATACTCTCTTTTCTCCTGTTTGGACCTGAATATTCCGATTATAACAAAAATTTATAATCGACTAGATATAACATATAATAAAGAGAAATTTAGGAGGTGCAAACATGACTCGATATTTACTCCGTCGCGTATGGTATATGCTAATAACACTATTTATTATTGCGACATTCTCGTTTTTTCTTATGAAAATCTTGCCGGGGAGCCCGTTACAGGCAGAAGATAAATTGACTGAAGAACAAAAGGAAATTATTTTAGAAAAGTATGGATTGAATGATCCAATACCTGTTCAGTACGCCAAATATCTTGGCGGACTTGTAAAAGGTGATTTGGGTGTATCCTTTAAATTTGATAATACACCGGTAACAACAATCTTGTTTGATAGAATCGGGCCATCTGCACTATTAGGTTTTCAGGCATTAGTGATAGGCTCTATCTTGGGAATATTCCTTGGATTAATGGCCTCAATCTTCCGAAATAGTCCGATTGACTTTTCATCCACAATCATTGCGGTTATCGGAACCTCGATACCTTCGTTTGTATTTGCAGGATTATTACAATATGTTTTTGCAGTAAAATTAGGCTGGTTCCCGGTTGCTCTTTGGGGCACACCTGCACATACCATTTTGCCAACGATCGCTTTGGCCATTCACCCGATGGCAACAGCTGCTCGTTTTACAAGAACAGAAATGGTAGAAGTGTTACATTCTAATTACATCATAACTGCACGTGCTAAAGGTGTTGCTGAATCTGGAATTATTTTAAAACATGGATTGCGTAATGCACTTATCCCGTTAATTACAGTATTGGGTCCAATGGCAGTTGGTTTGATGACAGGCTCAATGGTTATTGAGCAAATTTTTGCGATTCCTGGTATTGGTGAGCAATTCGTTACATCTGTAATGGTAAATGACTACCCAACCATTATGGGTACAACATTGTTATTTGCGTTTGGCTTTATTGTGATTATCTTAATCATTGACCTCCTATACGGATTAATTGATCCTAGGATAAGACTAGCAGGGGGGAAATAAGTAAAATGGATAAAAATAACCTAAATAATATACCAAAAGATTTATTTGTCCCTCTTGTTCGTAAAGAGGATACGAGCGATAAGATTTCAGCTCCCAGCAGAACGTTTTTTCAGGATGCGAAAAGAACCCTTTTCAATAATAAACCTGCTGTTTTCAGCATGATTCTTATCCTGTTTATTATCATCATGAGTATTGTCGGTCCGTGGATGAACAATTATGGTTCCGATGAACAGAATTTAAACAGGGCAAAAATGCCTCCACGTGTACCGGTTTTGGAGAATGTCTCTTGGCTTGGTATGAATGGTACTTTATCTGGAACGTTCCAAGGTAAAGATGTTCAGCAGGCAACGGCCAAGGCAAATGCAAGATTTGATAATAAAGAAGAGTTTATTGACCTTGAAGTCATTAATAAAGGTGACGGCACTAGAAATTCTGCTGAAGTGAAAGCTACCTATCGTATTTATGAAGCGAAAGATATGAAAGACACCTATTTCTGGTTTGGCAGTGACGCCTTAGGGCGTGACCAATGGACAAGGCTTTGGGAAGGTACAAGGGTTTCTTTAATCATCGCTTTTGTTGCTGCACTTCTTGACCTTGCCATTGGAGTTTCTTATGGTGGGATTTCTGCATTTTATGGTGGAAGAGTTGATAATATCATGCAGCGAATTGCCGAGATATTAGTTGGTATTCCTAACTTGGTCATTATCCTCTTAATGATGCTTGTTCTTAAACCAGGTATTATATCGATTGTTATTGCTTTGTCAATAACAGGCTGGATTGGTATGTCGCGGATTGTCCGTGGTGAAGTACTAAAGTTGAAAAATCAAGAGTTTGTTTTAGCTTCAAGAACTTTAGGAACATCAAATGGTACTATTATTAGAAAACACTTGGTTCCAAATATCAGTGGTATTATCATTATTAACACAATGTTTTCTGTTCCAGGTGCAATCTTTTTTGAAGCATTCTTAAGCTTTATCGGATTAGGTATTGTTCCTCCAGATGCTTCACTTGGTTCTTTAATTGACCTTGGGTTTGATAACCTCAGACTTTATCCATACATGCTTGTGTTCCCGGCAATTGTAATATCTGTTCTTATGATTGCATTTAATATCGTTGGTGATGGTTTGAGAGATGCATTCGATCCGAAAATGCATAAATAAGAAGGTAGGTGTTTAATAAATGAGTAAATTATTGGAAGTCAAAGATTTAAAAGTATCATTTAACACCTACAATGGTGAAGTGCATGCTGTACGAGGTGTTACCTTTGATTTAAATAAAGGTGAAACGTTAGCGATCGTAGGTGAATCTGGTTCAGGTAAGTCAGTAACCTCAAATGCGATTATGAGACTTCTTCCAGAGCCGCATGGCTATATTAAAGAAGGGCAAATCCTCCTCGAGGGAGTAGACCTTGCTAAAAAAACAAGCAAAGAAATGCAGAAGATTCGTGGAAAAGACATCTCTATGGTCTTCCAAGATCCAATGTCGTCTCTTAACCCGACTATGAAAATTGGTTATCAAATCATGGAAGGTTTGATGAAGCACCAGAATATGAGCAAAACAGAGGCTAGAAAAACGGCTCTTGAACTTCTAACTCTTGTTGGTATTCCAAGACCGGATGTACGTATTAATCAATATCCTCACCAATTCTCTGGCGGTATGCGTCAACGTGTGGTGGTAGCGATTGCATTAGCATGTAATCCAAAAATCTTAATTGCAGATGAACCAACTACTGCTCTTGACGTAACCATTCAAGCTCAAATCTTAGAATTGATGAAGAGTATTCAACAAAAAACTGATAGTGCGATTATTTTTATCACGCATGACCTTGGTGTCGTAGCAAACGTTGCAGACCGTGTTGCCGTCATGTATGCTGGAAAAATCGTTGAAATTGGGACAGTAGATGATATTTTCTACAATCCAAAGCACCCTTATACTTGGGGATTGATAGGCTCTATGCCAACATTGGATAGTTCAGATGAAGAGCTTTTTGCTATTCCTGGAAGCCCGCCAAACATGCTTACCCCTCCTGTAGGAGATGCGTTTGCTCCAAGAAATCAATTTGCTTTAGAAATTGATACAGTAATGGAACCGCCTATGTTTAAGGTTTCAGACACACATTATGCGGCAACCTGGCTGCTGCATCCAGATGCGCCTAAAATTGAGCCGCCTGATGCCGTTAAGCACAGGATGCAAGGTTTTGCTCAAACAGGTACTAAGGGCGGTGGAAAACGGTGACAAGAGAGAAATTACTTGAAGTAAAAAATTTACAAAAACATTTTGCCGTTGGTAAAAAGAATACAATCAAGGCTGTTGATGGTGTTAGCTTTGATATATTCAAAGGTGAAACCTTTGGTCTAGTTGGGGAGTCTGGCTGTGGAAAGTCTACAACAGGCAGAACCATCATCAGACTTTACGATGCAACAGGCGGAGAAGTTAAATTTAATGGTGAAGATGTTCACGGGAAAAAGAATAAATCTGAACTGCTTAAATTTAACCGCAAAATGCAAATGATTTTCCAAGACCCTTCTTCTTCCTTAAATCCACGTATGACCGTTTTGGATATTATTGCGGAGGGACTAGATGTTCATAAACTCGTAAAGAATGAGGCTGAACGTAAACAAAAGGTTGAAGAATTATTAGAATCGGTTGGTTTAAATAGAGAGCATGCTACTCGTTTTCCACATGAATTTAGCGGCGGTCAAAGACAGCGTATTGGTATTGCTAGAGCGCTTGCTGTTGACCCTGAGTTTATAATTGCCGATGAACCTATCTCTGCATTGGATGTATCCATACAGGCACAGGTAGTTAATTTGCTTAAGAAACTGCAAAAAGAACGTGGATTAACGTACTTGTTTATTGCCCATGACCTTTCCATGGTTAAATATATCTCTGACCGTATTGGCGTTATGTATATGGGGAATCTAGTTGAACTAGCTGATAGTGATGAATTATACAATAATCCTATTCATCCTTATACAAAATCATTGTTATCAGCAATTCCGCTGCCGGATCCAAGGTATGAGCGCGCTCGTAAGCGTATTAGTTATGATCCTGCTGTACATGATGCAAATGGTGAGTTTGAACTTAGAGAAGTTGTTCCAGGACACTTCGTACGTTGTACGGCAAAGGAATTTGAAAGATACCAAAATGAGCAAAAGTAAAATGAATAGAATCATGAGAATACTGCTGCTAAAAAATCCTTACTTATAAAAAAGTAAGGATTTTTTGTGTGAAATTCTTATGGAATTAGAAATGATTCATTTCTACTATGTAGTTTTTTTCTTTAAGGACTTTATATAGCATGTCGATATGTTCTTTATTCTTTGTTTCTACGGAAATTTCCAGACCGGCATAACCTGGATAAATATTCTTGCCCATGTGATTGAGATTTACGGATTGAATATTAGCATCTAAATCGGTTAGAGCGCTAAGCACCTTTTGAAGTTCTCCAGGTTTGTCCTTTAAGGTGATTGTAAAAACAGCATACCGTCCTGATTCCACTAATCCTCGTTCGATGACCCTTGAAATAAAATTCATATCAACATTTCCGCCGCTTAAAACGGCCACAACCTTCTTTTCCTTCAACTTTACTTTTTCATATAGTAGGGCTGAGAGGGAACAAGCACCGGACCCTTCCACTAACAACTTATTTCTTTCTAAAACCATTAGCATCGTTCTAGCAATTTCCATTTCATCGACACAATAAATATCATCGACATATTTTTGGACGATGTCAAAGGATCTCAGTCCAGGCTTTTTAACAGCGATTCCATCTGCCATCGTGGGTGTTGATTCTACCATAACAGGTTTGTTTTCAAGTAACGACTGTTTCATACTAGGACAGGCCAGTGCCTGGACGCCATACACAGCGATATGAGGGTTTTTCTCCTTCACTGCCATTGCAACTCCTGCAATCAGCCCGCCTCCTCCTACGGGGCAAATAATAGCTTCTACATCGGGAAGCTGGTCGAGTATCTCCAACCCAACCGTTCCTTGTCCAGCGATGATGGCATCATCATCAAAGGCATGGATAAAGGCAGCATCCCTTTGCTCTTTAAGCTCTAAAGCAAAGGCTAGTGCATCATCAAATGTAGCCCCCTCTAAAAGTACCTCTGCACCATATTGCTTGGTAGCTAACACCTTACTAAGAGGTGCACCCTTTGGCATGACAATCGTACAGTTAATGCCAAGCATTTGACTAGAGTAAGCTACTCCTTGCGCATGGTTGCCCGCAGAGGCCGCCACAACCCCTTTTTGAAGCTCTTCCGGTGAAAGGGATATTAACTTATTATAAGACCCTCTAGCCTTAAAAGAGCCCGTTTTTTGAAGGTTCTCGAGCTTTAAATATACCTCGTTATGAGCGAGCTGACTAAAGGTTTTAGAATAGTCCAGCGGCGTCGTATGGACCACTCCCTTCATCTTCTCTCGTGCAATAATTATGTCATCTACATTCACATTTCTTCCTCCTGTTGTCATTCTTTTCCTTAGGATGTGCTTTTGAAAATAAACTATGAAATATTTCCGGGAAATAATTCTTATATAAAAGTTTGGTGCTTTTGTATGAGTAGTATCAGTAAAATTACTTGTTTTTTGGGTAAAAGGAAACATGGGAAAATATAGTGAAATTCGAACTTTAGGAATACTTGTTTGTGTCCTATTAACTATATATTCTAAAAATTCACTATGTTACTATTATTTGGAAAACAAATAGAGATAAAAGGGAGGAACCAGAAGTTGAAAAAGAGAAAGTTATTATCAATCCTATCAACTAGTGCATTAGCTCTATCACTTTTTGCTCCATTATCAGCTAATGACTCAAAGGCATCTGCAGCTGAAGCTACAGCACCAAAATGGGATGTAGAGCGTTATGGAGATCGAGTAGATATTGATGGTCAGTTAAATCAACTAACTAATGATTCTACATATCTCAAACAAGCTGAAAAGAGAATGAAAGAACAAGCGGCAAAAATTAATTTTGATGGTGATGGTCAAGCAGCATCAGAAAATCCAACTGCTGATAAAAATTTTACATATGATGGTGGGACTAAGCTCTTTTTAAATAGGAATTTAGCCTTTAAAGAATTTACTCTTCGCAGTGTCGGAGAAAATGTTGAAATTTGGGTAGCGGAGGACCTATCCTTTCCAGATGAACGCCCGGCACATGTTGTAACGCAGGAACAAGTTGATAAACTACGTGATGAGTTTGATAGTAATATTTATCCAAAGGCCACTGAGTTCTTTGGAACACCTGATGCTCTTGATGGATCCCAATCTCCTTTACCTGGTATGGTCGGACTTCCAGAAGGATACTATGAAGGCAGCGACAAAGTAATCATGCTAGTAGATAACATTATCGATGAAGGTTACACCAATCCATCTTATCCATTCTTCGTTGCTGGTTTCTTCTGGCAAACACTAGAAAACTATATTAATAGAAATATCATTACCATCGATACAAATAGCTGGGAAACTCGCTTGGAGTCTACATTCTTTGGAACTACCATCCATGAGTTACAGCATTTAATCCATGCTGACAATGATGGTGCGGAAGAAACTTGGTTAAATGAAGGTATGTCAACTTTCTCTGAATATCTTGGAGGATATGGTCATGACGACAGCTCAATTAACTTTTACTTAGATCATCCAGAGAACTCACTAGTGAATTGGGATGAACACCAAGGAGCAACAACTGGTCCAGAAACAATTGCTGACTATGGTCAAGTTTACCTATTTACGTTATATATGAATGACAAATTTGGTCGTGAATTTATTCGTGACTTAGCACTTAGCGAAACACAAGGCATGAACAGTGTTAACGAAATTTTAAAAGCACATGGTTCTAGCCTAGACTTTACACAACTTTACCAAAACTTTATTACTGCATTAACACTAGATTCTGATCGAGTTGGTAATGGGGTATATAATTTTGATAGTATTGATCTTCGTAACCTTGTTGTTGACAAAGAAGGTACAAAACGAGGAAAAACCGTGGATTTTGAAAAAGCGGTAACATTTGAAAAAGAAGGCGTTCCAGCATGGGGCGGGGATTTTAAAGAATTAGATTTCCAGGATAAAATAAGAAGTATATCATTTGATGGTGTTGATTTCTTAGCATCCCCATGGCAATCTGTTGCAGACCCAACAGATGCAACAAACAAGGTATTATGGGGTAACCAGGGGGACGAGGCTGATAATGCCATAGTCTTAGAAGCTGACTTAACTGCTGTAGAATCCGCAACATTAAATTTTGACAATTATCTTGATATCGAAGAGCAATGGGATTTCGGAGTGGTTCAAGTATCAACTGATGGTGGTGAGACTTGGAAAAGCTTAGCTAATGGAAATACACGCAGTGATGTTGTTGAAGAGGGTTATCCAAAAATTAAGGAAAACGTCCCTGGTTTTACTGGAAATTTAAAAACCTGGCAAGAGGAATCGTTTGATTTAAGTGAATATGCAGGGCAAGCGGTGTTGGTTTCCTTCCGATACTTAACAGACTGGGGTCATACTGATGGCGGCTGGTATGTCGATAATATTGAAATTCCTGAAATTGGCTTTAGCAACGATGGAAGTTCAACTGATGATTTTAAATCGTTCCAGGAATTAGCTGGTCAATATGTTAAATACACCGTAACATTTATCAATGAAAAAGAAGTTGGTAATAAAAAGGGTGCGAAAACAAACTACAAGGTAATCACAGTCGATCCATTCAACGTAACAGAAGAGGATGCATTAACTCTAAGACAGTTATTCAAAGATGGTAAGAACTATATGATTACATCTTATGCTGCTCCTGCAGGAGACAAAAATCCAGTAGATTTTACGTATGAAATAAACTTGAAAGAGAAATCACCAAAGAAGAAGTAATGTAAAAAGGCTAAAGATCGGTTAATGACTAGTAACATAGTCATTAACTGTCTTTTTTCATTAAGAGAAGGGGAATTCATAAAAAAATGGCTCTGGAAAATTTCAGAGCCATCTTTTTATGCATGTTACGTGTTTACTTAAAAATTAATACCTTACCAACAGTACCATCTGCACTTTCACCAACAACACGGAATTTTAATCCGTAGTTTGGTACGTTACGGCCAGCGTCAACCATACCAGCATTACTGTAGTCAGCACTGTCGTCAAATAACGGAGTACGTTGAGTAAAGTTATCTGTAAGGGAAGTGCCTAATAGATCCTTATAATCTAGGAACATTTTGCTAGATTTGTTTAAACTAAATGCAGCATCATTAAGCTGATAGCGAGTTGACCCAACTGCTTTATTGCTCCAGTAATTTGTATGCTGATCAGCATCGACAACACCTAGGAAACCATCACCAGGGTGTGTTCCAGTCCAGTTGTTATCATAAGACTCATCGACATACCATACGACTAAACCAGGATCATAGCTCATTAAGCTTGCACCACGGCGGATGTTCTTTAAGCCTTCATCAATACCGTTGTGTGATCTCCATTCCAATAGGTAATAGTGGTTAGTTGAAGATTTACCATCATGCTTTTCAAAGCCATCTAAAGTAAATTTAGGTTCTCCTTCAGCGCCATCAAAGAATACTTCAGCCCCATCAGCTGTTACTTTTACATTGTCAGTAAAAAAGCCATCTAAATTGGTTGCCCAGTCAGACATTGAACGGAATTGAAGTTGAATTTCTTGTCCAGCATATGCACTTAAATCCATTGTTTCATGAACCCAGCCATTACTTGAACCAGTGTAACCTGGCAGGTTTTCTTTGATGGCAGGATATCCATCAGGATGAATGACATCGGTAGTTCTTGTAGTTGATAAAGACTCCCAAGTAGTCCCACCATCTTTTGAGATTTGCACCATTGCAAAATCCCAATCTTTTTCAATATCATACCAAGCATCAAAATCAAGTGTTGCGATAGTAGCACCTGTTAAGTCAACGGTTGCAACCATTTTATGGTCAACTTCATCGCCTTTGCCGCCATAGTATTCGAATTCCCCTGTTGGAGTATTCAATACTTTTAATTTTCCAGGTAAATCTATTCTTACTGCATCATTATTTTTGCCTTTGGTTACAGCTTCATCAAGAAGAACAGTCTCACCAGTACTTGTAATATCATCTGCATGTAGTGTGGTTCCACTTAACCAGTTACCACCATGTATATTTTGAAGCATTTCCTTTGCAAATGGACTGAATCCAGTCGGCTCTGTTCCTCCAACCGCACCTGCCCAGCTACCACTAGCCATAATGGACCAATAGGCTACTGCTTCACCAGTACCAGTATACTGGGTATCATATTCATCAGGAAGACCTAAGTCATGACCAAATTCATGGGCAAATACTCCAGCAGCACCGTCTTCAGGTTCAATGGTATAATCTAATGCTGTTAAACGATTACCACCGAAATTATTACTATCGGAAACTTCACCAGGCACTAAAACATAACCTCCAAGATTCCAACGGTGGGACCAAATTGCGTCTCCACCCAAGCTTCCACCGCCTGCTTCTTCACCAACGCCAGCATGGATAACCATTAAGTGGTCAATTACGCCATCAGCCTCAGCGTGGATTCCATCTCCATCCAAGTCATCGCGATCCCACTTATCATAATCTCCTAAATTAATATTTGGATCGGCAGCGGCCTTTTTAAGTGCTTCATATACTAGGGTCCGTGGACGTGCGTCACTGCCATCTGGAGCAGGAACATTTCCGCCATAATAGGCTGCAGGGTGATCCGCTGTGTACCAACCAGCTACATTACCTTCAACCGAATAGCTGCCTCCGGATTGTTGTTCATAGTACTGCTTCATTGAAATGAGGTCTTCTCCATTAGGACCAACATGTCCCTCATCACCAAAAATCATATTTTGGAAGTGTTCATCAGTATAATCTTCATACCACATGTTTGTTTCTTCTTTAGTAATCGAGTTGTTTTCATAATCTGGGAAGTCAATTTTAAGAACAAGGACCTTATCAGTGCGAACCTCTTCACCATAGGCTTCTTTTTCAACGGAATCTACCGTATTCTTCTTGGCTTGTCCTAATTTATTCCCCTTGCCATTCTTAAGACCTGTAGATTCTGCCTTTTCACTTTTCTTCATCTTTCCAAGCCCTGCTGGTAACTGATCTAGTGTCTTGGTAGATTTGCTTTTTGCTTGTAAAAACTTTTGCAATGCTTTTTCTGCCTCAGCTGGGGTAGCATTTTTAGCAATAGTGCCATTCTTTTTCAGCATTTCTATTAATCTCTCATCGTTTGCAATTCCTAGGTCGATTGGAGCGCCTGATGATGTAATTTTAGTAGATAAATCGTTAGCCTTAACACTTGGCGAAAATGAAGCGACATTAAACAACCCAAGTCCTAAAGACACAGTTAGTGCTGTGGATAAAATTTTTCTCTTCTTCATATAGAACCTCCCTTTTTTATCTATCCTCTTTTAATAACCGTTAACTTTATGTATTGATCCCTCCTAACAAAAAAGATTCTACTACTAATAAAAAGGTTCGAGTCCCTAATAATATAGTAGTGTAATATGATGATATAGCTAAGTTTGAGTATTGTAAATATTTAAATAACTGATTACAAAAATAGAAGAAATACTATCAAATACGACAACGGTATTCGTAGATTAACGGGTTTTTATTACAAAAAATTCATTAGAAATGTAAAATGGGAGGGTTTTCAATAAGAGAAAAGCAAGAAAAAACCCGAGCCCAATGGACCCGGATTTTTATAGGAATATTACTTTTTCGTTCCTTCATTAAAATTATAATAGAATTTAGCAGTGATAGAACCATCAGCGTTTTCTTTAATATCTGTCACATGAATTCCAGAGTCTGCTGGAGTAGCGCTATAGCCCTTCCAGAAGTAGTAGGAACCAGTATGGACATTAGCAGAGTTTGGAGTGATCTTCGCGCCTGTCTTGAAGAAGTCTCCAGCGTTACCGCGATTTAGGTTCTTTTCTAACTCATATAGTCCATCAGCCTGCAGGACAGATAGTCCGTAGTGTGTAACAACAGTACCGTTGCTTGCTGTTTGTGACTGGTTATACTGGAAGCGCTTGTTCATCCAGTTTTCAACGTTATTAGGGCGGAAGCCGGCCGTTTGATATAGGTTGATGATATTTTCATCGACATGCCATGCTAATAATCCATGAGAATCCTCGCCTTGACGTACTAATCCTTTATTAAAGCCATCCTGCTGGACATTTTCAAATAAGAAGTACTCTGTTCCATGCGAACCAGGAACTTCCATTTTTACGATTCCATTGTTTGCTTCAGCATTATTAATAGCTGGTAAAGTAATCTCTTGTACTCCATCCCCAGGTGTTACATTAATAGGTTCAGCCCAGCCTAGGAAAACCTTTGAGAATGGATCAAAATGAGTTGGTGAGTTACCAGAATATGCACCATTATCTGGATAGCGCATCCAAGAGCCGCCAGCCATCATTGAATAGTTTCCAACACCCTCAGAACTATAAGCAGTGTCATAAAAATCAGGCAGTCCTAAAGCATGTCCAAACTCATGAGCGTATACCCCAGCTTGAGCAGGATATGGACCTGTTTTCGATGCCTCATCATAACCGCCTGTTGATGCATTAAATCCAGCAACGTTACCGCCAATAGCCGGCTGAATATTGTAATTGTTCACGACTACGCCATCATAGGTCATATCGTCAGCATAGGTTTTTTCAATCCAAGCAGATTGGCTCATTCCAGCATGTACATCTGCTGGTTTACCAGTTTCATAGTATTTCCCATAATAAAGGGCACTTAATAGATTCCACTTATGAGACCAGAATTGAGCAGGATCGCTGCTCCACTCAGCCCCTGTACCTTCATGTACAACGAAAATGTTTGGAACTTCACCGTTTTCAGCATACTTTGAGAAGTCTACCTGAGCGTCTGCAGCCTTTAATAGGTCACGAACGAATTCACCTGTATGAGCATCGCCGTTTACATTGCCATGTACATATTTACCGTTCTCAGCATATGTGCCTTCTTGGTCTAAATAATAAGAAGCGCCTTCAGGAAGTTCTACCCAAGCGAATTCAGTATTTTCGTTGCGAACCAGGTTAATTTTTCCATTACTAGACTCTTTATAAGCATTTTGCATAGTACGATCTGTTGGTGCAGTAACTCCGTTATAGGTTGCATATTGTTTAAAATAATCCAATTCATATGGGTTATATTCTGTTCCAAAGATTAAGTCCTCATAGTATTTAGCAGGAACTTGTCCAGGTAAATCGCCGACTGGCTCATCGCCATCCTTATATTTTGCGAGGATTACTAGAACAGGTACATCACCTGTTGCTTCTTTATATGCTACATGATTGTCCCCAGGCTCCTGGAATTTAGTTCCTATATTAGCCTTCTCTGCAGGGTCAACCTTTGATAAGTCGACTCCGAGCTCCTTAGCTTTTGCAGCTAGTTCTGGAGCAGCTCCAACAAAATCTGCTGGACTTAGAGAGTATGTACTTTTTGTTGTGGATGGGGCTTCAGTAGGCTGAAAACCTGCTGCCACAATACTTCCAGCTAATGCTAGAGTTAGACCGGTTTTTGATAGTACTTTTAACATGAGCGTCACTCCTAAAATTACTTAAGAATTATAATATATCAGAATTATCAGATAAATAAGAGAAACAAAATACCTAATTTCCCTTTATATTTAGGGAGTCGAAATACCTAATTTCTAGCATTTTTTTGCGATTTTAGTTTTTGATTAATAGACTTAAGAGATAGGAAGAAGAAGATACTATTATAATGTTCTGAAAGATTGTATATACTAGGATAGAGAGTATATAGAAAGAGGGGAAGGTTTTATTAATGTCAGAAGCAGCTCCCTTATTAAAAAAGTTGAATTTTAAGGATCAAGGACAGACGGTTTTGGTTATCAATGCCCCAAAGTCTTATGATGATATTAAGGCTGCCTTTGAAGGGGAGGTCCATCAACAGGCAAGGCTTGCGATGTATGATTTTGTTCAGGTGTTTGGATCAAGTAATGAAGAGCTTCAATCTAATGCTAAAAAGGCAGCTGTCTATGTAAAGGATGATGGTTTATTTTGGCTCTGCTACCCTAAGAAATCATCGAAGACTTATAAAGGGTCAGATTGCAGCCGTGAAACGGTCATGGGTATGCTCTCTGAAGAAGGCTATGAACCAGTACGGCAAATTGCGATTGACGATGATTGGTCTGCATTAAGGTTCCGTAAGCCTGAAAAAATCAAGAAAATGGTTCGAGAGTTTGCTGTAACGGATGAAGGAATCAAACGGACGAAGAAGGAATAGCTCCCTTACCCATGGGGTCTATTTTTTTGTATACAGAATGCGTATACATGTTTACGGAAACTGTACACTTGTTTACGATGTTGTATACATCGTGTTTACAAAAATGTATACATGTACACGAACCTGTACACATGTTGATATAGAGCTATGTGTACAGGTTTGTAATCGTTGTAAACGCAATTGTATACAACGATTACGTATTGTTTACAATTTTACACTTTCATTTCTTTTTGTCTGGGATATTGAAGAATCTAGTAAACTTCTATACTCTTATACTAGAGAAGTTATATACATATCTTCATTAACATCTAAATTAATAGAATGAAAGGATGACAATTTTGAATAATACTAGAATTGCAGCTATTGATGTAGGAAATGATTCAATTAAGGCTATTTTTGGAGAATTAGAATATGAACTTAACATCCCAAATATTATCGCAAGGGACACGGAAGACCGCCCTGTTATTGGTATAGAGGAATTAGATAATAAAAATCCACTAGATGGGATTCATGTAAAAGTGCACTCTCCTGCATTAAAGGAGAATAACGCCATCTATCGTGTCGGAAATCTAGCAACTAAAAGCAACAATGGTACTGAATTAGATCCTGGCAGCAGTAAGTCTGAAGAAGATCAAACGTTAATTCTACTCTTTACTACGTTGGCTTTAGACGCTGTGAAGGAAGGAAATAAGAATAATTTCCGTCAAACGAAAAATGTCATTGATGCGAACTACACACTAGGAACTGGCCTCCCTCTTCGTGAAGTTAAGGAAGGCAAGGACGCAGGCTATCGTTCTAAGTTAATTGGATCTGTCCATCAAGTTGAGTTCCTTGTCACACCTAAATACCAAGGATTAAAGGTAAATATCAAGTTTGATGAAATTAAGGTATATCCTGAAGGATTTGCTGCTTATATTAACCTAGTAATGGATAATAACTCAAAAATTATTAATAAAGACTTAATCGATAAGCGGATTCTTATTCAAGATATCGGGGGATTATCAACAGATATCGCCGTTATTAAAAACCGTAATGTCGATGATGATAAGGCGCAAGGGTTTAATCTCGGGGTTTCAGAATCATTAGAAGCAATCCGTGAAGAAATTAGAACAAAGCACGGTGTTGAACTAGACAGCCGTCGTGATGTTGTTGAAATTATCACTAAGAAAAATGACCGTAACCATATCATGGTTAAAGGAAGCAGAACAAGCGTTCATGATATAACTGACCGCATTCTACTAGATTTAGCTAAGAAGCAATATCGTTTATTACGAAATGTTTGGTCAAAGAACTCTCAAACAGAAATTTGCTACTTTGTCGGCGGTGGTGCTACCGTTTTAAAGGATTATCTTAAAACATTAAATAACAATCTCGACGGTTTTAATATTGATTTCTTTGAAGATGAAAAGGAAAGCATTTGGATGATGGCGAATGCCTATTATAAGCTGATTCAAGATTTTGTTAAAAAGGCAGAAAAACCAAAGGCTGAACAAACTAAAAAACCTGTTACCAATTAATAGGGTGATGATATGAAAAAGGCTGGAACACATGAAATTCAGCGGGGACAGGCGATTTCCTTCCGTATTCCTTCTGATACACCTGACCATTTGGTTAAGAAACTGCAAAAGTTAAAGGAAACAGAAAGAAGAAATTTTTCCAGCAAGATTGCAGAGTTTGTGATGGAGGGTGTCAGTAACGTTAATGCAAGAGAACGTGAGATGATTAACGTCCCGTTGCCAAAAAAGCTTACGAAGGCTCAGCGTGACTGGTTGAAGCACGAGCATTCAGAGGCGTTATTGGGAAGTATTATCTATCAGTTAATTTCAGACCCAGTAAGGTCTACCTCCCTGCTTGCGAGTTTAAATAGCCGTTCACTAGACATTGATGAGGCATTATATCTTCAAGAGGAAAGTGTTCCTGAAATCCATTCTTATCGAGAAAATGACAGCGCCGAAGAGGAAATCGCTGCTTCGATTGATTTAAGTGATATGGATGATGACCTGAGCGGATTTGATTGGGATAATGCGAAACCAGTAATGGAAGAAGAAAAGGTTGAAGAAGAGCCTGATTTAGATGATCTGCTTGGCGGATTTCTGGCGAGTATGAATAAATAGAGAAATGGGACCCGATGAATAGGGTCCCATTTTCTATCATTACTGAATCCATAGTTTAAATAACCCTTCTGTTACGCCTAAGTTATACATGTAGTAAATACCAAATACAGTACTTATTACTCCTGTAACCTGGGTAAGGGTTTTATTCAAGCTTAACTTTTTTGCGCTAAAAACAAACGGAATCCCAATCAAGGTAGTAAAGAAGAGCATTCCTATGACGGTGCCCACTCCAAATATAAGGATATAGATCGCACCCTCCCAGGCGCTATTTACTGTACTCATAGTCAGAACTACCATGGCTCCGCTTCCAGCAAGACCGTGAACGAGGCCAATAAACATGGATTTTAGATAAGAGACCTTTCTATGCTGGTCATGATGCTCGTGAACGCCGCTATGATCATGAGAATGGACATGATTATGCAGATGAATATTTTTAAAGGATCGAATCGTAGTAATCCCAAGATAAACAAGCATAATTCCTACTAAAAACTCCAATGACATTGCCCACTTTTCCGGGATCTCACCTTTCATGAGTATGAGAATAATTCCGATAATAAATAATGTTGCAGTGTGGCCTATTCCCCAATACACACCGGCTAATGACGATCGCAATAACTTTTTACTTTGGCTGGCGATAGTTGATACTGCAATAACATGGTCCGGTTCAATGGCGTGTTTGAACCCAAGCACAAGCCCTAAACCGAGTACGGAAAGTAAACCTATTTCCATCCATTCTCCCCCCTATACTTTTGAAAATAAGAATTGTGTTTATTATAGCATAGAAGGATTTTAATAATATTTTAAGGGGCTTTAACATTAAATGACTTTTAGTATAAAATATCCTTTCTATTCAGTAGGTTTAAAATTATAATCATATAATAGGAAGTGAAAGCGTGAACAAACACTTTCCTTGAATAGCAGCCTAAAGGAGAAAAAGTATGGAAAAATTTAAGAATTATCGTTTTCCTATTATACTATTGCTATCGATTTTGCTTGGCGCAATTTTAGGTTTAGTCATGAAAGAAGGCGCTGTCATCCTACAGCCGATTGGAGATGTCTTTTTAAATCTTTTATTCACGATTATCGTTCCGCTGATATTCTTCACCATTTCATCTTCGATCGCAACGATGAATGGTGCAAAAAGATTAGGGAAAATTATTAGCTGGATGTTTGGAACCTTCTTGTTTACAGGACTTATTTCAGCGATTTATATGTATTTTGTCGTAAAGTTGGTGAATCCTGGTGAGGGTGTTAGTTTAAAACTGGTTAAACCAGAAGAGGCGGAGGAATTAAATCCGGTCGCACAAATCGTTAAAACCTTTACTGTACCAGACTTTGTTGAATTGTTTTCAAGGAGCAATATGCTGGCGCTCATTGTGATTTCTATTTTGGTTGGATTTGCTGCCCAATCCATTGGTGAACGCGGTAAGCCTTTTACCAGCTTTTTAAGCTCAGGTTCTGAGGTGATGATGAAGGTCGTATCCTTGATTATGTACGTAGCGCCAGTCGGTCTTGGAGCTTATTTTGCAACGCTGGTGGGACAGTATGGTCCGATTTTATTAGGCTCATATATCAAAGCAGGTATTACTTATTATGTGGCTTCGATCGTCTACTTCTTTATTGCCTTTACGATTTATGCCTTTATGGCAGGCAAGGGAAAAGGAATACGGGTGTTTTGGAGCAATATGCTTGCCCCTTCGATTACGGCGCTTGCCACCTGCTCAAGTGCTGCGTCTATCCCTGTTAACTTAGAAGCTTCAAAAAGAATGGGAATCAAGCAGGATATTCGTGATACAACGATTCCATTAGGAGCAGCCCTGCACAAAGATGGGTCTGTTCTTGGCGGCGTATTAAAAATTGTCTTCCTGTTTGGGATTTTTGATATGAATAACACAGGAATTGGAACGTTTTTCTTAATTATCAGTGTATCTCTTTTAGTCGGAGCCGTAATGGGGGCAATTCCGAGCGGCGGTATGATTGGGGAAATGTTAATCCTAAGTCTATTTGGATTCCCTCCTGAGGCATTACCAATTATCGCAGCGATTTCTACGCTAATTGACCCTCCTGCAACGATGCTGAATGCAAGCGGCGATAATGTTGCGGGGATGATGGTTTCGAGGATGGTTGAAGGCAAGAATTGGCTTAAAAAAACGGCATAACATAAGGGTGCTCCATCTTGGAGCACCCTTATGTTTTTTAGATAACACCCTGTGCAATCATTGCGTCTGCTACTTTTAAGAATCCTGCGATATTGGCGCCGACAACGAGGTTGCCTGGGTAGCCATATTCTTCGGCAGCATTCATACTATTACGATAGATGTTGATCATAATTTGGTGTAATTTTGCATCAACTTCTTCAAAAGTCCATGATAATCTTTGGCTATTTTGCGCCATTTCTAGAGCAGATACGGCTACACCGCCGGCATTTGCAGCTTTTCCTGGGGCAAATAAAATATCACTTTCTAAAAATACTTCAATCGCTTCAAGAGTGGATGGCATATTCGCACCTTCTCCAACTGCTTTTACGCCATTTGAAACAAGTAGTTTAGCTGCTGTATGGTCAATTTCATTTTGAGTTGCGCAAGGTAAGGCGATATCACATGGAATCGACCAAATACCTGAGCAGCCTTCGAAGTATTGAGCTTCTGGATGCTCAAGAACATATTCACTGATTCTTTTACGTTCTACTTCTTTAATTCGTTTCACGGTTTCAAGTTTGATGCCTGATGGATCATAGATAAATCCGTTTGAATCGCTGCAGGCTACGACCTTTGCTCCTAATTGGGTTGCTTTTTCAATCGCATAAATAGAAACGTTTCCTGAACCAGAAACGACTACCGTACTTCCTTCAAAGCTAAGGCCCTTGTCAGCAAGCATTTCGTGTACAAAGTATACAGTCCCGTAACCAGTGGCTTCTGTACGTGCTAAACTGCCGCCATAACCAAGTCCTTTACCTGTCAACACACCTGCTTCATAGGCACCGCGGATTTTTTTATACTGTCCAAACATATATCCAATTTCACGGGCGCCTACGCCGATATCTCCTGCTGGTACATCGACATCAGGTCCAATATGACGGTAAAGCTCTGACATGAAGCTTTGGGTAAAGCGCATGATTTCGCCATCTGATTTTCCTTTAGGGTCAAAGTCAGAACCACCCTTGCCTCCGCCGATAGGCTGACCAGTAAGGGAATTCTTAAGGATTTGCTCGAAGCCAAGGAATTTAATAATGCTTAAATTCACGGATGGGTGGAAGCGTAATCCGCCTTTATAAGGTCCGATTGCACTGTTAAATTGCACACGGAAGCCGCGGTTTACTTGAACTTTTCCTTTATCATCAACCCAAGGAACACGGAAGGAAATGACTCTTTCAGGTTCTACAATTCTTTCAAGAATACTTTGCTCCATGTATTTTGGGTGTTTTGTAAAAACAGGAATCAGTGAGTCAAAAATTTCCTTAACGGCTTGTTGAAACTCAGATTCATATGGATTGCGGCACATTACTGAATTAAACACCTCATCCACATATTGAAGTGCTGTACTTTGATTATCTTGTTTTAACTGTTCAATTGTTTTCACGTTATCCACCTCTTTAATGAAAAATTAGATTTTTAAATTATTAGAATATTAATAAGGAATATTTTATAATTAAATAACAATCTTAACAATGCTAATAATAGATAACATTCATCTCGAAATGAGATGAATGGAGGTGAACTCTTTGGAATTAAGACAAATTCAATACTTTATGGAAGTTGCCAAGCGAGAGCATGTTACGGAGGCAGCATTGGCTCTGCATGTGGCACAATCAGCTGTTAGCAGGCAAATTTTCAATTTGGAAACAGAACTCGGCGTGAATTTATTTATCCGCGAGGGACGAAATGTCAAACTGACGATGATCGGACAAATGTTTCTAGAACATATGGAACAAGCGATGAAGGTGATTGAGGAGGCACAACGGGAAATTGAAGAATACCTAGACCCCATGAAAGGTACGATTCGAATCGGTTTTCCAAGCAGCTTGGCATCTTATACCCTGCCAACAACCATTTCAGCCTTTCGCGAAAGCTATCCTCAGGTGAAATTTCAACTAAAACAAGGTTCATATAATGAGTTGATAGAGGGTGTTATTAATGGTGATTTTGATATGGCTTTAATTGGCCCTGTTCCCAAACAGGAGAAGAAGGTGTTAGGGACAACATTATTTACAGATAATATTGTGGCGCTCTTGCCTGTTACTCATCCCTTAGCAAATCAAAAGGCGATAAAGTTAGGCCAGCTGCGCGAGGATTCCTTTGTCTTGTTTCCAAAGGAGTACATATTACGAGAAATCATCGTTCGCGCTTGTGAGCAGATTGGCTTCCAGCCAAAGGTGTCCTTTGAAGGCGTGGATACTGACTCGATAAAAGGATTAGTATCAGCAGGTCTCGGAATCACCTTAATTCCTGAAATTACGTTGGTGGATGGGTTTCCCAGGGCAACCGTTAAGATACCGATTATTGAGCCTGAGGTTACCCGTACGGTCGGAGTAATTATCCCGAGTGAACGTAAGCTGCTTCCTACGGTCAGGATCTTTTATGATTTCTTAAAGGATTTCTTTTCCAGATTAGACCGATATCAAATGTAAAAGAAAGCCCAACTTTTCAGCTGGGCTTTCTTTTATGCTTTTTGTTCAAAAAGTTTCGTAATTTCGATGACTGTGTTTGTTGCCTTAATCATGTTATCAACGGAAATAAACTCATATTTTCCGTGGAAGTTTTCCCCGCCTGTAAAAATATTTGGAGTTGGCAATCCCATATAGGATAGCTGTGAGCCATCTGTACCGCCGCGGATTGGTTTGATCAGCGGCTTAATGTCGAGGTTCTCCATTGCCTGCTGCGCAATGTCGACAATCTCCATGACCGGTTTGATTTTTTCACCCATATTGTAATATTGGTCTTTTAATTCTAGAAGAATGGTATCCTTGCCATGTCTTTCATTGAGCAGGTTGACAATGTTCTGCATCCTGGTTTTTCTAGCTTCGAATATTTCCTTGTCATGATCTCGGATAATATAGTACATCTTCGTTTGCTCGACATCACCGTTAAAGGAAATCAGGTGGTAGAACCCTTCATAACCTTCCGTATGTTCAGGTGCTTCCAATGCGGGCAGCTGGCTATGTAATTCCATGGCAATCTTCATTGAATTTACCATTTTGTCCTTCGCAGAACCTGGATGGATATTTGTTCCCTTGATCGTAATTTTTGCCGCCGCCGCATTGAAGCTTTCGTATTCTAACTCCCCAAGCGGACCGCCATCTACGGTATACGCATACTTGGCATTGAACGCCGCAACGTCAAACTTATGTGGACCTCTGCCAATTTCCTCATCGGGCGTGAACGCAACGCGGACCTTACCGTGCTTGATTTCTGGATGTTGTATCAGATGAGCCATTGCGGTCATGATTTCGGCAATCCCCGCTTTGTTGTCTGCACCTAACAGAGTCGTGCCGTCTGTTGTGATCAGCGTGTGTCCTTTGTAGCTTGGCAGTGCTGGAAAATCCTTCGTTGACATCGTGACGTTTGGGTTAAGTGCGATATCGTTACCGTCATAGTTTTCAATGATCTGCGGGTTAACATTGGTGCCCGTGAAATCAGTTGCTGTATCGACATGAGCCAGGAACCCGATGGTTGGCACATCTTTAACACTATTGGACGGCAAGGTCGCCATCACATACCCGTTATTGTCGATTGTTACCTCTTGCATGCCGATTGACTTTAACTCCTCCACCAGCATATTGGCTAATGTGAGCTGTCCTGGTGTCGAAGGACAGTTCTCATTGCTCTCATTCGACTGTGTATCCACCTTCACATAGGAAGTAAACCTTTCAATAATCTCATTCTTCACGTTTGCAGCACTCCCCTTTCAATAATTTACCACTTAATAATAGCATGATGAGTGGGCCGGGTGGAAATGGGGGAATGGGGTTGCTGAAAAAAGGTATTTTTGGGTGGAATGTTGGCGGGTGGCGGGAAACACTGGCGGATAGCAAGAAACACTGGCGGATAGCCGGAAACACTGGCGGATGGCGAGAAACACTGGCGGATAGCGAGAAACACTGGCGGATGGCCGGAAACACTGGCGGATGGCCGGAAACACTGGCGGATGGCGAGAAACACTGGCGGATGGCGAGAAGCACTGGCGGATAAGAGCAATATTACCTTTTTTTAGAAAAATCCATCCTATAGGACCTATCTCTAAATTTGCCACAGGTAATCAAATCCATACTCAGTAAAATTCGCTTTGCCGTATGTATATCCACCCCCAAAAACTCCCGGCACTCCCGATTAGTAATACTCCTCTTCACCACCAAAAACCACTCAACCAATGTCCCCTGATGGGCCAGATGATTGTTCACATTACAAGTTGGACAATGCCAGGTCCGTGGTAATTTCTTCATCCCGATCTTCCCACAGGCCACACACCGCACTCCAGGTTGAACATCGTCTAAGGGAATTTGGTACGATTCACAAATAGGTTTTGGTATATATGTTTGATGGCTATTTAGTAGTTCCCTAGAAAGTCTATGAAACGCCGAAGGATCCAGCCCCTTTCCTTCCTGGGGAAGACCTTTAATAAATGGTGGAATCAGGTTAGGGAATAATATCTTGGTATGAACAGGTGGAATTTCCACATGCTGCTTGGGATAGGCTAATACAATGGCACCATAAAGAGGAAAATCGATATTTCGCTGTGACAGCCAAGCCGACATAAGCTCGATATTCCGTTCTAATTGCACGACTGGACTCTCGTAATACTTTATTTGTCCGTCTTCTCGCTTTTGAATAAGCTGGGGTGGATTATCCCTGAATTCTAAACTGCCTGCCATATTTTTGGTTTCTAAAATAAGGCCAAAATGGGGTGTTTTGAAAAGATGGTCCATTTGAAAGTAGGTATCTGAAGAAAGGGATAAATCGTGGGAAATGTTGTTTTTGAATGGAAATCGGTACTTTTGAAGGACTTCAGCAACCTGTTCCTCGCCTCCAATACCTGCCTCAATACTCGATTGTTTTGAAGCAAGAGTAGAAATCATTGGATGCGTTTTGGAAAGCCTGCTTTGGGCAGTAATCAAGCCCTTTAATGTAAGAGAGTCAGAACGTTCTTTCATTTTTCACCTCCACATGTATCCTAGCACATCCTTCCCCTTAAATATATGAACTTCATAAATTTGTAAAAAATTTAGCTTGTCTAGTATTGACCAGAAGAGTCAATGGGAGTAAACTGTGATTGACTGAAGTGGTCAACGATAAATGGAAAGGGGGCTGCCAGTTTGTTTTCGAAGTTTTTTAACCTGGATTCTGAAAAACAGGATCGTATCATTAACGCAGCAATTAAGGAATTTGCCCAAAAGGGGTATGATAACGCCTCGACAAATGAAATGGTTAAAGAGGCTGGCATTTCAAAGGGACTTCTCTTTCATTATTTTAAGAACAAAAAGCAGTTGTTTTTCTTCCTGTTTGACTATTGCTACGACTTGGTTGCCGATGAATTTTATAAAAAAATTGATTTGACCGAAAAAGATTTTTTTAAGAGAATTCGCCAGGCAGTGCTGATAAAAATGGATTTGCAATCACAATATCCAGATATCTTAACGTTTATCCAAGAGGCTTTTATGCAGGATTCCCCAGAAATAAAAGAAGAGTTTGATAAAAAGAAACAGGAACTTAACGCTGTTAATATTGGAATTATTTATGATGGGATCGACCTCTCTAAATTCAGGGATGACGTTGATGTCCAGAAAATCTTAAAGATTATTTCATGGACGTTTGAAAAAATGAGTGATGACGAGCTCCTCAAGGCCAAGATGGTCCCTGGTCACAGGATTGATTATGAAAAAGTCTTTTTGGAAGCAGAAGAGTATTTTGAGATTTTCATTAAATGCTTTTATAAATAGGGGGCAGTGATGATGAATGTGATTGAGATTAAGAATCTAACAAAGACTTACGGCAAAGCAAGAGGAATCAGCGATATTAGCTTTTCTGTCGAGGAAGGTGAGATTTTTGGCTTTATCGGTCCGAATGGTGCAGGGAAATCGACCACGATTCGGACTCTCCTCTCCCTCATTTACCCCACCAGCGGCAGTGCGACTATCTTTGGGAAAGACACCGTCCAGTTTGCTCCAGAAATCAAAAAGGAAATTGGCTATTTGCCATCAGAAGTTTTCTATTACGACAATATGAAGGTCAAGGATCTATTAAACTATTCAGCTAGTTTTTATAAAAAGGATTGTAGTAAGAGAATAAAAGAGTTAGCTGAGATAATGGATTTAGATCTCACGAAAAAAATTGATGACCTTTCACTGGGAAATAAAAAGAAGGTCGGGATTGTTCAGGGGCTGCTACACGAGCCGAAACTGATTATTCTCGATGAACCTACTAGCGGACTAGACCCGCTCATGCAGCAGAAATTCTTTGAATTGCTCGAGGAAGAGAATAGAAAAGGTGCGACAATTCTGTTTTCCTCTCATATTTTAACTGAGGTTCAGCGCTTATGTAATCGGGTTGCGATTATTAAAGAGGGCAAGATTGTTACTGTTGAAAAGATAAGTACCTTGAAAGAAAACACTTATAAAAAGTTTAAAATAGAAACAAAATCAACCCTGGATCCAAATTACTTCAACCTAGCAGGTGTGAATAAATTAGAGGTCAAGGCCAACCTTACCAGCTTCCTATTTAAAGGGAATATTAACGAAGTCATGAGGAAAATAGCGGACGTTGAAATTAGTAATCTATGGATTGAAGAGCCGGACCTTGAAGAGATTTTTATGCACTATTACGAAAAGGAGGCATAAAAGACGATGAACATTTTGTTGCATGAATTGAGGGCTTATCGAAAGTCTACGATTATTTGGACGATATCATTAGTTGCTATTGTAGCGCTGTTCATGTCATTTTTCCCTTCTTTTACAAAGGATACGGAGGAGTTTACAAAGCTGCTTGAAGGGTATCCAGCAGCGCTAAGAGCTGCATTCGGAATTAATCTCGATACTTTCTTTTCGATTCTTGGATTCTACTGTTATGGGCTTACCTTTGTGACGCTTTGCGGAGCGATTCAGGCTATGAATCTAGGAACGAGTATAGTCAGTAAGGAGGTCCGCGAAAAAACAGCTGACTTCCTGCTAACAAAGCCTGTTACGCGGACCGCTGTTTTGATTAACAAATTATTGGCGGCACTGATTTCAATTATTCTAACCAATATTGTTTATATAGCCGCGGCCACATTCATAGCCTCACAAGTGAAAACGGAGGAGTTTAGCGTGAGTATTTTTATCCTCCTTTCTTTGACGGTCTTTTTCGTACAGGCGATTTTTTTAGCTATAGGGATCATCATTTCTGTGATTGTCCCTAAGATAAAATCTGTGTTGACGATTTCGCTCGCAACCGTTTTTGCCTTTTACTTTTTAGGGATGTTTAGTGCTACTTCCGGTGATGAAGTGAAACGATATCTTTCTCCTTTTAAATATTTTGATACTGCTTTTATCATTGAAAAATCTAGTTATGAGGCGTCCTTTTTAATCACCGGGGCAGTGGTTATTATTGCAGCGATTGGGGCTAGCTTCTTTATCTATGCAAAAAAGGATATTCATTCGGTTTAATAAGGAGGGGTGATGTTGAAATGAATATATTTCTAAAAGAAATGAAGTCACATAGAAAATCGCTTGTTTTTTGGAGTATTGGTGTTTTTCTTATGGTTGCATCAGGGATGGTTAAATATGAGAGTCTAGCTTCTTCTGGCCAGCCAATGAATGAAATGCTGGCGGGAATGCCAAAATCTATGCTTGCCGTACTAGGTATAGGGGATTTTGATATTTCGACCGCAACTGGTTATTACGGGTTGCTGTTCATTTATTTGCTCTTAATGGCAACCATTCATGCTGCGATGCTGGGGGCAACGATAATTGCTAAGGAAGAACGCGACAAAACCTCGGAGTTTCTATTTGTTAAACCCGTATCAAGAAATCGGGTTATTATAGCAAAATTGCTGGCAGCTTTCTTAAATATCCTAATCTTGAATTTGGTTACCTTTGTTTCTTCAGTAGGATTGGTGGGGAAATACAGCAATGGTGAAGTGGTTACCAAGGATATTGCGATCACAATGGCTGGTATGTTCATTTTACAGCTCCTATTTATGGTAATCGGCAGTTCCCTTGCAGCTGTTAAAAAGAAGTCAAAAAGTGCAGCTTCTTTAGCAACCGGCGTTCTTTTGCTTACGTATGTCATCTCGGTTGCGATTGACTTGAATGAAAAGATAGAAGGCTTAAAATACCTCACTCCGTTTAAATACTTTGAAGCGAAAAATGTAATGTTCGGCGGTGGGTTTGAATTCATCTTTGTACTGTTATCAAGTATTCTAATTGCTGTCCTTACGGCGGTGACATTCTTATTTTTTAAAAAAAGAGATTTGAATGTGTGAGTATGCTTTTTAATAATATGGTGATAGTGTAAAATAGGGGAGTCGAAATGGAAATAGGAGGAATAGTATATGCAAAATGAAAACACTACACTACCACCAAAATCATGCTCAGTTGAACGTTTAGTGACAATGGAAAGTGATGTGAAATTGGTGCTTTCCGGTAAGAAGACGGCAACAAGACGAAATGGAAGATATGCAGATATAGGCGAAGTCATGACATTAGAAGGACGTAAATTTGTCGTAGAACGTGTTTACTCACAAAGCTTAGGTGAACTGACAGATGATGACGCACGCAGTGAGGGTTTCTCGACGGTTGAAGAATATAAGCAATCGATTCTTGCTTATCACCCAGGAATGCCATGGCTTCCGCATATGCGCGTTTGGGTTCATGAGTTTCGCCCTCTAGAAGATTAAGTAAAAGTATGAGTTCTTTTCATAGGACTCATACTTTTTTTTGCTATAATATCTTTATTCAAAAGATTTCCATATGGGTGCCGGGGTGAAGAAATCATGGGGTTTTTAGCAAAATACATAAAGAAGTATTGGAAGTCTTTTAGCTTAGCGGTATTATTTTTAACCTTTGAAGCGGTTAGTGATTTGATGATGCCAACCATCATGGCAAAAATTATTGATGTCGGTGTCGCAGGCAGAGATTTAGATTATGTACTTAAAATGGGCGGATTAATGCTTTTGATTACGCTTTTTGGTGCGATTGCGGCTTCGACTAGAAGTATCATTGCCAGCAATGTCTCACAAAGCTTTGGGGCAGAGTTAAGGTCAGATCTATATAAAAAGATTCAAACGCTGTCCTTCAAAAATATTGATCGATTTGAACGCGCATCGTTAATCACAAGGCTGACCAATGATGTCACTCAGGTGCAGGTTTTTGCGAATGGATTAATGCGAATTTTTGTTAAATCTCCGTTATTAGCGATCGGGGGCTTAATCATGGCAACGCGGTTAAATATCCATTTATCGGTCGTATTAATTGTCGTTGTCCCGATTGTGGCTATCTTTATCATTTTAAATCTAAGGCTTGGATTCCCTATGTTTTCAAAAGTACAAAAGGCACTTGACCGGGTGAATGGCGTGATGCGTGAATATTTGTCCGGGGTACGTGTGGTCAAAGCGTTCAATCGTTTCGATGTCGAGGTAAACAAATTCGAGAAAACGAATGATGATTTTAAAAAGCAATCGATTGCTGCAACGAGGCTGATGGCTGTGTTCAGCCCGGCGATTATGCTGAGTGTTAACCTTGGAATTGTCGCTGTCCTCTGGATTGGCGGCTTCGGTGTGACAAATGGCAATGTTCAAGTAGGTCATATCATCGCATTTATTAACTACATGACTCAAATTCTGTTTTCACTGATGATGATTTCGATGGTATTTAATATGTTTGTCCGTGCGAAAACCTCTGCTGTAAGGATTAGCGAGGTATTTGTCCAGGCAGATGATCTAACTTGGAAAGATGAAGCGGGTGAAGCCGCTGTTGAACAAGGAAAAATTGAATTTGATCATGTAACATTTTCATATGAAGGGACAAGCGGTGAACCTGTGCTAAAAGATATTAACCTGACCATCCTGCCGGGAGAAACAGTCGGAATCATTGGTTCGACCGGTTCTGGTAAAAGCACCCTTGTCGGCTTAATTCCCCGTTTTTATGATGTGAGTGCTGGCAGTATCAAAGTAGATGGTGAGGATATCCACCTTGTAGATCCTAAAAGACTAAGAGAAAAGATTGCTTTTGTTCCCCAAAAAAACATTCTTTTTACCGGGAGTGTGGAGGAAAACATTAAATGGGGAAAAGAAGATGCCTCAATGGAAGAAGTTGAAAAGGCGGCAGAGATTGCTGGTGCACATGATTTTATAGCCTCCTCGAAAGAAGGGTATCAAACCAGGATAGGCCAAGGCGGAGTAAACTTTTCAGGGGGTCAAAAGCAGCGAATCTCGATCGCGAGGGCATTAATTAAAAACCCGAAAATTTTAATATTAGATGATAGCACCAGTGCAGTTGACGTTACCACGGAGGCAGGAATTAAGGCTGGATTAAAAAAATATGCAAAAGGGCTGACGTGTATCCTTATTGCCCAGCGGATTACCTCCATTATAGATGCTGATAAAATTGTTGTCATGGATCATGGTAAAATGGTCGGCATAGGAAAACATGAAGAATTAGTACGAAGCTGCAGGGTTTACCAGGAAATCTATCAATCACAGGTAGGCAAGGAGGTGGCACTCTAAATGTCGAAGGCAGCAAATCAATCCAGTAACACACCGCCTCCCCTCTCACTCCCAGGAAGACCGGGCTTTGGGGGGAATCGCCGGGGTGCCCCCATTGTAAAACCGAAGAACTTTAAAGAGACAATAAAGAGGTTATGGCATTATTTTGGCAATGAGAGAAAAATGCTTAGTATTGTGTTTTTACTCATTCTATTCAGTTCAGCACTATCATTGCTCTCTCCGTTTTTAATCGGAAAAGCGGTGGATGCGATAAGCCTTGAAAACAAAGTAGACTTTAATTTTCTAGAAGTGATGGTCATGATCCTGATCACTGCCTATATTTTAGATGGTGTGTTAACGTTTATGCAGGGCTGGCTGATGGCTGGTGTCTCACAACGGATCGTAAAAAGGCTGCGGGATGCATTGTTTAAAAAGCTTCAGAATCTCCCAGTCTCCTTTTTTGACAAGCGGACACATGGAGAATTAATGAGCAGACTTTCAAATGATATCGATAATGTCAGCAGTACCATCTCGCAATCGACGACACAGCTGATGTCAGGGGTCATTGTGATTGTGGGTTCGTTTATGATGATGCTGATCCTTAGTCCGATTTTGACGGCAGCGAGTTTACTGACCGTTCCCCTTGTCTTTCTCTTAACCAAGAGTATTGCCAAAAGAACAAGTGTTTACTTTAAAGAACAGCAAATTCAGCTTGGGAAGTTAAATGGACAAATTGAAGAAACGATCTCAGGTATTGAGGTTGTTAAAGCATTTAATCATGAGGAGAAGGTTATTTCTGAATTTGAAGAGGTCAATCAAAAACTGCGTGAGGTTGGCCTTAAGGCGCAAATTTGGTCCGGCTTTCTGATGCCCATCATGAACGTGATTAATAATTTAGGCTTTGCGATTGTGGCCGTAACGGGAGGGTTTCTTGCTGTAAAGGGCATGATTACCATCGGTGCGATCGCGAGTTTTATTACCTATTCGAGACAGTTTGTCCGGCCGCTTAACGACCTTGCCCAAATTTTTAACATGCTGCAGTCCGGTGTAGCCGGTGCGGAGCGAGTTTTTGAAATTCTCGATGAGCAAGAGGAGCCTGATGATAGAAAGGATGCCATTGTGTTAGACAAGCCAAAAGGGCATGTTGTTTTTGATAATGTCAGCTTCGGCTATCGCGGGGATGTACCGATTTTAAAAAATGTTAGTTTTGAAAGTGAGATTGGGAGCAGCACGGCATTAGTCGGACCTACTGGCGCGGGGAAAACGACGATTGTTAATTTATTGACACGTTTTTATGACGTCACAGAAGGCAGAATTTTGTTAGATGGTCATGATATTAGAGACTATACACGTGATAGCCTGCGAAGCTGTTTTGGATTTGTTCTTCAGGATACCTATCTGTTTTCAGGTAGTATTAAGGAGAATATTAAGTACGGTAAGCCTTCGGCAAGTGATGATGAGGTTATCATGGCTGCGAAAATGGCCAATGCAGATTCTTTTATAAGACGGTTGCCCAACCAGTATGAAACATCCCTTTCAGAAAATGGCGGAAACTTAAGTCAAGGGCAGCGCCAGTTGATTGCCATTGCCAGGGTTATTCTTGCAAAGCCCGCAGTCCTGATACTAGACGAGGCAACAAGCAGTATTGATACCCGTACAGAGCTTCATATTCAAGAGGCACTGCTAACCTTAATGGAGGGACGGACTAGTTTTATTATCGCGCATCGGTTAAACACAATTCGTGATGCGGATAGCATTATGGTGATTGAAAATGGCCAAATCCTAGAAAAGGGAAATCATGTCGAACTCATGAACCAGCAAGGGAAATATCACAATATGTTCTTTAATCAATTTAAAAATGTAGAAATTGCGGTAGATTAATGAAAGATCCTGCATTAGGGAATAATGTAGTCTTAAAGGGGGCTGGTTATGAAGAAGGAAATTTCTAACCGGAAATTACTCTGGGTTTCCGGAACAGGCTGGATGTTTGATGCAATGGATGTCGGTATGCTTTCCTTCATTATTGCAGCATTGAAAGTAGAATGGGATTTATCGGCGGAACAAATGGGCTGGATTGGAAGCGTCCAATCGATCGGGATGGCCGTAGGAGCATTAATTTTCGGATTAATGGCAGACCGAGTCGGCCGGAAAAATGTTTTTATCATTACGTTATTATTATTTTCAATTGGCAGTGGAATTTCAGCCTTTGCCACATCGATTACCGTTTTTCTTATATTAAGATTTTTTATTGGGATGGGTCTTGGCGGTGAGCTTCCCGTTGCCTCGACACTCGTTTCTGAAAGTGTTCCTGCCGAAAAACGAGGAAGAATTGTCGTGTTACTCGAAAGCTTTTGGGCAGCTGGCTGGCTGATTGCTGCAGTCACTTCTTATTTTATTATTCCGAGGTTTGGCTGGTCGACAGCGTTGTTAATTAGTGCGACACCTGCACTTTATGCCTTATATTTACGAATCGGCTTACCGGACTCACCGAGATTTGAAGCGATTAAGAAAAAAGAAAAGATTTCTCCGTTTCAAAGTCTTGCGAATCTATGGACGAATGAGTACCGCCGCCGTACTGCCATGCTTTGGATTGTGTGGTTTTGCGTGGTTTTCTCCTACTATGGAATGTTTCTATGGCTTCCAAGTGTGATGGTATTGAAAGGTTTTAGTCTAATCAAAAGCTTTGGATATGTTTTAATTATGACCCTTGCCCAATTACCGGGTTATTTTACAGCAGCATGGGCGATTGAAAAATTCGGCCGGAAATTTGTCTTAGCTGTCTATCTAATTGGAACGGCTATTAGTGCTTTTCTATTTGGAAATGCAGAGTCAACGACCCTGTTAATCACCTCGGGCATTCTTTTGTCGTTCTTTAATCTTGGGGCATGGGGAGGATTATATGCCTATACGCCGGAACAATATCCGACGATTATCCGTGGAACGGGTTCAGGATCGGCAGCGGCTTTTGGCCGGTTAGGAGGAGTGCTTGGACCGTTATTGGTTGGTTATTTAGTGGCACAAAATACATCCATCTCCACCATCTTTACGATCTTTTGTATATCGGTTTTCATTGCTGCCTTAGCCGTTATTTTTTTAGGAAAAGAAACGAAAAATAAAGTATTAGTATAATGTTTCGTTGAGGGAGATTTCCAAATGGGAGTCTCTCTTTTGTTTTTTAACACAGCGTCATTTTACCCCTTTAAAGGGTCAAAGCTTTTGAAAGCCTTTTTATTCCTAGGATGATAGTTGGAGATAATTAAAATATTTATTTTTCAGAATTATATTAAAATAACGCATTTTACTACTAGACGAATAGGAATTTATTTTGTACAATGTTTTCAGAATATTATCTTTTTTTAAACATCTTTTTGAATAAACATCGAGTAAAAAGGGGAATTTTATTCAAAATTAGGGGGTATAGACAGTGAGAAAGAAAAAACTTGCAGGTATTTTTATGTCGTTCATGATGGCGGCGGGTGTGTTAGCAGGCTGTGCGGGTTCTTCGAGTACAAGCGGAGAAAAGGACAGCGAAGTAATTAAAATTGGTGCTAACCTTGAACTTTCAGGCGGAGTGGCTTCTTATGGTCAGTCGATTGAAGAAGGTATCAAATTAGCATTAGAAGAAATCAATAAAGAAGGCATTGATGGGAAGAAGCTAGAGCTTGTAACCTTTGATAATAAATCTGATGCCGCGGAAGCAACAAGCGGTACAACTAAGTTAATCAGCCAAGATAAGGTATCAGCCATTATCGGTGCGGCAACAAGTACAAACACATTAGCACAAGTACAAATTGCTCAGAAAAATAAGATTCCTTTGTTAACACCAACTGGAACAAATCCAACGATTACGAATAAAGACGGCGTCCTAAGTGACTTCGTATTCCGTACTTGCTTCATCGATCCTTTCCAAGGAACGGTTGCAGCAAACTTTGCTTCGAAAGATCTTAAAGTGAAAAATGCAGCGATTATTATCGATAGCTCAAGTGACTACGCAAAAGGACTTGCAGCGGCATTCACAGAAGCATTTGAAGCAAATGGCGGAAAAATTGTGAAAGAAGAAGCTTATGTTGCGAAGGATACAGATTTCAATGCAATCTTAACCAACATTAAATCTTCAAATCCTGATTTTATTTTCCTTCCTGGATATTATGAGGAAGTCGGCTTAATTATTAAACAAGCTCGTGCTCTTGGTATTGAAGCTCCATTTATGGGCGGCGATGGCTGGGATTCTCCTAAACTAGTAGAAATCGCTGGCGCTGATCCATTAAACAATACGTTCATCACGAACCACTATTCTTCTGGTGACTCTGATCCAAAAGTACAAGATTTCGTTAAAGCATTTGAAGCAAAATATGATGGTAAATCTCCTGATGCCTTTAATGCATTAGGCTATGACTCACTATACTTCCTTGCAGATGCGATTAAGCGTGCTGGAAGTGATGACCCTGAAAAGATTCAAAAGGCACTTGAAGAAACAGATGGCCTGCAGTTAGTTTCAGGAACGATGAAGCTGGATAAAAACCACGATCCAATTAAATCTGCCGTAATCCTTGAATATAAAGGCGGAAAGCAAGAATTTAATACTAAAGTAGACCCAGAATAAAAAGAAAAGCGGAAGCGCCTTGCACAGGGGCTTATGACCCCGAGCCCCTAGGCGCTGGAGCTGGATAAATTTTATAATGAACAAGAAGAATAGGGAGCGTTTTTGTCTCCCTATTCCTTATTTAGATGATACTTTCCTTATTTTAGGAGGAGACTTAAACATGGAATTTTTACAACAGCTGGTTAACGGGGTGTCGTTAGGCAGTATTTATGCCTTGATTGCCCTTGGTTACACGATGGTTTACGGAATTGTAAAATTAATTAACTTTGCCCATGGAGACGTCTTCATGGTCGGTGCATTTATCGGTTTTTACTCGATTACGATACTAGACTTGGGATTCTTCCCTTCCCTGCTTATTTCCATGGCCGTTTGTGCCATCCTAGGGGTTCTCATTGAAAGAATTGCCTACAAACCTTTGCGTAATGCCACGAGGATTGCGGCCCTTATTACTGCAATTGGGGTATCATTGTTAATTGAATATGGAGTCATTTATGTCCGCGGTGCCCAGCCTGAAGCATATCCTGGTGACTTAATCCCGGCAACAAGCTTAGATTTCCTAGGTGTAACGGTAAGCAGTCAGTCGCTGCTAATTTTAGGTACCTCTTTAGTATTAATGATCTTATTACAATTTATCGTTCATAAAACAAAGATTGGAAAAGCCATGCGTGCTGTTTCCCATGATATGGATGCGGCAAGATTGATGGGAATTAACGTTAACAATACGATTTCCGCAACATTCGCCATTGGGTCAGCGTTAGCGGGTGCAGCTGGTGTTGCTTTCGGAATGTATTATACAAAAATTGAACCATTAATGGGAATTATCCCTGGCCTGAAAGCCTTCGTTGCAGCCGTATTAGGCGGTATTGGAATTATTCCAGGTGCAATGGTTGGCGGTTTGTTATTAGGTGTCATCGAGTCACTGGTAAGTGCAGCAGGCTTCTCACTTTGGCGAGATGGTGTGGCATTTGTCGTATTGATCTTAATTTTGATTTTCCGTCCAGCCGGTTTATTCGGTAAAAATGTACGGGAAAAAGTGTAAGGGGGTGCGTAGCTGCAATGATGAATATACTCAAAGGTGCGAAAGGTTTTTGGTCATCAATCGTTTTAGCCATTGTTTTTGGTGTTGTGATGCAATTTTTAATTACCGGAGAAATAATTAACTTTTTCTATGTGAACACGCTATACTTTATTGGGATTAATATTATTCTTGCTGCCAGCTTACATTTGATTATTGGAATTACTGGACAGTTTTCGATTGGACATGCAGGCTTCCTGGCTGTGGGTGCATATGCCTCTGCCATTATTACAATGAAATTAGAACTTCCCTTCTCTCTTGGTCTATTAGCGGGAGGAGTAGCAGCTGCGATTGCAGGCTTAATTATTGGAATTCCTACACTTCGGCTAAAAGGAGATTATCTAGCGATTGCCACACTTGGGTTTGGTGAAATTGTCCGGATTGTCTTTTTAAATATTGAATATGTTGGCGGAGCAAGCGGGATGACCGTTACCCAGCTTACGACTTGGCCATGGCTATTTGGAAGTATCCTTCTAACACTTCTTGTCATCAGAAACTTTACCAATTCAACTCATGGACGAGCCTGTATTTCGATAAGAGAAAATGAAATTGCAGCGGACGCCATGGGGATTAACACAACTTACTATAAGGTGGTTGCGTTTGCCATCGGAGCCTTTTTTGCTGGTGTCGCAGGTGCTTTATATGCACATAACTTTTTCATTATCCAGCCGACAAACTTCGGTTTCTTAAAATCATTTGATATTTTAATCTTTGTGGTACTTGGCGGGTTAGGAAGTATGTCTGGTGCGGTACTGGCTGCGATTCTCCTAACAATCGTATCGACATTCTTGCAAAGCTTTCCTGAATTACGAATGATTATTTATAGCTTAGTATTGGTACTGATGATGCTTTACCGTCCACAGGGAATTATGGGAACAAGAGAATTGACCTCATTCTTTAAGTTTGGCAAGTCTGCAAAAGGAGGAGTCAACTCATGACAGTAAACACCCCGTTGCTTAAAGTAAATAATGCAGGTATCCGTTTTGGCGGATTAAAGGCTGTTTCAGATGTGAATCTCGAATTGAAGCAAGGCGAATTAGTGGGCTTAATTGGTCCAAACGGTGCCGGAAAAACGACCTTTTTCAACCTGTTAACTGGGGTATATGTACCTACAGAAGGCAGTATTGAATTAGATGGAGATAAATTAAATGGTTTAGCACCTTATAAGATTACCAAAAAAGGAATAAGCAGAACCTTTCAAAACATTCGGTTGTTTAGTGAATTGTCTGTGCTTGATAATGTTAAGGTGGCTTACCACTCATTGGCAAAGCATTCGATCATGAGTTCAATCTTCCGCCTCCCTAAGCACTTTTCAGAAGAAAAGTATATGGAAGAAAAGGCAATTGAATTTTTGAAGATTTTTAATTTAGATAATGTCATGCATGAGACGGCAAAGAATCTCCCGTACGGTCAGCAGCGCCGTCTAGAGATTGCGAGAGCGCTCGCGGCCAATCCCAAGCTTTTGCTGCTGGACGAACCTGCAGCGGGTATGAATCCACAGGAAACAGAAGAATTAATGAATTTAATTGCGTTAATTCGTAAAAGGTTTGATTTAACAATCCTTTTAATTGAGCATGACATGCTCCTTGTAATGGGTGTATGTGAGCGAATTTATGTATTGGACCACGGTCAGCTTATTGCAGATGGGACTCCTGAACAAATCAGAAATAATCCAAAAGTCATCGAAGCGTATCTTGGAGAGGAGGTTTCGTAATGCTAAAAATTGAAGATATCAATGTGTACTATGGTAATATTCATGCCTTAAAGGGCGTTTCTCTTGATATTAATGAAGGGGAAATCGTTACCTTGATAGGTGCAAATGGTGCGGGGAAAAGTACGCTGTTAAAAACGATTTCCGGGTTACTTAAGCCAAAGAACGGGAATATCTTGTTTGAAGGTCAATCCATTTCAGGTAAGGTAGCTCAGTCCATCGTGAAACAGGGACTTTCACATGTTCCTGAAGGACGTCGTGTGTTTGCCAACATGTCTGTAGAAGAGAATCTTGAATTAGGAGCTTATTTACGGAAGGATAAGCAAGGGATAAAGGAGGACTTTGAAAAGGTTTATAACCTTTTCCCTCGTCTTCTCGAACGGCGTAAGCAGTTGTCTGGTACGTTATCAGGCGGTGAGCAGCAAATGCTGGCAATGGGCAGGGCCTTGATGGCTCGTCCGAAGCTCTTACTATTGGACGAACCCTCCATGGGACTGGCACCACTTTTAGTTAAGACCATTTTTCGGATTATCGAAGAAATCAATCAGTCAGGCACTACGATTCTGTTGGTTGAGCAAAATGCAAACATGGCGTTATCCATCGCTGACCGCGCCTATGTAATCGAGACCGGAAAAATCGTGATCTCAGGCTCATCTGAGGAGTTAAACCAAAGCGACCAAATACGAATGGCTTACTTGGGCGGCCATTAATAGAAGTAAAAAGACGTGTGAGTTAAAATTCACACGTCTTTTTGCGGATTATGGAAAACACTCTCGGATAGTGGAAAACACTCTCGGATAGCGGAAAACACTCTCGGATAGCGGAAAACACTCTCGGATAGCAGAAACATTCTCTTACATTTTTGCCTTTTGTTGTTCGGTTTCTAGTTTAAATTGATGACGGAGCTTTGGTTGTAAGGAATGTTTGATTTTTGTTGCATACTCTTCATATAGCTGCTCTAAGCCAACTAGTGCTAGGGAGAAAAAGTTTGCATAATTCTTTTGTACTTCCCACTTTAACTCGTTCTTACCGCAAATACTATATTTATTTAACTCTTCAATTTCCTTCTGAATTAAATCCAATTCTGCTTTCTGCTCTTCTTCAGGCAGCGAAAGAACATAATCAATTTTTTCAATATAGGCTTGTGATTTTTCAATTTTGCCTTTGATTTCCTCGTAGCCAGCTTGATCAATTAGACCGTATTTTAATTTAAACTCATTTAATTTTTGAGCAGAATCATAGGTAGATCTTACGATATCATCACGTGTCATTTGTGTCGTTTCATAGCTGAGCATATGCTTCCAGGATGGCTGGGTAATCGCCTTGCGGTGGTCCTCAAGGGTATGACAGAATTTCTTAAAGCCATGCAGCTCTGGATTTTCAAATGCCGGGCTTGCAGGGTCAAGGAACGGTGCAAGCGGCGCCACAAAGTAGAAAAGTCTAGGGTCTTGATTGCAGGCAAGGTGGATTTTCTCACAAAAATCAATATTTTCAATGGCACTTTGATAGGTTTGACTAGGAATACCTGTCATAAAGAACAAGTCTATTTTTTTAGCACCATGCTTTAAGGCAAAGTTAAGCGTTTCGATTACTTTAGGGTTGGTACAATTGAATTTTCCATTATAACGTCTGATTTTTTCATCATGAGTTTCCAGGGTAATCTCAATACTGTATTTAGAACAGCTGTCATTCATCATTTGGAAAAACTCTTCGCCGGCGTATTGGAATAATTCAAAGACGATTTCATTTTTAAGATTAAGCTGCTTAAGACGGCTAAAGAACTCTTTTACATATTCACGGCCGCCTTGCCTTAGATCATGCAGAATAAAGATTGGTGCACGGCTAAAGCGTGAAATAAACTGAATGTCATCAATAAGCTTTTCTGGTGAACGCAGTGCTAGAGAGCTTCTTCCACAGTTTTGATCATAGGCATCCTTTGAACCGCCGCAGATGAGACAGTTTTGCGAACAGCCTCTTGCTGTTAGTAACGCAGTGTTGGGATATTCAAGCCAGCCCTTGTATGGCAGTGGATCCAGGAAGTTGCGATATTTAAACACGGAGCGGACTGTATAGCGATAGCCTGGTACGTCAAGATCATCTAAATCCTTTGGTACGTAAGTAATAGGATTATAGCCAATTTCGCTGCCTTTCTTCCAGGTCAAGTTTGGAATGTCAGCATAATGAGTATTTCCGAGTTCTAATTTATTCATTAAGAGAAGCATAAGCTTTTCTGTTGAGTCCCCGCGCATAACGAAATCAATAAATGGATAATCAATTAGCTCTTTATGATAATAGGTAGCGGATAAGCCTCCAAAAATCATCGGTGTATCAGGGTGCAGTTTTTTAACAATTTTAGCTAATTCAATACTGCCGTGTGCATGTGGCAGCCAGTGCAGGTCAATTCCGAAGGCACGTGTATTGATTTTTTTAAGCTTCTTTTCTACATCGAATTTCTCACTCATCAGCATCCGGTTGGCAATGTTGATAATTTTAACGCGAAGTCCATACCGTTCTAAATAATCAGCAATACTTGTTAATCCAATGGGATACATTTCAAATACTGGTGATGACGGCACTACATCGCTTATGGGTCCTGCAAGCAGGGAATTTTTTCGAAAGTCATAAACACTTGGTGCGTGTAAAAGGACTAAATCATACTTCATATAAGCCACCCTTTTCTATTTTAAATATATATAGTAATTATTGTGAAGAAGTTCACATGATTTCTTTGTATTAACTGTGACAAAGGGATTAACCTGATAAATGGTTACCTCATTCACAACTGTAAGTATTTTCTAGCTACCTTTATTTTACTATAATGATGGATTTATAGAGTGACAAACGGGTGACAACAATGTGGAGATTAGGTGTATGGTTGGGCTTTATAGAGTATGGCTGACCACTCACCATGTTAGGCAGAAAACATATAGTAGAGGGAAAACATATTAAAGGAGGAATATGCCCTTGTATTATTATGGTTATGAAATGCCCTATATCCCTTCACGGTTTGGCGGTGGACAGCAGCCTGGATTCCCTCCCCCTGGATTTGGCGGTGGACAGCAGCCTGGATTCCCTCCCCCTGGATTTGGTGGTGGACAGCAGCCTGGATTCCAGCCCCCTCCATTTGGTGGTGGACAGCAAGGTTTCCCGCCGTTTGGGGGAGGACAACAACAAGATGGACCGCCATCTTCACCGCCACCATCCTACACGCCACAAGAATCACCTTCATTATTCGCCGTTGATCCTGGTGCGATTAGAGGCTGCCTCTATCGCTTTACCTTTGTTTGGTTAAACAATGGGAACAGCTTCTGGTTTTATCCTACCTTTGTTGGTCGGAATTCAGTTGCTGGATATCGCTGGCGCAGGTTCCGTTGGGAATACTTTGGAATTGATTTAAGCAGAATTCGATCATTTAGATGTTCATAAAAAGCACTGGGTAAGGAAACCTATCATTCCTTACCTTGTCTTTTATTTTGGCTGAGGAGTATTGATATAATAATGGTAAAAAAGATGAAGGATGAGGAAAATGGCAAAGGTTAAAACGAATGCAATTCGGATTCTCGATAGCAAAAAGATTGCCTATGAAGTGCTTACATATGATAATCAGGATGGAAAAATTGATGGGGTTTCTGTTGCAGCGAAGATAGGCAGAGAAGCTCGTGATGTATACAAAACGCTTGTCGCTCAAGGAGCAAGTAAAAGTATCTATGTTTATGTGATTCCGGTTGAGTCGGAATTGGATTTAAAAAAAGCAGCAAAGGCTGCTGGGGAAAAGAATGTCGAGATGATTCCCGTTAAGGATATTCTGAAATGGACCGGATACATCCGCGGCGGCTGCTCACCGATTGGGATGAAAAAAGAGTACAAGACCTTTATAGACGATAGCTGCTTAGTGCTTGAGAATATGGTGGTCAGTGCTGGGAAAATAGGCGTTCAAATCGTCATTGATCCAAAAATGTTAGTAGATCTGACAAGGGCTGAAACACCTGATGTTAGAAAATAATTTAATAGGCATTCACCTATAAAACTGGCATTGCATAGGATATGGAGAAATGAAAAGCGGAAGCGGCTTGAACAGGGAAAAATGCAGTTCAATTTTTCCTAGGGGCGCTGCAGCTAGACAATTTAAACTACGCTATGTCACGTAAAGGAGAGTGTTCAGTGTGGCAGGTAAGATAAAAAATTATTTTGCAGGCGGGAATACCGCTAAAGGATTCCATAGCCTGTATGATTCAAATCTTCAAGGACTCGAACGGATCTATATTCTTAAAGGCGGTCCTGGGACAGGAAAGTCCTCACTGATGAAAAAAATAGGCAATGAATGGGTCGATAAAGGATATGATATCGAATACTTACATTGCTCATCAGATAATCATTCCATTGATGGTGTCATCATCCGCGCCTTAAAGGTAGGAATTGTTGATGGGACGGCTCCACATGTCATCGAACCCAAGGCACCAGGTGCTGTAGAACAGTATATCAATTTGGGTGAGGCATGGGACGCAAAAGCGCTTGCTGCTGAGAAAAAGAACATTGAGCGCTTAACAAAACAAATTAGTGCTTCCTTTCATTTAGCTTACTCAACCTTTAAGCAGGCATTAGATGTTCATGATGATTGGGAGAAAATTTATATTGAAAACATGGATTTTGAAAAAGCAGACCAGCTGACCAATAAATTAATTCAATCGTTTTTTGGTAAGTTGAAAATAAATAAGCAATCCGATATCCGCCATCGATTCCTTGGGGCAGCGACACCAATAGGTGCCGTCGATTTTGTTCCGAATTTAACAGAGGATATTGAAAAGCGTTATTTTATTAAAGGACGCCCTGGTTCTGGAAAGTCGACAATGTTAAAGAAGTTAGCAGCTGCTGCAGAGGCTAGAGGGATTGATATAGAGGTTTTTCACTGCGGATTTGACCCGAATAGTCTCGATATGGTTATTTTTAGAGAGCTGGGCATTGCCATCTTTGACAGTACGGCACCGCACGAGTATTTCCCAAGCCGGGCCGGCGATGAAATTATCGATATGTATGAACTTCTGATTACACCGGGAACAGATGAAATCTATGAAGATCAAATTAAACCAATTGCGGCAAGCTATAAAAGTAAAATGAAGGAAGCGATCTCTTATTTAGCGAGAGCAAAAGAACTTCACGATAAGCTAGAAGCCATTTATGTCCCCGCAATGGATTTTTCTGTTGTCGAAGAGATTCAGAACAGGATTGCAGAGGAAATTAGAGAATTAGAATCAAACAATATTTACAACATGCAATAGGAAAAGGAAAAATATATCAACTGTCTCGAAAAGGGACAGTTTTTTTAAGTGATACTTATGTGCTGGCTGGGAAAGATAACGGTATGTTCTTTAACAAACGATTAGGGAGATGTTTACCGTGAAAAATGACCCAAATTCAGCAAAGGATACTGTAGAAGCGAATATTGAAATAAATAGACAATTGGAAGATGGAAAGGTCCATGCCCCCGTTGAGGCACAATCAGAAGCAGAAAGAGCCAACATAGATTTACAAAATCAGTTCAATAATGAAGGAAATAAAGACATACGTACTTCACCTGCAGCCATTTCCACCCCTCAATAGATGAAAGCAAAGTCGGCCTCCCAATGTGGAAAGCCGACTTCTTTTTCTATTGGGGATTGGTTTTGCTTTGCTGGCTTTTATTTCGCTTATTGCCCTTGCTGTTATCTCCGCTGACAAATTCACTAGCGAATTCAGCCTCTGCATGGCCTGCCTGAGGCGAATTTTGGTTTTTACTGCCTTTATTAACCTTTTTCGTCATAAAATCCTCTCCTTTCATCCTTTGGTACAGTTTAGTTTGGCATTTAGGGCAGTCATTATGCATTTTAATAGAGGGTATTGTGTGGGTTTATAGAAATAGTAAAAGAGCTAAAATAGCACTATAGCAATTTTAGGAGTGGGAACTTTGAAAAATGTAATCGAACAACTAACTGCTTTATTTGAAGAGCATCGTAATGAGGATAATGCTGGACCTATGAAAAAATATATGATGAATCATTTCCCATTCTTAGGAATTAAGTCACCGCTCCGAAAAAAGCTGGAAAAGCAATTTTTTAAAGAGACAGGAATACTGAAAGAGGAATTTAACAAAGATTTCGTAGAAGGTCTTTGGGAAAAGGATGAAAGAGAATATCACTATACAGCCATTACCTATATGGGGAAGTTCATAAAGAAACTTCCAAAGGACGCCATTCCGTTTTTAGAGAGATTAATCACGACAAAATCTTGGTGGGATAGTGTTGATTCAATTGCTCCTTTAGTAGGAGAATTAGCACGAAAATATCCTGAACTTATCGATGAGACTATTAATCATTGGTCTGTTGACGATAACTTCTGGCTTCGGAGAAGTGCGATTCTTTTTCAATTAAAATATAAACAGCAAACATATGAAGACCTTCTCTACGACTACATCGTTAAGAATGCTGACAGCAAAGAATTTTTCATTCAAAAAGCGATTGGCTGGGCTTTAAGAGAATACTCCAAAACAAACCCTGAGTCCGTTAAGGCGTTTATTGAGGGAAATCAGCTGGCACCGTTAAGTATCAGAGAAGGAAGCAAGTATCTTTCCTGAGCAGAATGGTGAAAATGTCTAGTGGAATCATGTTAGAATGGCAGTAACTTTTAAAAAGGGAACAGGTGGACAACATGATTAAGTGTATTGCAACAGATATGGATGGTACATTATTAAATTCCGTGCAACAAATTAGCCAGGAAAACAAAGAGGCCATTTTAAAAGCACAGGCACAGGGAATTGATGTGGTTGTGGCAACCGGAAGGTCGTATCAGGAAGCGAGTTATGTCTTAGAGGAAGCTGGATTACAATGCCCTGTTATTGGTGTCAATGGTGCAGAGGTTCGCAGCAGAGAAGGTGAAGTTCTGTCATCTGTACCACTTACTAAACAAGTAGCGAGGAAAGCTGCAGACAAGCTGACAAAGAGTGATATCTATTTTGAAGCTTACACGAACAAAGGTACATACAGTGTAGATCTTGAAAAGGCAGTTTCCATTCTATTTGATATTGTGGTCAGCGCCAACCCGGACGCTGATCAGGAAAAAGTCCTTTATGCAGCAGGAGCTAGAGTTCGAGATGGCTTGGTTCACGGCATTGAAAGCTATGACCTGCTTTTTACAGATGATGAGGTTCAAATTTATAAATTTTTAGCCTTTTCCTTTGACTCTGAAAGGCTGGAAGCTGTAGCGGCTGACCTTCATGAGTTAGAAGACCTCGTTGTTTCGAGCTCTGGACATGAAAATCTTGAAATTACCAATAAGAACGCACAAAAGGGAATAGCACTTGAAGCATTTGTGAAAGCAAGGGGAATTGAATTAGCTGAGACCATGGCAGTAGGTGATAGTTTTAACGACGTCTCAATGCTGGAAAGAGTCGGAAGAGCGGTTGCGATGGGGAATGCAGCCTATGAAATTAAATCGCTTTGTGATGTGATTACCGCAACAAATGATGAGCATGGAGTAGCCAAGGCAATACTGGAAGTTTTATAGGAAGGAAAGGCTGGTGTGAATATGACGACAAAAAGCAATAAATTACAATATGGATGGACATTGATTGCTCATCCTACTTATCAAATCTTTACAAACAAAAACTCTTACGCCATCATCGATGAAGACAATGACGTCATGCTCAGATTTACCCTCCAAGAAAACGAAATCGAAATCCAAGGCGCAAACTGGAACCTTAACTACAAAATCAACCTCGGCTTCAAAACCCTAAAAATCATCAACACACCAGAAGACTAAAAAACAGGCACCATTTATGCAAAATACGATGCATAAGCAGCGGATTTTGCATAAATGGTGCCTGTCACCGCTAAAGGATGACTATTTTCATTGAGTTAACCTGCGATACTAGCAGTTCTTCGTATTGTTTTTGGGCTTGGAAGTTGATTTCTTGCTGGCCCATTTTAGGGTTTTCTTTTTTTACTTTTTCGATGATGTCTTTTTGTACTTTTTGGGAGAGGACGATGAGTTGATATTGCTGCTTTTCGATTTCCCAAAATTTATCTTCTCCGTATTCGTTGATCATCGCCTTAACGGATTCATACTGGCTGTATTGGTCGCGGACTTTAGTGATTTCTGTTTCGACCTCCGCGTCGGTAGCGGTGTGTCCCTTTTCTTCAGCGAGCATCGCCATGGAGCGGAGGCGGATGATTTGTGTTAATAATTGACTTTGGTCTTCCACCAGTTTTTCCTGCGACTCCCAGTAAGATAATGCTTCTTTTAGCTGGTCGCCAGTATAGCGCTTTTGATCAGTTTCACGGTTGATGGCTAGCTGAAGATAGTTGATAAACTTGTAAAACTCTATATCCTCATAGGTAATCCATTCTCCGTTAATGGAAGCAACGCCTTCTGACTCTTTGACCTCATAATTGATGACCTTTTCTGTCTTTTTCCCGTCCTTTTCTAACACAAAGAAAATTTCATATTTACCGGTCATGGGGAGTTCGACCTTACCAGAGTAAATCCCATCTTCTTCTTCTGTTAGTTCCACTTCCGTTGTGCCGTGGTCCATATTTGTCATTGAAAACTCAGCCGATACGTTAAGTCCGGATGCTGCCTTATCTTTTTCTGTAACCTTTATTTCAAAAGGCAATTCTTTATCTGCTAGCTGATAGATTGGTTTTACCACTTCAATACTATACTCAGGGTCGGCACTACAGCCTGCCAATACGGCAAGGAGCAGCAGTGCGGTCAGCCTCATCACTTTTTTCATGATTCAATTCCTCCAAGATTATGTGTTTGTAAAAATTCCTCTACAGTATACTTCTCTATTTTTCCATTATTTAAATAAGCGACATGTGTACAAACCTGTCTAATCTCATCGAGATGGTGCGAGGAGAGAAGGATGGTTTTATCATGAAGCGATTTTAACACCTCTAAAATTTCCTTTCGTCCCATCGGGTCAATCCCGCTTGTAGGCTCATCGAGAATCAGAATACTTGAATCCTGATAGAGGGTGATGGCCAGCCCAAGGCGCTGCAGCATCCCTTTTGAATACTTCTTTACCTGAACACTTCGGTCCTCCCACAAACTTACCGACTTAAGGACGCTCTCGATACGGTCTTGTTCAACTTTCTTACAGGCGGCCTCAGCAAAGAAGGTAATATTCTCAAGCCCTGTCAACATGGGATAAAGCTGAAACTTTTCTGGCAGGTAAGCAATCGACTTTTTCCAGTCATGATTTTTTTTGGTCACTTGAACCCCGTTAATGCTAATCGTGCCTTGTTTGACTGGAAGGAGCCCAAGCAGGCTGTTGATAAAAGTGGACTTTCCAGCACCATTACGCCCAACAAGGGCACAAATTTCATGTTTATTAATTTCAATATTGATAGACTCTAGAATTAATTTTTTCCCGAAGGATTGGTTTAAGTTGGATACCGTTATCATTCAAATCCCTCCTTACGGTGAAAAACAATGGCTGTGATGATGGAAGTGATCAGCCAGAATACAAGATTAAAAAGCAAGAAGAATGCTGGTTTTGTCCACATGAAGGCCTGCAGCAGCCGTGACATATGACCAAACGAATAAACGCCCATCCCGGTTTCTAAGAACATTCGAACAGACTGCAGCGGATTTAAAAAATAGAGTGACGAAAATAATTTTACATTTTCATGGGTAACATCAGGTAAAAATGAGAGCAAAATAAAGTCGTGCAAGAAGAAAAAGTAAAACCAAACAAAAATCGTATAGCCGATTATCTGCATTCTTGAACTGCTGAAGCTGCCGATTGCCGCTCCCATCTGCAGGAACACCAGTGACAAGGTCACAATGGCTAAAATAAAGATGAAATACGCCTTCATATCCAGTTGGAAATTAAACTTGAGCAATAATAAATAGAGAAAAAACCAGACCAGGATTGGTATAAGGACGACGGCATAAAGTCCTAAACTTTTCCGCAGTAAAAAACTAGCATAAGAATCCTTTTTTGTCAGAAGCATGATTAACGTCTTTTGTTCCTTTTCTTGAAAAATAGAAAAAGCGCCAATAAACAAGCAGAGTATCGGGATAAAGAAAATAATCGTATCAAACAAATTAATTAAGAGAACATAGTAGCCTTTATCAAATGAAAGAGCAGTGGAACGAAACAAGATACTGACTGATATGAGAACAATGATGCTTAAGGCGAGCCATAATCCTTTTCCTCTTATATTTTCCTTCCATTCCTTCCAAATGTAATGCATAGTAAATGTCTCCCTTTTATTAAAATCAACACTGCGGCTAACCCTAACAGAGCAAAAAGTATGAGGTTGTGATTTCCTTTTGCAGCTGCGAGCGGATGAGGGTCATGAAACATCACTTTTTCATCCACCAATACTGCATTCATTTTTTCATAGATAGCGAGTGCTGGACTTTTTAAAAATAAATAAGATAATTCTTGGTCTTCAATTAATTGATATAACGATGATCGGTAGGTTATAGGAAAGTCCCCAATGCCGTTCTGGTTTAAATCAGTGAGCGGGAAGGAGTTTCCCCAGTCATTTCCTTTGCCTTCATGACTCCAGAAATTGGTTTCTCCTGTTCCGCCTATTGTCACGGCGGGAATAGTGTTTTCAGTAATTAGATTTCCTGTAAAAACTTGTTCGTTAGAACTAGCCCAAAGCTCAATTCCAATTTGGTTTTGAGAGATTTTATTTCCTGAAATCGTATTTCTTGTCGCTTGATCGATGTAGATACCTCTTTGGTTCATATAAAAGGTATTGTTTTTTATTTGATTATCATTCGCTTGAAGAAGTAATAATCCGAACGATTGGTTTCCATAGTTTACGATAAAATGGTTATCCTCTAGGAGCAAACGATTGGAATTCATGACCGCAGCGCCGCCCGTATTCATTGTAAAGGTATTACTTTTAAAAATATTTTCATCGGAATACATGTAATGCAGACCGTACCTTGTGTCGCTTATCTTATTTTCATAGCTTTCGTTGTTGTTTGCGTAGTCAAAGAACATTCCATCACGAGTGCCTTCAATGGTGTTATGGGTGAAGAGGTTATGATTTGCGTAATAGACATGGATTCCGTTACCCTGTGCTGCAATTTCCCCTTTGCCCATTCCTTTTATCTCAACATGGTTGATATTATTTTCGTGTGCTTGGCTTAAGTAGATCCCATGAAAGGAATCAGCAATTTTGACGTGTTCCACGACATTTCCGTTTGTATGAATCTTAATGCCCGCATACTCCTCAGCAGAGTTGCGGTCCATGCCGCTATTGGTAACAGTCAGCTTTCTCAGGGTCACGTTGGGAGCTTTTATGGAGATAACATTCCCAGTTCCGTCTCCCTTGATAACGGTATTTGCCTTTCCAATAAGGGTCAACTCTTTGTTGATAACAAGATTGCCTTCATACGTTTTATCTTCAAGCTTCAGAACTGCTCCTTCTTCCAAGCTGTCGATCATGGCTTGCAAGTTTTCGGCAGCATTATTTTCCTCAGGGTTGATACAAAATGTAATAGAGAAAACGAATAGAAAGAGCAGTAATTTTTTCATCTTGTTCGATCCTTCCACAACGGAATGAGTAATAGGATAAAGGCTGCGATAAGGAAATACGCACCGTATCCAAGAATACTTTCAGTGACAAAGTTTGCCACTGTATTATGCCCTATAAGGGGCGGAACAAAAGGGTCAATTTTTATCGGAGCGGTCGGGCTTAAGTTGGTACCAAATTTACGAAGTGCACGGGTAAGGTCCCAAACTCCAAGCGCACCGCCTATGATAAACAAACCAATTAATCCATAAAGCACTGCTTTCTTGCGCAGGATGGCCGTCAAGAGGGTAAGTGCAGCTAAACCAATGACTAAGTATGATAGATACGCTAATTCAGGGAAATTCTCTTCACTGAAATTTTCCATACCTATATAGTGATTTAATCCGTTAACAATATCGATTTCGCCTTCAAGCTTATTTGGATAAACAATTATATTTAACCCTTCTGGATATTGCGGTGCAAAGAAAATCATTTGCCACCATGGGAAAAATAAAGAGAGTCCAACCAAGACAGCAGCAAGTGCAATCAGTATAGACGATACGAGTGATAATTTCTTTGCCTTCATGTAAAACAAGTCCCTTCTATACGGAGAAGGGTATCAATTGAATCAATTGATACCCACCGCCAACATATTGAGTCTAGCTCCAACGCCTAGGGGATCGGGGTCATAAGCCAATCCGTCAGAAAGGTTAAAGAGCTACCTTCCCGCCGGCTCGTCTTATGCCTGTCGCCCCTGAGCAAGGCGTTTCCGCTTTTCTGCTAATTCTTTGGTTTTACAAGGAAGTAGCCGGTCATTTCTTGGTGTAGTGCTGAACAGAAGTTAGTACAGTAAAGCGGGAACGTACCTGCTTTGTCTGCAGTAAATTCAATTGTATTCGTTTGACCTGGCTGAACCTCAATGTTTAAGTCATATTTGTTGATGGCAAATCCGTGGGTAATATCCTCATCAAAATCCGTATTCGTTAAGTGGATAAACACTTTATCCCCTTGATTAACTTCAATCACATCAGGACGTTTTGCTTTTGCGTCAAAGATGAACTTCGAACGCATCGCGATACCGTAGACATGAACTTCGTTTCCATTCCGTTCGATCCTAGCCTGATCTTGCTTATAAGTCGCTTGCTTATTGTTTTCATCCTTCGGATAAACTTCTATCGTTTTAATCTTATCTGCCTTAATGATTTGCGCGTAGTGAGGCTCAGGGTTAACTGGTGAAGATTGGATTACCTTCATCTTGCCGCTGATATCGATTAACTGCATGGACTCTGGATGTGAAGGTCCTACTGATAAATAGCTGTCTTTGGCAATTTTGTTAAGAGCAATCAGCCATTTTCCATCAGGTGAAACGGTATCACCTTCAGCTGCTACTGAGTGTCCTGGTGAATATTGTACAGGTACACGGTCTAATGTTTCGCCTGTTTTTGGATCCCATTTCACGATTTCAGAAGAAATGAACATCGTTGTGTAAGCCATTCCTTTGTCATCAAATTGAGTGTGAAGCGGTCCAAGTGCATTTTCAGGGTTAACTTCTCTTTCCATAATAGAATCATAGTTGATAATTGGAATACCATTGCGCTCGCCAGCGAAATCTTGTTTTTCAATCGCTTCAAATGCTTTTTCAAAAGAGAATACTGTCATGGATGGTGCAAGTTTTCCAGAAGCAATAAAGTGCTTTCCATCAGGCGTTACGTCGACACCATGTGGTGATTTCGCAACAGGAACAAGGTAAATTCCGCCTTTATGCTTTTCAGGGAATATCATTTTTTGACCAGTCACTTCATCATACTGTCCGTCGGCAACCATTTTCTCAAGCTCTTTCCAGTTAAAAAGAACAATGAAGTCACGGTCAGCCTGTGAAGCGTTAATTTCAAGATTGGTTGTTGCTTCTTCTGTGTTATACGTTGTCATGACTGCCCAGTCTGCGGAGCTTTTCTTACCAGCGTCAGATAAATCATAGGACCATGGCGGCAGAGCAACCTGGTAGGCAATATTGAGCTTATCTTTGTTTTGATCAAACGTTACGGCTGACATTACACCGCGGTACTGCTGGCTGTACTCGTCCAGAGGCTTGTATTCAGAGCCGATTGGCACAGCGAAACGTGTTGGCAGGAACATATACTCTGTATTCTGCGTAACGAACGCCGCACAGTGCGGACCGCTAGTATTTGGAACATTAATAATGTCTTTTACCGTAAAGGTTTCTAAATCCATTGCTGCTGCACGGCTGTTTCCAACGTCTGTGGCAAACATGTATTTACCGTCATAGTCACCATTTGTTTCTGAGAATGCCGGGTGATGCAGGTCTCCCCATGTGTAGTCACCCATTAATTTCTTCGTATGCTCATCAAACCCATATCCTGTTGCAGAGTCTTGTGAGAATACTGGAACCGTTCGAATATGACGCATGGATGGCACACCATAGATAAACATTTGACCAGAGTGGCCGCCTGATGCGAATAGGTAGTAATCATCTTTTTCACCGAATGGCACATAAACTTTTTCTGCATTGCTTTTATTATTACTAGAAGCAACTTGATTGTCCGTGCTTTTTGAAAAGTCGGCGAATGTTATCGTTGCTGCGACAAAGCCTGCTAGTAAACCAGAGGCGATTGGAATCCATTTCTTCATCTATTACACCACCTTATTATTTTTCTGAAGCTTGTTTCAACATATCTAACACTTGCGCGCGTTCTTCATCTGTTAACGGGCTGCCGCCAATAACGCTCGACATAACCGCGGAAGTTGGTTCTTTTAAGAATTCATCAAGTGACTTGCCATGCTTTCCTTCAACCTCTGTATAGGCTTTGGAAAGATCTGGGCCCGTTGCCCCGCCATCTAGGCCAAGTTTATCAACTGCGTGACAGCCGAGACAGCCTTTGCTGCTAAGGATGTTATTGGCATCCACCGTTGATGTTTCCTCTTTTGCTTCTTCTTTTTGTCCTTCTGATTCAGCTGCTTCGTCTGTTTGTTCTGTTTGAGCGACTTGAGGCTGTGAATCGCCATCTCCTATAATGACGCCAAATACCAAGTACCCAAGACCAAAACCAATTACGATGCTAACGACAAAGCTGATAATTGCCTTATTCATACTTCCCCCTCCTTCTGTCTAATGAACAACTTCATCCTAATAAGAAATCAATATTTAAAATGTGACTTTACTCACATTTTTTTAGTCAACTTTGAACGTTTTGTGAAGGGCGTTGAAATGAAAGGGTTTTAAGAAATTGAACGTTTTGTGAAAATTATCACTTCAAGATGAGACGATTTTCACTACAATGGAGGTAACATATGTGGTATCACAGCGATTTTTAAAAAGGGAAGGAGGAGCAGAATGAATCCCGTACATGCTTTAGAGGAACAGCCATTTGGCAAAGTAAGAGAGTTGAAAATCGAGGACTTTCTACGAAAAATAGTCATTTTTAAGGATTTATCGGCAAAATCCATTCATCTAATCGCCAATCGGATTCAAACAATAACCATTAAAAAAGGAGTACAGGTTATTTGTGAAGATGAAGTGGCCAAAGGGGTATTTTTTATTCATTCGGGAGCGGTAAAGCTAACAAAGCAGGATGAACACGGTAATGAGATCATTGTTTGTATGAAGCAAAAGGGTGATGTGTTTGCGGAGGCTTGCCTGTTCTCGAAAACCTCACAGCTCTATCCAGCGACGGCCACTATGCTCCAAGATGGTCAGCTTTTCTTTTTAGATAAAATGGAATTAGAGAAGGGTCTTCATGAATATCCCGAGCTAGCTGTTCAAATGATCGAATACATGAGCGATTCTCTTCGTGAAATGACTTCCACCTTAAGAGACGTCGCCTTGTTAGATGTTTATGCGAAGACAGTAAAGACGTTAGAGCGGTTAGGGAATAAATTTAATAATTCAACCTCGAGATGGAATATTGAAATTCCCTTGACGATTCAAGAGTTTGCTACGGTAGTCGGGACCACACGGGAAAGTGTCAGCCGAGTATTCTCGAAGCTGAAAAAAGAAGGAATTATCGATATGAAATCAAGGAAAATCATCATCCTTGATATGTGCAAACTGTGCACTTTAATGAATCCAGCTTATTAAAAAAAACCTTCGTCATGGACGAAGGCTTTTTTGCTGGTTAAGGACAAAACTCGATGAGACAGTGAAAGATTTGTCCTTAACAAGGGCTCTTTATAAAAAAGGCAAATTTAATTATCAAATTTATACGTCCAGAATCGCTCATTATTGATCCAGACCATCATTTGCGGGTCTTGGTTTTTCAATTTTTCTGTTACGTCTCCAAACATTTGCTCCGTTTGGGAGCGATGGGCCTGAATGGCAGCCAGTTTTTTATCTGCAACGGCAGTGATGTTATGGATAATGTCGGCCTCACCGAGCTCCTCGACGCAATTGTTTGAAAAAGCAACACAGTGCAGCTTCGGCCTTGCGTCGGCAGGAATCTTTTCGATTGCCCTTACCACCGCCGCACCGGTAGCGTCATGGTCGGGGTGAACAGAATAGCCTGGATAAAAAGTGATGACAAGTGATGGATTTACGTCATTAATTAATGACAACATCGCATTTGCCAGCTTCTCATCGTCTTCAAACTCAACCGTTTTATCACGGTACCCCAGCATTCGTAAATCTTGAATACCTAAGGCAGCAGCGGCAGCCTTAAGCTCCTCTTTTCTAATTTTCGGGAGATTTTCTCGGTTGGTAAAAGGGGGATTCCCCATGTTACGGCCCATCTCACCCAAGGTTAAACAGGCGTAAGTGACAGGAGTACCATTTTGTATATGGGTGGCAATGGTTCCAGATACTCCAAAAGCTTCGTCGTCTGGATGTGGAAAGACGACTAATAGATGACGTTCTTTTTCCATAAAAGGCTCCTCCTTTCCATTACTCAAACGGTGTAGGGCTGATTTCTAGGGCAACCGCGAGTTTCCCTTTGTTATCATGGCCTGCTAACAGCAAGCGGTCTTCTTCATCGACTTCAAAATGAGTTAGACCTTCCGCATATATCCAGCCAAGGTTAATTTTTAAGCCGACACGATAGGGGTCAGTTCCGGTGATTTTCCCATGTTCGTATTGGACCAGCGCATTTCGAATATAGGCACCTGCTGAAAAGAAGGTCTGATCATGGTGGGATGCGTAGGCACCATTCGTAGTTTCCAGGTGAATATATACATCCTGGTTTGCGAACCTGTTAATCACTTCTTGAACCTGGAGATGATTCTTAATCGGTTCCATATGTCTTTGCTCCTTTCCCTGTACATGGTATGTAATCTATAAATTAGTGTATTTAATAATGTATCTATCATACTAAAATCACATTGAAAAAGCGAAATGTTAGCCTAGTTTTTCATAATAAAAAAGGCCGTTCGGATGGAGAACGGCCTTGGTATGATTAACAATCTGTGCAGTATTCGGTTTTTGCTCCGCGGTAGGCACCGTGCCAAGTAGGTCCGACGAATTCATTTAAGCGGAAGCCTTGGCTGATCGCAGCGGAAATGAAGTCCTTTGCAACTTCAACTGCTTCGATAACGGAACGGCCCTTTGCCAGTTCTGCGGTAATGGCAGATGAGAAGGTACAGCCCGCCCCATGAGTGAAGTTCGTCTCAATTTTTTCGGATTCAAAAATGGTGAAGTCTTTGCCATCATATAAAAGGTCAATTGATTTTTCTTCTGTTAACAGCTTGCTGCCGCCTTTAATCACCACATATTTAGCACCTAAATCGTGAATTTTTCGTGCGGCTTCCTTCATCTGTTCTAAGGTTTTAACGGGGCCTGTTTGAGCTAATTGGCCAGCCTCGAAAAGGTTAGGTGTCACAACTAATGCGCGTGGCAGTAATAATTCACGCATAGCGTCAGTGGTTTCCGGATTTAAGACTTCATCCTCGCCCTTACACACCATAACAGGGTCAATGACGACGGTTTCCATTTTATGTTCATCGATCACCTTTGCGACTAACTCAATGATTTCAACTGTACCAAGCATACCTGTTTTCATGGCGTTAATTCCTACTGATAGGACGGTGTCGATTTGTGGTTTTAGCGTCTCAACGGAGATTGGAAACACGCTATGGTGCCAATCCTTAGGATCCATCGTAACGATGGTAGTCAGTGCCGTCATTCCGTACACACCTAGTTCTTGGAATGTTTTGATATCAGCCTGAATCCCTGCACCCCCGCTTGTGTCCGAACCCGCGATCGTCATAACTTTTTTAATTGTCATATGTACTCCTCCTAAAAACTAGTTGGTGAAAATCACTATTCCTATTATAAATCAAATGTAGAAATATAGCAGAAATTTTGAAATGGATTGATTTTGTCAGAAAGATGACAAATGACCGTTTTTATATTCTTTAGATGTTTATATGTGATAATTCTTACTTCCGAGAAAAAAGACTCATCGTACGATAGTACTAAAGATACAAGAGACAATTTGGTATCGCTTACAAATAGCATTAAAGCAGGAAGTTTTGAAATAAATTCGATAATCTGACACAAAAAAGACCAAGGCTCGTCAAAGTCCTGAAATCTAGGCTTCGATATTTATTATAAATTTAAAAGGCATAGCTAATTCATTTGGATGTGCTGTAAATTGTGATAAATGTCGCTGAGAAGGCTGGTTAACATGATTACAATTGAAAAGTTCTAGAATGGTATTTCCTAAAAGGAGGGAAACCAATGTACCGCAAAGGATGTCCTGATGAATATCCGATTACCTTAATTTTAAATGGGTATGAGATAGCCGTATTTCAACTAACGAAACATGATTTAGAGGATTGGGCCTATGGTTATTTGTTTTCTGAAGGATTTATTCGGGAAGCGAGTGAGATTGAAGCCATTACGATTAATGAAGAGATGGGAAGTATCAACGTCTCACTTCTGAATGGCTTTAATGAAGAAGAGTTATTTACGAAAAAGAAGCACTATACGGCTGGCTGCGGCCGCGGAGTCACGTTTTTTTCGATGACAGACGTGAAGAATTTTCAAAAAGTATCTTCTGAACACAGCTATAAATTAAGTTTTTTATTAAAAAAGCGAAGTGAATTTGCTCAAAATTCACCGTTTTACTTGGAAACCGGCGGCATGCATGGTGCCTGTATTGTTGAAGAAAATGGCACTATCACCGTCCGCGAAGACATAGGCCGGCACAATGCAGTCGATAAGATCATTGGCCACACACTCAGAAATGGGTTACAGCCTGAACGGTTAGTATTATTAACAACCGGCAGGGTTTCATATGAAATGCTCTCCAAAGCAGCGAAATTTGGCTTTCCTGTTATTGGTTCACGAACAGCAGCTACCAAGCAGGCCGTTCAATTGGCTAAATTCTTAAACATTGAGGTTATTGGCTATTTACGAGGGAAAATGGCTAATATTTACACCTCAACAGGCAGAGTTGAAAATGATTTATTGGAAATACCCGCTGCAGAGTTGCATTGAAGGGGGGGAATAAACAGGCCAAGGTAACAAAATAGATAAAAATGGGATGTTCTATTCATTTAATGGGAAGGAGATAGAAAAATGGTTGAAATCAACTTAAATCGCAGGCAATTCTTGAAGTTGTCTGGTGCCACTGCAGCGACGTTAGCAGTAGTTGAGCTGGGCTTTAATGAGAAAAAAGCGTATGCCAGCACAAAAGAATTCAAAATTGCCAAATCAACTGTTACACCAACCATTTGCTGCTTTTGCGGCGTTGGCTGTGGAATTTTAGTCCATACAAAGGACAACACAGTGGTTTATACGGAAGGGGATCCGGATAACCCAATTAACGAAGGTAAGCTATGCAGTAAAGGTACAACAATTAGACAATTATACACTTCTGAAAGACGTATAAAGAAACCGCTTTACCGTGCACCAGGCAGCAATAAGTGGGAAGAAAAAGATTGGGAATGGATGTATGAAACCATTGCCAAGCGTACGAAAGAAACACGTGATAAAACATTTGTTGTAAGTGAAGACGGCATGACAGTGAATAAGACCGAGGCGATTGCCAGCCTTGGCGGAGCAGCTCTTGATAATGAAGAGACGTACCTGCTTGCTAAAATGATGAGAGGGCTTGGTGTCACCTATTTAGAGCACCAGGCACGAATATGACATAGTTCTACGGTTGCCGGTCTGGCACCTTCATATGGTCGTGGAGCAATGACTAACCATTGGAATGATCTGCAGTATACTGATTGTGCATTAATCATTGGCGCAAACCCTGCTGAAAACCATCCAATCAGCTTTAGATGGCTGCAAAAAGCAAAGGATAAAGGCGGTAAAATTGTCTCGGTTGACCCGCGTTATACAAGAACATCTTCTATGGCTGATGTGTATGCACCGCTTCGTTCTGGAACGGATATTCCGTTTATTGGGGGAATGATTAAATACGCGCTTGATCATGATTTAATTCACAAAGAGTATGTTGTTAACTATACAAACGCTAGCTTTATAGTAAAAGATACTTATAGTTTTGAAGATGGCTTGTTCTCTGGCTATGACGAAGCAAAACGCGCTTATGATAAAACAAAATGGGCATGGGAAAAGAACGAAGATGGAACACCTGTAAAAGATATGACGTTACAGGATCCTCGCTGTGTTTTCCAATTAATGAAGAAGCATTACTCACGTTATGATGTCGATACAGTAACAGCAGTAACGGGTACAGCTAAGGAAGATTACGTAAAGGTTTGTGAAACGTTCTGTGCAACTGGTCAGGTTGGAAAATCTGGAACAATCATGTATGCAATGGGTACAACCCAGCACACAGTTGGAACACAAAATGTACGTGCCTATGCAATGCTTCAGCTTCTTTTAGGTAATATTGGTCTGCCTGGCGGCGGTGTAAACGCAATGCGCGGTGAATCTAACGTACAAGGTTCTACAGACTTTGGTCTGCTTTATGGAAACTTAACAGGCTATCTAAACTCACCAACCTCAAAGGTTCCAGAGAATGCAACCCTTAAAGGCCATATGGAAAAAGAAACACCAAAAACAGGTTATTGGAGCAACAAGCCGAAGTTCATCGTCAGCTTATTGAAAGCATGGTATGGACCAAATGCTACAGCAAACAATGAATTTGGCTATCAATACCTGCCAAAGGGCAATAAAAACTACTCACACATTAACCTTTTTAAAGCCATGTATGAGGGTAAGCTGGAAGGTGCGTTCCTATTTGGAACAAACCCAGTCGTCGGCGGACCAAATGCGGGCAAGGAAAAAGAAGCACTTGGCAACCTGAAATGGTTAGTAGCGGTTGACCTTTGGGAAACAGAATCGGCATCGTTCTGGCAGAAAGAAGCAGGCAGTGACCCATCTAAGGTCAATACAGAAGTATTCCTTTTACCAGCATGTTCTTCTTATGAAAAAGAAGGAAGTATTTCAAACAGCTCCCGCTGGATGCAGTACCGCTGGCAGGCAATTAAGCCATTAGGAGAGTCAAAAGCAGACTTAGAAATCATTCATGAGCTCACTACAAGAATTAAAGCTCTTTATAAAAATGAAGCCGGTCCTGCTGCGGCACCAATCAATGCATTATATTGGAACTACGGCACAGGACATCATCCTGATATCGATCTAGTAGCGAGAGAAATCAATGGCTATGATGTGAATACAGGAAAATTAATTGCCGGATTTGGGAATCTGAAAGATGATGGCTCAACCTGTTCCGGTAACTGGATCTATTGCGGCTTCTACCCAGAAGAAGGAAAGAATCGTTCTAAAAACCGTGATAACAAAGACACGGGTATGAGCAACTACCTAAACTGGTCTTATGCTTGGCCGATGAACCGTCGTATTCTATACAACCGCTGTGCAGCTGATCTAAACGGTAAGCCATGGAGCAAGGACAAAGAGGTCATTTGGTTTGATGCTGTTCAAGGTAAGTGGGTTGGACATGATGTACCAGATTTTGTCGCCATTAAGAAGCCGGGAGAACCTGGATTTACATCACCGTTTATCATGATGGCTGATGGAGTAGGCGGGTTATATGCACCAACATTAAATGATGGTCCATTCCCTGAACACTATGAACCATTTGAAAGTCCAATTCCAAATCCGTTCTCAAAGCAGGAAATTAACCCAGCGATTCAATTATTTGATGGGGAATTTAATAAGCGCGGCTTTAAAGCGGACTTCCCAATCGTGGCTACAACGTATCGTGTAAGTGAGCACTGGCAGTCCGGTTCCATGACGCGTAACCAAGAATGGTTATCAGAGCTTGTTCCACATATGTACATCGAAATGAGTGAAGAGTTAGCTAAGGAAAAGGGCATTAAAAACAAAGATAAAATCATTGTCAGCTCAGCCCGTGGTGAGGTAAAAGCCTTCGCAATGGTGACGAAACGCTTTAAGCCTCATAAAATCAATGGCAAAAATGTTCATCAAATCGGAATGCCATGGCATTTTGGATATAAAGGAATTGCAACTGGGGATACAGCAAATCGCCTGACGCCTCATATCGGGGATGCCAATACAACCATTCCAGAATATAAGGCATTCCTCTGTGACGTAAGGAGGGCTGACTAATGGCTACTGAATATGTGAAATTTGTAGATGTGACCAAGTGTGACGGCTGTCGTGCCTGTATGGTTGCCTGTAAAAACTGGAATGACCTTCCGGCTGAACAACAGGACTTTCTTGGAAGCGCACAGTCACATGCGAAAACAACGGCAGATACATGGAATGTATTGCAATATATCGAGCATGAAGATTCAAAAGGCAAACTTGACTATCTGTTCCGTCACTCTGCATGCTTCCACTGTACGGATGCTGCCTGTGAAAAGGTTTGCCCGGAAAATGCAATCAGCTACACTGATTTTGGTACTGTTGTCATTGACCATGAGAAATGTGTAGGCTGTGGATACTGCGTCAATAACTGTCCATTTGAAGTCATTTCCCTTAAGGAATATGTTGATAAAAATGGTGACAAATACAGAAAAGCTCATAAATGTACCATGTGTACAGATCGTCTTGAAGAAGGCTTACAGCCTGCCTGCGTTACAACCTGTCACACAGGAGCAATGGAGTTTGGAAACAAAGATGAGATGATTGCAAAAGCAGAAAAGCGCGTAAACGAAATCAAGGACCGCTATCCAAATGCAATGGTATATAACCCGAAAGGTGTTGGCGGAACGCATACGGTTTATGTACTTGCAGAAAAACCATCCGTTTACGGTTTGCCTGAAAACCCTAAGGTTCCAACATCTGCTGTGATTTGGAAAGACTATGCACAGCCAATTGGTAAAATGATGATTGGTGCAACCACGATGGCGGTTGTCGGTGCTTTTATTACCAATACCATCATTAGCAAGAAAAAGAATGGTAAAAACGTAGACGGAGGTGACAGCCATGAGTAAACCTCAAAAGTCGACAATAAAAGTAAGACGTTTTTCGAAGGCATTTGTTTGGGCGCATGCTGTTAACGCGATTTCCTTCTTCGCCCTCTATATTACGGCTTTGCCAATGTATACGGAGTTTTTTGACTGGCTGTATCCAGTTCTTGGCGGACCGGAAGGGGCTCGTCTCCTTCACCGAATCTTTGCCGTTGCATTTGTAACACCAACGTTTATCTGGGTGATTTTTGACTTCAAAGGCTTTAAGCTATGGATGAAGGAACTAGTTACGTGGAAAAAACGTGACCTTGAATTCTTTACTGAATTCGTAAAAGAGCTGTTCGGATTTAATTTTAAACACATTAGACAAACGTTCTTTAACGCAGGTGAAAAGATTAACTCAATTATTCAAATCTTCACTGCCATTTTAATCATTGGATCAGGTATCCCAATGTGGTTCCCTGAATTCTTCCCAAGAGCTTTCGTTCAATGGGGATATTTGTTACACAACATCGGTTTCGGTCTAGCTATTGCGGTAGTAGTCGGACACGTCTATCTATCTGTTATACACAAAAACTCTAAACCAGGATATACCGGAGTTATCACAGGTGAAGTACCTGCATGGTGGGCACAAGAACACTATCCAGACTGGTATGACGAAGAAGTCGCAAAAGGCAACTTCCCTAAACTAGACGACCCGCATAAACCAAATAGTCCAGGTCCAACTACTGGTCATAACAAGAAAAAGAAAAAAGGCGCATAACCAAGTTAAAAGTTAATACCAAAAAAGGCTGTCTCTCGCAGGACAGCCTTTATTTAAAAAAAGAAGAGGTGCACACGATGAAAAAATCTGTTGTTTCAAAAGAATATCAGAATTTACAGAAGGATATTTTAACCCTTCAAGAGAATTGGAAGAAGAGTATCAATCCTGAATCTATTATTCCAAATCTTGATAAAGCGGCGATGTCAGCAGGAGTGCCAGCGGCTGCATTAGCGTCTATTAATTTCGAAATTTCACTATTCTTACAGTGGATAGAGGAAATAAACGTACTTTTAATCAAGATGAATCCTGAGCTTGAAACAAAGCTTGCTGGGATTAGCGCTCTATTAAACGAAGAAACTGCGATTCGCTGGATCGATGAAGCCTTTTCTTTTAATAGTATGTATTTTGCTAGTTTTGCGGAAGAAAATGGGCTTGAAGCGTGGATTCCTCAATTCCTGGCAGAAACAGCATTAAGGCCATACTTGCAGCTGACAGCAGAAAAACTTCAGGACGAAATCACTCATGCTGTTCCATTTGCAGGCTGCCCTGTTTGCGGTGAACCAGCTCGGCTTGCCGTTCTAGAAGATGAAGGAAAAAAGGTAATGACATGTCCGCGCTGCCTGGCACATTGGAATGCAAAGCGTGTTGAATGTGCACATTGCGGCAATGATGACCATAACACCATCCAGTTTATCTCCATTGAAGGGGATGCAGCCTCACAAATTCAGGTTTGCGAAAAGTGTACAGGATATATTAAAGTGATAGATACAAGACAATATCTCAGCAAGCCTTCAGCTGCCATGCTGGACTTAAATACGATTCATCTAGATTTTGTAGCCCAGGAGCAAGGATATCAAGCGGTTGGAGAAACGAAAAGCGGAAGCGCCTTGACCAAGGGCGACAGGCATTAGACGATCCGGCGAGAAGGTTGGTCTTTACCTTCTTGACGGATTGGCTAATGCCCCCGAGCCCTTAGGCGCTGCAGCTAGACAAGTAAAACAATCAAATTAAGAAGGTGCTTTTTCATGAAAGCTGGTGCTATTATTTTATCAGGCGGGAAATCAAGCAGAATGGGCACAAACAAGGCGCTCCTTAAACTAAATGAGAAGACGACAATTGAAAGAATGGTTGATATTCTTAAAATCTATTTTGATGATATCATTCTTGTCACCAATGATAGGGAATCCTATCAGTTTTTAGGAGTGAAGATGGTGTCTGATCACTATCCTGGAAAGGGACCGCTTGCAGGATTTCATGCCGGCTTACGTGCTTCGGAATATGATGTGAATTTCATAGTAGCGTGTGACATGCCATTTATGTCCGGAGAACTAGCTGCTGCCCTGGTGAATATGATTGACCATCACGATGCCTTAGTTCCCGTTATTAATGGAAAAATGCAAACTTTATGTGCGGTTTTTCAAAAGAAGTGTGTAACGAAAATTGAAGAATGTATTGAAAATGGACGTCTTCCAATCAAACATCTGCTTGATCATTTAAATGTCCTTTATGTAACGGAAAAAGAACTGCAAGCCTATACCAACATCGATATGGAGCGAGTTTTTTTCAATATGAATCATCCCCATGAGTATGAGGACGCAAAAAAATGGCTGGAAGCTGATTAGGCAGGAAGGATGTAAGGCACAGTGCAATTTTTCAAAGTAAAAACAGTTGAAGAAACGTTTGCAATGATTAAAGAAAAAATTCCAGCGATAAAAGCTGCCGAAGAACGCTCTCTTGAAGAGGCTCTTCAATATATATTGGCGGTGCCTGTCACCGCGAAGGAAAATGTCCCTGGCTTTGATCGCTCAACGGTGGATGGCTATGCTGTGAAAGCAAAGGACACTTATGGGTCCTCTGATTCCATGCCGGGGTTTTTAACGGTGGTGGGAGAAGTTTCAATGGGAGAATCTGCTTCGCTCCCTGTCGGTCAAGGGGAAGCCGTCTATGTCCCAACAGGCGGGATGATTCCTCCAGGAAGTGATAGCGTGATAATGATTGAACATTGTGAAGATCATGACGGACTATTAAACACCTACAAGCCAGTAGCACCTGGTGAAAATATTATCCGTGCAGGCGAGGATATCCGTGAAGGGGAAATTCTCCTTCCAGAGGGGACAATGCTCAGACCTCAGGAGTTAGGTGCGATTGCCTCCCTGGGTATTAGCCATGTAAGTGTTTATCGTAAGCTTAAGGTCGGGTATCTATCATCGGGTGATGAAATTGTTCCCTATCAAACAGAAAAACTTTCAGAAGGACAAATCCGTGATATTAACTATTTGACGATTTCCGGGCTCGCAAAACAATGGAATGTTGAGGTTGTGTACGGTGGAATTGTGAAGGATGACTATCAGGAGTTTCAGCAAAAAGCACAGGCTTTATATAATGAAGTGGACTGCTTAATTCTCTCAGGGGGAAGCTCGGTCGGAGCAAAGGACTACACAACAGATGTGATTCAGTCCCTAGGTTCACCAGGTGTGTTCGTGCATGGCATATCTATTAAACCAGGGAAACCTACGATTCTTGCAATGGCGAATGGAAAACCGGTCATAGGCCTGCCGGGTCATCCAGCCTCAGCGATGATTATTTTCATGCTATTTGGCGAAAAGATTATTCAAAAGTTAAAAGGTGAAAAAATCGATAAGAAGCCTGATCGGATTTTTGCCCGGATTACCAAGAATATTCCTTCTGCACCAGGGCGTTCCGATTATATTCGTGTTCGTTTGATGGAGAAAGGAGGAGAATGGTGGGCGGAGCCGATTATCGGGAAATCAGGGCTAATTACGACGTTAGTAAAAAGCGATGGAATTGTTGAGATTAGTTCAGAAAAAGAGGGTATTTCACAGGGGGATTATGTACCTGTGATTGCAACACGATGAGGGGGATAAAATAGATGGACCAGAAACGCTATAAACGGAAAATATATTTAGAGGACAAACCCCGATCGGAAGCGAAAACAGAAATTCTTGAGAACTTTTCTCTGCCCCTTGAAGTAGAAATGATTCCAATAAGTGATGCCCTTGGCCGTGTGACGGCTGAGCCAATTTTTGCAAATGTTTCAATGCCTCATTACCATGCATCTGCCATGGATGGAATTGCGGTAATCGCTGAAAAAACATATACCGCCCATGAGCAAAATCCACTTCAGCTTAAGCTGGGAATTGATTTTGCTATAGTGGATACAGGAAATGCGATTCCAGCTCCATTTAATGCGGTAATCATGATTGAACATGTCGATATTATCGATGAAGAAAATGTTGAAATTATTGAGCCCGCAACTCCGTGGCAGCATATACGCCCGATTGGCGAGGATATTGTACAGGAGGAAATGCTTTTCCCGCAGGGACATATACTAAGACCAGCGGATTTGGGCGTTCTGTTAGCATCCCAGCAGCTTCAGATTCCGGTTGCGAAAAAGCCAGTTGTCACCATCATCCCGACAGGTAATGAGCTAGTCGAGGCGGATAGCGTACTTTCTTCTGGAAATATTATTGAATTTAATGGAACGGTATTTGCGAACTTTGTAAAGGATTGGGGCGGGGAGCCGAGACTTCATCGGATTGTGAAGGACGACCCTGAAATGATCAAGTCTGTATTGCTTGAAGCAGCAGAGACTTCGGATATTATTGTCATTAATGCTGGATCCTCAGCAGGTTCAAAGGATTATACCGTACATATCATCACCGAAATTGGAACCGTATTCACCCATGGTGTGGCCGCAAGACCTGGGAAGCCTGTGATTTTAGGGAAAATAAATGAAAAGATTGTCGTAGGTGTTCCAGGATATCCTGTCTCCGCCTATTTGTCCTTAGAATGGTTTGTCAGGCCGTTGATTTGCAAGTATTTACAAATCCCTGAGCCAAAAAGGCAGACGGTTACCGTCAAGCTTGGCCGCCGTATCGTTTCAGGTATGGGTGCCGAGGATTTTGTACGAATGAATATCGGCTATGTGAATGGACAATTTGTTGCAAATCCGCTGACAAGAGCGGCGGGGGTAACGATGTCCTATGTGAGAGCAGATGGCCTTCTTGTCGTGCCAGCCAACGTCATTGGCTATGAACAAGGTGATTTTGCTGAAGTCGAGCTTTTAAGGCCGCTTGAGGAAATCAAAAATGCGATTATGTTTTGCGGCAGCCATGATTTGACCATTGATCTTTTATCCTCACAGGTGAAAAGAGTCCGTGCAGATATGAAGATTGTTTCAGCGCATGTCGGCAGTATGGCTGGTATTATGGCAATTCGAAAAGGAGAGGCCCATGTAGCGGGCATTCATTTGCTTGATCCGAATACAAAGCAATATAATATCTCATATGTTAAGAAAATGTTAGCTGGTGTGGATGTTGTCCTCTATCCATTTTTAAAAAGAAAGCAAGGATGGATTTTACCAAAAGGAAATCCGCTGGGGATTGAAACACTGATCGATATCGCTGAGAAAAAAGCGAATTTTGTTAACCGTCAAAAAGGGGCAGGAACAAGGATTCTCCTTGACATGCTTCTTAAGGAAAATGGGGTTTCTTCTGATGAAATTACCGGATATGATCGTGAAATGTTCTCACACTTAGCGGTTGCAGCTGAGGTAAATGGGGATGGTCATGGAGCGGGGCTAGGGATTTATCCAGCTGCAAAGGCCATGGACTTGGATTTTATTCCTGTTGGTGACGAAGAATATGATTTATTGATGACGAGAAGCTTCTATGAAAGTGAAAGCTGCAAATTATTAATCGACATTATCCAATCCCCGTCCTTTAAAGAGCAGGTCGAAAAGATTGGCGGATATGAAGTAGTGGAAAACGCAGAGCCAAAGAATTTGGGCTGAAGAGGTGGAGAAAATGAACTTTCAAATTTCAAAAGAACCGATTGATATCCAATCGGTTATTGATAAGGTCGTTCAGCGCAATGCTGGAGCGATCACTACTTTTATTGGAACCGTTCGTGAATTAACAAAAGGGAAAAAGACACTATTCTTAATTTACGATGCGTATGAAGCCATGGCTGTGAAAAAGCTTGAGCAAATCGGCAGAGAGATTGAAGAGCGCTGGGAAGGTTCTCAGGTCGCCATTACCCATCGTGTCGGCCGTCTTGATATCACGGATATCGCCGTTGTTATTGCTGTTTCCACACCACACCGTGCCGATGCTTACGAGGCCAATCGGTATGCGATTGAGAGGATTAAAGAAATTGTCCCGATTTGGAAAAAAGAGCATTGGGAAGATGGCGAAGAGTGGATGGGCAACCAGCTTGAAACGGTTGCTTATCCAAGCGGCAAACCTGAGGAGGACGATTTGAATGAATAAAGTAATGTTTTTCGCTCATTTGCGTGATGCAGTTGGCGAAGAGTTTCTTCGATTAGATGCGACAGGTAAAAGTGTGGCTGAATTGAAAGCAGAATTGGCGGCAATCTACAATCTTCCTAAATTGGATACCGTTATGACGGCCGTTAACGAAGAGTTTGCCCAGGACGATGAAGTGATTCAAGACGGAGATGAAATCGCCTTTATCCCGCCAGTAAGCGGCGGCTGATCAGAGAAAAGGCCATAAATAGGGGTTTACTCTCGGATAAGCGAGGGTTACTCTCGGATGGCAGAAATTACTCTCGGATGGCGAGGATTACTCTTGGATGAGCGAGGGTTACTCTCGGATAGCGAGAATAACTCTCGGATGAGCGGGAATAACTCTCAGATGGCAGAAATTACTCTCGGATAAGCGAGATTCACTCTTGGAAGGGGAAGCAGAATGAACGAACGATATTCACGACAGGTCCTCTTTCCGGGGATCGGAAAAGAGGGGCAAGCTAAAATCCGTTCGAAGCATGTGTTGATGATCGGTGCGGGGGCGCTTGGTTCTGGGAATGCGGAGATCCTCATTCGGGCAGGCGTTGGCAGGCTGACGATTGTCGATAGAGATTATGTCGAATCAAGCAATTTGCAGCGCCAGCAGCTCTATACCGAGGAGGATGTGGCGGAGAAACTTCCGAAGGCTGCTGCCGCTGAAAAACGGCTTAAGGCAATCAATTCGGATGTTGAAATAAACGCTATCATCGGCGATGCCACTCCAGCGATGCTCGAGGATTTGGTGAAGGATGTAGATATCATCATGGATGCTACCGATAATTTTGAAACGCGGATGGTCATGAATGATGTTTCACAAAAGTATCAGATACCGTGGATCTACGGGGCGTGTGTCGGCAGTTATGGGATGAGTTTTTCGATTATTCCTGGGAAAACCCCATGCCTAAATTGTTTGTTGCGGACAATCCCGATGCAGGGATTAACGTGTGACACCGGTGGAATTATCTCGCCGGCTGTCCAGATGGTCATTGCACATCAAAGTGCCGAAGCGCTCAAAATGCTCGTCGAGGACTGGGATGCGGTTCGAACTTCGTTTGTCAGCTTTGACTTATGGCGGAATCAATATACAAGCTTGAAAATGGGGAAAGCCAAATTTGCAGGCTGTTTATCGTGTGGCGAGGAGAGGACTTACCCTTATCTCGACCAGGAAAATATGACAAAAACCACTGTTCTATGTGGAAGGGATACGGTGCAAGTTCGCCCATCTGCTAAAGGTGAAATATCGCTAGAGAAGCTGGCAGAACAGCTTAGTACGCTAGGATATATCGTAAAAGGGAACCCTTATCTTTTATCAGTAGAAATGGGAAGTGAGCGGATGGTTATCTTTAACGACGGCCGTGCCCTCATTCATGGAACGAAAGATCTTACACATGCAAAATCTATTTACCAGAGAATATTGGGCTAAGAACTCGTACCTTTATGGTGCGGGTTCTTATTTTTTTGACAAAACCTAACATGTTTCACGTGAAACAATGAAAGGTGTCGAATTTCTAATTGATAGAGGAATTTGGTATGATGATATAGAGATTGAAATAGAGGAGTTAATAAATGGTGGATATTTCAGTAGATAAATTACTAAGGAAAATAGAAGAGGAATTAAAACTGGCGAAAAACAGCACGAAGCAAGAAAACTTGCGGGAAAAAGTGTACTCTATTAAAATATTATGCGAGTTGATACTAGATGAAAAGCAGACCCAGCAAGAATTACCGTTAAAAGCTGCGTATCAACCAGTAATGGTGCAGCCAGCGGTTCAGCAGCCAGTCTCACTAAATCAACCAAAAAAACTAGAAATGGAAGACGAAGCAAACGGAGATTCTTTATTTGATTTTTAACTTGAAGAAAGCGGGGAAAACATGAAGACTTTTATAATAATTGGAGCGATTAATGCCTTTTTAGCTGTAGCACTTGGAGCCTTTGGGGCACATGGACTTAAGGATAGACTAGATCCTCATTATCTGGAAATTTGGAAAACAGGTGTCACCTATCAAATGTTTCACGCAACAGGTCTTTTGGTAATTGGAATTCTCCTCGGAAAGGTAGGAGCTAGTTCTTTCTTTACTTGGTCCGGCTGGTTATTTTTTATCGGAATCATTCTTTTCAGCGGCAGTCTTTATGTTTTAAGCTTGACGAAGGTAGGAGTGCTGGGGGCGATCACGCCGCTTGGCGGAGTATGCTTCTTAGCAGGCTGGGTTTTGATGATTATCGGTACCGTTAAAGATTTGTAAAATAGTAAAAAGGCATTGGACCTGACTTCCAATGCCTTTTGTTTTTATCTTGGAGGATAAGTACCTAAAGCTGGTGCTCCGGCTCCAAAAGGATATTCATATTCAATTTCTTCATCAAACGTAATGTAATCGACCGGCACCATAGGAATGAGGAAGCGTGTGCCAACCTGCGGGTCACTTAATATAATATGGTCCCTCCCGGCTGCCTCAATAATGCCAACAAATTTCTTGGCATTCCATTGATTGTTCCCCTCGAAGGTTGCATAAACGGTGGCTAACTTCCCTTTGTTTAAACGTAAAATATTTTCGATGTACGATTGTTCAACTGGCAGCATTCCCTGAGGCTGTGGAGCTGCTGCAGGAGGCCCCGATGGAACTCCTTGTTGTGGGAACTGCGGAAATCCTTGCTGTTGCTGTCCAGGAAAAAATCCCTGCCCTTGATATGGAGTTGCGGCTCCCTGTCTAGCTTGATAGGGCTGATACCCTTGTTGATTATAATACTGATTCATCTTTTCCCCTCCTAAAAAATGACTAACCCTTTTGTACCAACATTCTATTCATACTCCCAGAAGCCTAAATGGTGACAATCGGGATAGTCCCGTTTGTGAGATGATTCGGAGCAAAAACTTAAGACTCGCTGTTTTATTAGTATGAGGAGGAAAGGGGAAATATGACTTACCGAAAATACAAAAAAAGTCCTCAGCTTATGCTGAGAACTTTCTAGATTAAACATGTAAGAATCGAGATACTCTTTCCTCTTCTAACAGATTGCCAACAAAGAAGGCACCAAATTCACCGTAACGTGCACTTACTTCGTCAAAACGCATTTCGTAGATCAGCTTTTTAAATTGAAGAACATCTTCAGCAAAAAGCGTTACGCCCCATTCGTAGTCGTCAAAGCCGACTGAACCGGTAATGATTTGCTTTACTTTTCCTGCATATGTACGGCCAATCATACCATGGCTGCGCATCAAATTGCGGCGCTCTTCCATCGGCAGCATGTACCAGTTATCATTGCCCTGACGGCGTTTGTCCATTGGATAGAAACAAACATGCGCAGTTTTAGGAAGTTTCGGATATAAACGAGCAAGAATTTGCGGGTTTTGGTATGGATCCTCACCAGCAGGCAAATAGTTGCTGAGTTCCACAACGGATACATAAGAATGTGCTGGAATTGTAAATTCAGCTAATTTTGTTTTATTAAATTCTGTTTCAATTTCGTTTAGTTCTGCCATTGTCGGGCGTAAAATCATCATCATAAAATCAGCTTTTTGACCAACAACAGTATATAAAGCATGGCTGCCTTCGTTCCGTTCCTGCGTGTGATTCCACTTTTCAACGAGACTTAAAAACTCGTGAATCGCCGATTGACGTTCATCACTTGAAAGCATTTTCCAAGTCGTCCAATCAACCGTACGGAAATCATGCAAACAATACCAGCCATCAAGCGTTTGAGCTGCTTCACTCATTATAATCACTCCTAAATAATCATTCTTCTTATTTACAATCTTTACTATATCATAGTTTGACCAAGACACGCTCGAATAAACCTCCTTGGATAATTTTATGAAAAGAGGTAAATAGTAAAGGATAGTGTGGAGTTTTTTGAAAATAAGAACATTTGGGTGAAAACGCTGCCTAAGTTGAAATTTTCAACAGGTAAAGTATGCTAAAAGTAGTAGATGTATTTAGGGAGGATTTAATGTGGCAGATTTATTTGAAGGTTTAAAACAAAAATTATCAGGCCGTGATATGAGAATCGTTTTTCCTGAAGGCTTGGATGAGCGAATTGTCAGAGCAGCCAGCAGACTTGCGGAGGAAAAGCGACTAACTCCTATTTTGGTTGGAAATATCGAACAGGTTCAGGCTAAGGCCAAGGAGCTTGGTGTTTCCTTAGAGGCAGCGGAAATTTATGACCCAGCAAGTTATGCAGCCATGGACGAGCTTGTGGCAGCGTTTGTGGAGCGCCGTAAAGGAAAAGCGACGGAAGAAGATGCGCGTAAGATTTTATTAGATGAAAATTACTTCGGTACCATGTTGGTGTACTTGAATAAAGCAGACGGATTGGTTAGCGGCGCGGCGCACTCTACAGCCGATACGGTCCGCCCTGCGCTGCAAATTATTAAAACAAAAGAAGGCGTGAAGAAAACGTCTGGCGTCTTCATCATGGTTCGTGAGGATGAAAAATATGTATTTGCCGATTGCGCCATCAATATTGCTCCGGACAGCAATGATTTAGCGGAAATTGCGGTAGAAAGTGCGAAAACGGCGGATATGTTCGATATGGAACCTCGGATTGCAATGCTAAGCTTTTCTACAAAGGGTTCAGCGAAGTCCTCAGAAACGGAAAGAGTCTCAGGGGCAGTGGTAGAAGCAAAGCGCCGCGAGCCATCCTTGGTAATCGATGGTGAGTTCCAATTTGATGCTGCATTTGTTCCATCTGTGGCGAAAAGTAAAGCACCGGATTCACCGCTTCAAGGGGACGCGAACGTATTTATTTTCCCAAGCCTCGAAGCTGGAAACATCGGCTACAAAATTGCCCAGCGTTTAGGCGGGTTCGAAGCAGTTGGTCCGATTCTTCAAGGGTTAAACAAACCTGTGAATGACCTATCACGCGGCTGTAATGAAGAAGATGTCTATAAATTGGCATTAATCACGGCGGCGCAAGGAATAAAATAGTGTTTTTAGAGCCAGTCCGGGGTTGGGCTGGCTTTTCTGATGGTGGGTTTTTGCGTTATGGACTATTTTTGTAGGGTTATGGACTTTTTTGCGTGGTGTTTGGACTATTTTCAATAGGTTATGGACCTTTTTGGCTGGCATTTGGACTTTTTTAAAGGGGTTTTGTACTTTTATACATTTTATGGAAAATTCGAGCACCTGTTTAAACCAGAATCTTTTTGCTAAAATAAGCTTACTATTCATTTTGAGGAGAAAAACAATATGGAAGGTTTATTGCGTCAACCAGAATGGCGGATTATCGATCAGTCGACAGCTGGCCGTCATTTTCAAGCATTACAGTCCTTTGGTACAGATGATACGTTATGTGCCTCTGTCGGTTCTGGACAGGCTCCTGCGACGGCTAGAACCTGGGTCCATCACAATACCATCGTCCTCGGGATACAAGATACGAAACTGCCATTCTTAAATGAAGGTAGACAATTTCTTGAGGCACAGGGCTATCAGTCTATTGTCCGGAACTCAGGCGGGTTAGCGGTGGTGCTCGATGAGGGTGTTTTGAATATCTCATTGATTCTGCCTGAAAAAGAAAAAGGGATCGATATAAACCGCGGGTACGATACGATGTGGCAGCTTATTCAGGATATGTTCGCGGAATATAATAAGCGTATTGAGGCAAGGGAAATCGTCGGCTCTTATTGCCCGGGAAGCTATGATCTGAGTATTGATGGGAAAAAGTTCGCTGGTATTTCCCAGCGCCGCCTCAAAAAAGGGGTCGCGGTTCAAATCTATTTATGTGTCAATGGCAGCGGCAGTAAGCGGGCACAGGTAATAAAACAATTTTATGAGATTGCTAAAAATGAACAGCAAACTAAGTTCACCTTTCCGGAAATTGTACCGGAAGTGATGGCTTCTCTCTCTGAGCTTTTGGAAACGCCATTTACCATATCAGATGTGATGCTGCGTCTATTGAAACAATTAAAAAAGAACAGTGTCCATCTTTACTCAGGAGGATTAAATGAGCTTGAATTGGACCTCCTCCCCGGCTACTATCAAAGGATTATTGAGCGAAATGAAAAAATATAAAAGCCGTAATCCAAAAGTGGATTTACGGCCCTTTTTAAGAGGATATTGTTCTTCTCCCAATAGCTTTGTCTAGCGCAAGCGCCGATAGGCAGGCGCTTTTAGCTTTTCGTTTTACTCAGCGACCTTTTCTAAGTTCCCGTTACGGTCCATCTTGAATTTTGTCGCAGGTCTTTCTTCTTCTTCAAATAATACAAGCTTACGAGCGCGGTTCATGATTTTCATGAGTGTCTCGTAATCTTCCTGGATGGTTTCGGTATTTTGCTCGAGACCTTCAATTTTTGCAGACATTTCTTGATTTTGCTTACGTAACTCTGCGATCTCGCGCTTTAATCTTTCATTCTCACTTTTTAATGCTTCATTTTGCAGATTCGCATGATTAAAGTTTTGTAAGTAATCAATGACGCTATCAAGTGATAAACCTGACGCCGTTTGTGCTGTTGGTCTGTAAACTGGCGCTGCAGGTTTAACGTATGTCTCAGCTGCAACCTCTGTTGTTAAATCTGGCATTTCATAAGCTGCTTCCATTTGTACTTCGATTGGTGCAGAAAGTGTTTCAAAGTCATCTGCAGCCGGTACTGGAGGATTATAAAGTAACTTTTTCTTTCCTCCTTGGTCTTTCCCTAACACTCTTTGTCTTTGTTTACGCTGTTTTTTTGCTAATTGCAATGCTTTTTCATAGCGATGGCGCACAACTGCATTCCATCTGAATCCACAGGCTGCAGATGTCCGATTTAGCTTGTCACCAACCTCTTCAAAAGCATTCAGCTGGGTACTTCCTTCACGTACATGGCGAAGGACGGTTTCAGCTAACAATAAATCATCTTCATCTGTCCAGGCATCTTGCCGTACTTTCATTCTTTTCAACTCCCTAAATATAATTTCAATGAACTCGGAGACGAGTTTTTAAAAGTTCTAGTCTTATCTTGGACAAGTTTTGTAAGCTTTATACCAAAATGTCTGCAAGGATAATAGTTTTTTTAACTAAAAGAGTTAGAAGGATTTCAAACGAAAAGCAACTTGCAATGGATAGAAAGAAATTGTAAAATACCTAAGGAGTTAAACCGTAAATATATTGGATAAAATAGTAATAATAGATAGCCCAAAAGAAAGGGTGGAAGTAATGTCAAATGAATTCCGCGTTTGTGATGACTGTCAGGCGGTGAATCCGAAGACATTGATCCCTCGTTTGAAAGAATTGGATCCTGAAGCTGAAATAAAAATTGGCTGCCAATCTTATTGTGGACCTGGCCGGAAGAAAACATTTGCCTTTGTCAATAACCGTCCGGTTGCTGCCCTAACCGAAGAGGAATTAATGGAGAAAGTAAATAAAAAGCTAAAATAATCACCTGCGACTACGCGTTCCTAGGTGATTTTTCATTTCATGTAATTGTCGAAAAATCCTGCAGAAAATTGTTGGGAATTGGGATATAATAGAAGAAAGTTTAGAGGAAGAGGGAAAGCAATGCGATATTCGGCGGAAAAACTGAGTGAAGAAAAAGTGTTTAAAGACCCTGTTCATCGCTACGTACACGTACGTGACCGCGTGATTTGGGATTTGGTCGGAACAAAAGAGTTTCAACGCCTGCGCCGTATCAAACAGCTTGGCACCACCTTTTTAACCTTCCATGGCGCTGAGCACAGCCGCTTTAACCATTCTCTCGGAGTATATGAAATTGTCAGACGGATCATCGATGATGTGTTTGCAGGCAGGCCGGAATGGAATGACGATGACCGTCTTCTTACTCTATGTGCCGCTCTCCTTCACGATTTGGGGCATGGTCCATTTTCCCATTCATTTGAAAAAGTATTCGACTTTGACCATGAAGATTTTACACAAGCGATTGTGTTAGGAGATACAGAGGTCAATTTTATTTTAAAAAAGGTTAGTCCTGATTTTCCCCAGCAAGTCGCTGAGGTGATTGCAAAAACATCTGCCAAAAAGCTCGTTGTCAGCTTAATTTCCAGCCAAATTGACGCCGATCGGATGGATTACCTGCAAAGGGACGCTTATTTTACCGGTGTAAGCTATGGTCAATTTGATATGGAGAGAATTCTTCGTGTCATGAGACCGAAGGAAGACCAGGTTGTTATTAAGAAGAGCGGTATGCATGCGGTTGAGGATTATATTATGAGCCGCTATCAGATGTATTGGCAGGTCTATTTTCATCCTGTTTCCCGAAGTGCCGAGGTTATTTTGACCAAAATTCTGCACCGCGCTAAGCAGCTTTATGAAAACAATTATTCTTTTAAAAATGATCCGATTCACTTTTATTCTTTCTTTACCGATAAAGTAACGTTAGAAGACTATTTAAAGTTAGATGAATCGATTATTTTGTATTATTTTCAAATCTGGCAGGAAGAAGATGACGTGATTTTAAGTGACCTTTGCCGGCGTTTTGTCAATCGGAACTTGTTTAAATTTGCCGAGTTTGATCCTGCAAAAGAGTATAAAAAGCTAACTGAATTGACGCGTCTTTTTGAAAAAGCCGGATTGGATCCGGAATACTATTTAGTTGTCGATTCGTCTTCGGATTTACCGTATGACTTTTATCGTCCCGGTGAAGAAGAGGAACGTCTGCCGATTCATTTATTAATGAAAAACGGGGAATTAAAGGAGCTTTCCAGAGAGTCTGAGATTGTGGATGCCATCTCTGGTAAGAGGAGAACCGACCATAAGCTATATTACCCAGTTGATTTCTTAGAGGACGAATCCTCGGAAAAAGAGATAAAAAAACAAATACGTAGCCTATTAGAGATAAACCCGCGAGTAGGAGCTGACGAGCGTTGTTAAAAGATCATGCTAAGCTGATGCAGGCTGTTTTAGTATCCGGAGAAATCATCGGGAGAAAAAAACTGCAAAAGATGATATATATTGCAAAAAAGGTGAGTTTTCCGTTCCATGAGCGGTTTCAGTTTCATTTTTATGGCCCATATTCTGAGGAATTAACATTGCGAGTGGAAGAGCTTTGCAATATGGGATTTCTCAATGAAATCAAAGAGAAAAAGGGCGGATATTTTCAATATCGCTATACCCTGACCGACACAGGAAAAGAGTTTTTAAGCTTAAACGAAGTGGAAATGCCATTTTTACAAGATTGCCTAGGGGACATGAACGAGCAGAATGCTAGATTCCTCGAGCTTGTTTCAACTGTTTTATATTTTGATAATCTATCAAAAGAAGAAGTAACCGACAAAGTCTTTACCCTAAAAAGCAGCCAGCGATATACAGAGGAAGAAATTGACCAAGCCTATGCTTATATTGAGGCATTAAAAGGAAAAGCTAAACTCCATTAATATGGGGCTTAGCTTTTTTCGTTTATTTGTCGCTTGCTCGAACGCCGGCAACACCGTAATGTTCTTTCTGCATTTCTTCAATAAAAACAACAACGGCTTCTTTTGGTGCGCCAGTTGTTTCACTGACAGCATCCGTCACCTTTTCAACAAGTGCTCTCTTTTGGTCATCACTACGTCCTGGAAGCATCTTTACCGTAACATATGGCATTATGTATTCCTCCTTTATTGGCCAGTTAACACAGCCTATTTCATAGCATCATAGATAGTTTAGCAAACATTTTCATTTTATATCCAGTTTCATGTATACTAAAAAGAAAAAAGAGGAGAAATGGGGAAACCGATATGGAAAATTTGGAAGGATTTCTGGCCTATTCACTGAAGGAAATTCCCTATGTTGCGATTACGTTAATGATTGCGTTCACGTTTCATGAATTTGCCCATGCGTATGTTGCCTATAAATTCGGGGATCATACAGCGCAAAAGCAGGGCCGGTTGACGTTGAATCCGCTGAAGCATCTTGATCCATTCGGTACGATCTTAATTTTTATAGCTGGATTTGGCTGGGCTCGTCCGGTGCCGGTGAACCGTTTTTTCTTTAAAAAGCCCCGTCTTGCAGGTGTGCTGGTGTCTGTAGCAGGACCGCTTAGTAACCTTGTCCTGGCATTGATTGGCTTTTTGGCTGGATATGGATTAGCACGGACAGGAATGGCGGCAAACTTTGCAGGCTTCTATGATTTTCTCGACATCTTTAACTGGCTCAATTTAGTTCTGTTTGTGTTTAACTTATTACCATTTCCACCGCTTGACGGCTATCGAATCCTCGAGGATTTGGTGCCAAACGATATCAGGGCTAAAATGACTCAATATGAACAGTACGGCGTTTTAATCTTTATCATTTTAGTCATTACGCCTTTGGACCAATACACAATTCAACCAATATTCCAATTTATTCTCCCTGGGCTGTGGCAGGGAATAGATAATTTCTTTTATCAATTATTTTTTTAACATAGGAGGTCTCAAGATTCAATGGAAGAAAATAAGAAAAAACCACTTGGCTTTAATATTATAAAACCTGACCCAACGGATGGACATAAGGGCTTTGGCAAGGGAGCGCTTAGCCTTGATAATGTTTCTCCAGTTATTGTCGATGTTGATGCCGGTGATGCGGTCATTGATGTCGGGGCGATGCATGCGCGCAGCGTGGTCGAAAAGGGAATTAAGTTCCTTAAGACGAAGGAAGAGGTTCCGAACGGCAAACCGTACTGGCTGGTGTGGGTGACGGTCGATCGAAAACAAGAGGGTCCTTATTATGCGGGAGTTACTGCCTGTGAAATGACCGTGGACCGTGAAATCCGCCGCGGTTACAAGTCGCTTCCTGAGCATGTTAACAGGATGGATAAGTCGTTGAAGCGTCATATCATTGTCGACCATATGGACGATAAGTCGAAAAAAATCTTATCCGACTTCCTTCAAAATCACAATCAAGACATGTGGAACAATTCAGCGGAAGAGTTGAAAAAAGGCTTGGCGGTTGAATAAAATTTAATTTTTTACGATAGCATTTTCAAAAAATAAGTAGTAAAATTAAGGCAGTGTTTAAGCACGATAACACTAGGACACAGAAAAGCTCCGGAGACATTCTCCGGAGCTTTTCTAATTTAATCCCCAGCTGCTGCGCCTAGGCGCCCCACTTGAAAATCCTTTTATACCAAGGGTCCCTTGTATCCTGTTTCTCTTTCGCTGGTTTATCTTCTTTATGCTCTAAATGATCGGTACAGTATTCTGTTGGCTCAGTGCCTGCTACAAAATAAGTAAAGCGGCGTACTGGGCAATCCTTTGAGGCAAGCTTGCCGTTCACAGGATTGACATAAACGCCAATGACACCCTCTTTCGGCGGAGCAAAGGCCTTAACCGGCTTCCCTTTTAAGGATTTCTCCATGAAGCTTGCCCAAATATTTTTCGCATAGCTCTTTTCTGCCGTAAGGGTAATTGGTTTCCCCACATCATGACCAGCCCATACGGCTGTCACCAGCTGTGGTGTAAAACCAATCATCCAGCTGTCAGTCTCGGTTGAACCCGATTTACCTGCATAAGGACGTGTGATGTCGTCAATAAGGGAATTCCCTGTAACCTTGGCATAGCCGTTGAGCTTCTTATCGAACATACCTGTCATCATCTGTGTCATAACATAGGCTTTTGCCGGGTCCAGCACCTTTTCGGCCTCGTGGTTTCTTTCAAAAATAACCTTTCCATTATAATCTTCTACCTTTGTAATCAATGTAGGTTCTACCTTTTTTCCGCCATTTGCAAATTGACTGTAGGCATTCGCCATGTCAATAACCCGAACGCCTGAAGTACCTAGCGCCAGGGACGGAACATTGTCCATTTTTGTAGAGATGCCAAACTTTTTAACGGTATCGATTAAGGTGTCTATACCCATAAATAAGTGCGTTTTGACTGCGTAAATATTATCTGAGACAGCCAGGGCTTGTGAAAGGGTTATTTCTCCATCCGCATACTTGTTATTAAAGTTATGTGGTGAATATTCCGTTCGGCCATCATCAAATTTAAAAGTAGTTTTCTCACTTCTCATTGTTGAGGATGGGGTAAATCCTTGACTTAATGCCGCGTAATAAAGAATAGGCTTAATAGTGGAGCCTGGTTGTCTAACGGCTTGAACAGCACGATTAAACGGACTTTCTTCATAATTCCGGCCGCCAACCATTGCTCGGATATGACCGTTTTTCGGATCCATGGCGACGAGACCAACCTGAATTTCTGATTCACTCGCAATCGTTTCTTGAATTTGTTTTTCTGCAGCCTGCTGCTGTTTTAAATCAAGTGTGGTATAGACTTTTAAACCGCCAAGAGCAATGGTTCGGTCATCTAGTTTAAGTTGATTTTTTAGTGCATTTTTAACAGCGTCTTGAAAGTATGGTGCAGCCTCGACCGTTTTATGCGGATGCTCGCCTACAAACGTAAGCTGAGTTTCCTTTGCTTTTAGGGCTGTATCTTTTTTAATATAGCCGTTTTCTATCATAGTATTTAAAATAATAGCTTGACGTTTTGTAGCGTTTTCTAATGATTCAAGTGGTGAGTAATGACTAGGTCCTTTTGGAACCCCTGCTAGCATAGAGGCTTCAGCCAGGGATAACTCAGAAGCATTTTTCCCATAATAAAATTGGCTGGCCGCTTGGACACCATATGCACCGTTGCCATAATAAATAGTGTTTAAATAGCCTTCCAGAATTTCTTCTTTTGAATAATTCATTTCAATCCGAATCGCATAAAATGCTTCATGCAATTTCCGTGACCACGTCTTGTCATGCTCAAGGAATAGATTCCGTGCATATTGCTGGGTAATTGTGCTGGCACCCTGAACCTTCGCGCCGGCTTTGATATCAGCAAGAATGGCACCTAAAATTCGTTTATAGTCAAAGCCATTATGATCATAAAAATTTTTATCTTCAATGGAGACCGTCGCGTTAATCAAATCAGGCGAGATTTCTTCAAGAGGAACCCAGTATCGCTTTTGACCGCTGTTGCTTTCACCAATCAGCGTACCATCATTGGCAAAGAATAAAGTGGATTGTGGAACCGCAAGCGGCGGCGCCCCGAGAATTTTGGCATAACCAAGAATTCCAAGGAAAACAATCAGCATGCATGCCAAGCCTATCAAACTAATGATAATAAAGGCGCGCAAGTATTTTATCGTTTTTCGAAACCCATGATTCGTCATCAACTCCACAAGAATACCCTCCTTCGCCTTTTCTTAACAGTATTGAAACAAAAAAGTATTTTTAAACTAGTAAAAAGAAAAATTTTTCTAGAAATTTTGATAGATTATGCTAGACTTTTCTTTATGTTTGTAATTCAATAGTTTGGGTACTATAAAAAGAAAAGCGGAAGGCGCCTGTTTATCGGCGACAAGAGCTAGACAGGTAACAAATAAAATAGAAACTGGAAGGAAGATGAAACATGGCAATTTGGTTTACAGAAAAGCAAACTGAAAACTTCGGCATCACAATGAAGATAAATAAAACTTTACATACGGAACAAACAGAATTTCAAAAGCTTGATATGGTAGAAACAGAAGAGTGGGGCAACATGCTTCTACTAGATGACATGGTGATGACCTCTGTTAAGGACGAGTTTGTTTACCACGAAATGGTGGCACATGTACCATTGTTTACACATCCAAACCCAGAGAACGTGTTAGTTGTCGGCGGCGGTGATGGCGGCGTTATCCGTGAAGTATTGAAGCACCCAAGTGTGAAGAAAGCAACGCTTGTTGATATTGATGGAAAAGTAATTGAGTACTCTAAAAAGTTTTTACCAGAAATCGCTGGGATGCTTGACGATCCGCGCGTTGACGTTCAAGTAGACGACGGCTTCATGCACATCGCAAATAGCGAAAATGAATATGACGTGATTATGGTTGACTCAACAGAGCCAGTAGGTCCGGCAGTGAATTTATTTACAAAAGGCTTCTACGCGGGAATTTCTAAGGCATTAAAAGAAGATGGTATCTTCGTAGCACAGTCTGATAATCCATGGTTCAAGGCAGATCTTATTCGCAGCGTACAACGTGACGTTAGGGAAATCTTTCCGATTACCCGTTTATATGTAGCGAACATCCCAACCTATCCAAGCGGGCTATGGGCATTCACCATCGGATCCAAAAAGCACGACCCGCTGGAAGTAAGCGAAGACCGCTTCCACGAAATCGAAACCAAATACTACACAAAAGAACTACACAAAGCAGCATTCGTATTGCCTAAGTTTGTTGGGGATTTAGTGAAGTAGGCGGTGCCTGTCACCGCTCGTGGACACTGTCCACCGGGGGCGGACACTTCCAACCCTCAGGCGGACAGTTAGTGACCGAAAATGCTTAAAAAAAGGGTTTTCGGTTAAAGCAGGGTGTCTGGAGTGACTGAAACGGGTTTGAAAAAGGAATTACGGTCAATGCAGGGTGTCTGGAGTGACCGAAACAGGTTTGAAAAAGGGATTAGGGTCAATGCAGGGTGCCTGGAGTGACTGAAATGGAATCCAAAACGACTTTACGGTCACTGCAGCACTTAATCTGTTTTATTACATACGAAGTGAGGTTTGATAGATGCGTTTTGATGAGGCTTATTCTGGTAATGTGTTTATAAAGAGTCATCCGAATTTTGAGGAGAGTCAGGTTGTGCTTTACGGAATGCCGATGGACTGGACGGTTAGCTATCGTCCGGGCTCACGCTTTGGGCCATCTCGTATCCGTGAGGTATCGATTGGACTAGAGGAGTACAGTGCCTATTTGGACCGCGAGCTGGAGGAGGTTAAATACTTCGACGCTGGTGATATCCCGCTTCCATTCGGAAATGCCCAAAAGAGCCTGGACTTGATTGAGGAATTCGTGGATCAAGTTTTGGATGCTGGTAAGTTTCCTTTTGGCATGGGCGGCGAGCACCTGGTGTCATGGCCGGTGATGAAGGCGGTCTATAAGAAATATCCTGATTTAGCGATCATTCATATGGATGCTCATACGGATCTCCGGGAGAACTATGAGGGTGAACCACTTTCCCACTCCACTCCGATTCGCAAAATTGCTGAGCATATCGGACCGAAGAACGTCTATTCCTTTGGTATCCGCTCGGGAATGAAGGAAGAATTCCAATGGGCAAAAGAAAACGGCATGCATATTTCTAAATTCGAAGTGCATCAGCCGTTAAAAGAGGTGCTTCCAGAGCTTGACGGACGTCCGGTTTATGTCACGATTGATATCGATGTTTTAGACCCTGCTCATGCGCCTGGTACAGGAACGGTTGATTGCGGCGGGATTACTTCTAGAGAGCTCCTAGCTTCTATTCATGAAATTGCCCGTTCTGGTGTGAACGTGGTTGGCTGTGACCTTGTTGAGGTTGCCCCAATCTACGATCCATCTGAGCAAACAGCGAACACCGCCAGCAAATTGATTCGTGAAATGCTGCTTGGCTGGGTGAAATAAAAACTTGCTAACGTGCCTGTCCCAATCGCGGGGCAGGCATGTTTTGAATTGTGTTTATACAATGGTTATAATAGAAAGCGTGCCCTAAGTGGGTAAACTAGAAAAATTCCAAGGACCTGCATAAGGTTCATTTTTAAAAAGGGTGTGCATTTCGTTGTCAATCCCTGAATTACCTGTGAAAATTAGTGTCAAGACGACAATTGACCAGCAAGAGACTTTTGAATTGATGGTATTTGGTACATACTTTGAAAAAGGAAATGCTGCTTACCTTCGATATGAGGAAGCGATGGAAGAGGGAAGTGTCCGGACGATTGTAAAGATGGCCGCGAATAACGCCTTGATTTTACGCGGCGGTGCGATTAAAATGCGTCTTCCATTTGAATTAAATCGAAAGCTGAATGGCAGTTATGAAATGCCGTTTGGACAGTTTGCAACCGTGACAAAGGCAAAAAGATTAGACTATTCCTATGAAAATGGCAAAGGTCACTTTGATGTTCTTTATGATTTTTCAATGGAGGGTAGTCCGGCAAGTACATATCAGTTAGAAATTGTGTTTCAGGAGGAGAAGGAATGAACATTGTAGAACAGGTTCAGAGTAGATTAAAAGAGGAAATTCGGGCTGCGGTTGTGAAAGCAAATCTGGCAACGGAAGAGCAGATTCCTGATGTGATTCTAGAGGTGCCAAAGGAAAAGGCGCACGGCGATTACTCCACAAATATGGCGATGCAGCTTGCGCGTGTGGCAAAGAAAGCGCCGCGAATGATTGCGGAGGCACTTATCGAAAATTTCGACCGTTCCAAAGCTTCAATTGAAAAAATGGAAATGGCGGGTCCAGGGTTCATTAATTTTTATATGAATAATGCTTACTTAACCGATCTCATTCCGACGGTTTTAGATGCTGGGGAAAAGTACGGTGAAACGACGGTTGGCGGCAAGCAGAGGGTTCAAGTTGAGTTTGTTTCAGCGAATCCAACGGGTGATTTGCACCTTGGACATGCGCGCGGTGCGGCAGTCGGTGATTCGCTTTGCAATATACTAGCGAAAGCGGGCTATGATGTTTCCCGTGAGTACTATATTAATGACGCTGGTAATCAAATTAATAATCTTGCACTTTCCGTTGAGGCGCGTTATTTCCAGGCGTTAGGCATGGATAAAGCAATGCCGGAGGATGGCTACCATGGTGCTGATATCATTGGGATTGGGAAGACGCTGGCAGAAGAGTTTGGCGATAAGTATGTGAATGTGGACGAGCAGGAGCGTTTTGAATTTTTCCGTGAATACGGCTTGAAATACGAAATGGCGAAATTGCAAAAAGACCTTGAGGATTTCCGTGTTTCGTTTGATGTTTGGTACTCTGAAACGTCCCTTTATAAAAATGGAAAAATCGATGAGGGTTTAAAGGCGCTTACGAAGAACGGCTATATTTATGAGGAAGAGGGCGCGACTTGGCTGCGCTCGACGGATTTCGGTGATGATAAGGACCGCGTGCTGATTAAGCAGGATGGTTCGTATACGTACTTGACGCCGGATATCGCTTACCATAAGGATAAGCTTGACCGCGGCTTTGAAAAGCTGATTAATATTTGGGGTGCGGATCACCACGGTTATATCCCGCGGATGAAGGCGGCGATTCAGTCACTTGGCTATGGTGCGGACGCCCTCGAGGTGGAAATTATTCAGCTTGTTCACCTGTATAAAAACGGTGAGAAGATGAAGATGAGTAAACGTACCGGTAAAGCGGTGACGATGCGTGATTTGGTCGATGAGGTTGGCCTTGATGCCACGCGTTACTTCTTTGCGATGAGAAGTTCAGATACCCACATGGATTTTGACTTGGATTTAGCGGTATCAGAATCAAATGAAAATCCTGTTTATTATGCTCAATATGCACACGCGAGGATTTGCAGTATTCTTCGCTCTGGTGAGGAGCAGGGTATTGCAGTTGATAAGAATGCTGATTTCTCATTAATTGGTGCGGAAAAAGAGATTGAGCTGTTGAAGAAGCTGGGCGAGTTCCCGCAAGCGGTTGGAGAGGCAGCAGTGAAGCGTGTACCGCACCGCGTTACGAACTATATTATGGAACTGGCTTCAACGTTCCACAGCTTCTACAATGCAGAAAAAGTACTCGACAGCGAGCAGCCAGAGCGCACAAAGGCGCGCCTCGCGTTAATCAAAACCGTTCAAATCACATTGAAAAATGCCCTTGCCTTGATCGGTGTCTCCGCTCCCGAAAAAATGTAAGTTCTAGTTCGGCTCCCTTTTAGGGGGCTGTTTTTTTATAGCGGTTATAACGGTGTCACCTTGGTGACAGGCACCATTTATACATCACTGCATATTTATCCGTTTTTTGGAAATGTTAGTAAGGTGATTTTGAGATGAGTAGATGGGAGTGGCTCTGATGAATGTGGGAAGAGCGAAGGAAATTTCTGAGTCTTTGGAGATGGTTACTGTTACGTATGAGGGGACGCCTGTGATTATTCAGCATGTGGATGATAATACGAAGATGGCGAGGATTTATGCGAAGTCTGATCCTGATAATGAACGGGAAGTACCAGTATTAAACCTAATTGAAGAGTAAGAAAAGCGGAAGTGCCTCGATCAGCCCCGACAAGCGCTGGAGGGCCTGTGGGTGAAGTCGCGCTCTTTGACTTCATCCGCAGGGCCGAAGCGACCTCGAGGGGCTAGGCACTGGAGCTAGACAAGAAAGAGTCTCCGCTAAGGAGACTCTTTCTTTTTATACACCTTGTGAGTGCTGGTGATTTGGTAATTTGCTTTCAGGGTCATTATTGCCATGCTTTTTATTTTTTTCCTGCTTCTTTTGGTTTTCGGCTAATTTTTGCACGAATTGGCTAGTGCTTTCCATCAACAATCCCTCCTTGTGTGAATCTGTTGTTACTTTAACCATTTCTCCTTGTAAAAATGCTGGGAGTTATTTCACCTCAATAGCTGCTCCGCTGATTCGTTTAAAACCGCGCACCTTGCTAATGTCCTCGACTAATTTCAAGGCTGCCTGGTCCTTTGCCTTGGCCTCAATCATGAAATCAACATCCTGTCCAATTTCTTTCAGCATTTTTAGCAGGGGCATGATAAATTCTAGGTCAACGTAGTCGGCATGGGAACGGAATTCCTTTTCAGCCTTTGGAGAGGAGATATGGATTTTCGGTAAATGGCCGACATTGTCCCAGGTTTTGAAAACCCGTGGCAGCAACTCCTCTAATGGCGGCTCGCAAAGGTTTGCCATATGATGATGATAATCAAAGACAAAGGGAATGGTCTCTTTTTCACATGCAATCAGCGTTTCCTCCGCATTATAGGTTTTGTCATCGTTCTCCAAGGTCATCGCCTTTTTAATATGGCTCGGAAGCTTTTTTAAATTTTCATGGAAGCGAACAATGGTTTCAACCTTATCCCCATAGGCACCGCCAATATGAATATTCATCATTCCTCTGTCCTCAACACCCATGGCTTCGAACATCCGATAATGGTATTCCATATCGATGACGGCGTTATTTGTAATTTTATCTTGTGGAGAAGTAAATAACGTGAATTGATTGGGATGGAAGCTGACACGCAAGTTGTTCTTTTTGATTAACATGCCAATTTCCTTCCACTGCTTCTTAAAAGGTGTGACAAAATCCCAAAATACCTCCGGATGGGTAGCTAATGGAACAATGGAACTAGATAGCCGGTACAATTCAATTTCATGAGCGAGATTGAAATAAAACATTCTTAGGGTATGGGCTAGATTAAGCTTTGTAAGTTCAAGCAATTTACTTTTACGTTCTTTATCTGTTAGCTGCTGATAGCGTGTAAAGGTCAGTGTCTTCGACGGAGAGGCGTCCCACAAGGTGATGGCCGTCGAAACATAGCCGAAACGAATCTTCATCGTATAACTCCTTACTATAAAAAGAAAGACAGAGCACCTGCAACGCCTTCCTTCAAGGATCTGAATAAATTTGGCTTATTAAGGTCCTCCAGCCTCAAAGGTTTGGAGTCTAATATGTCCTTATGAATGACTTCCTTAAACCGATTAACAAAGGCAGCATCATAAAAATAACAGTTAATTTCTTTGTTTAAAAATAAGCTTCGTTTATCAAAATTAGCGGTACCGATATCACATTGTTGGTTGTCAATGATGATTGATTTTGCATGGTAAAAACCATTCCTATACTGAAAAACCTGTGCTCCTGCCTTCAACATCGAACGTAAATATCGGTATGAAGCTTCTTGGACAAGCATATGATCTGTGATATAGGGAACGACGATGGTTATCTTAATACCACGTTTTGCAGCAGTAATGAGTTCATGGATGAGTTTGCTGCTTGGAATGAAATACGGTGTGCCAATGATAATCGACTTCTTTGCTTTTTGAATAAAGTCGAAATACCTTTCTTCAAGATAGCCAGCCTCTGTCGGTACAAATTGATGAGCTACCGTTCCTTTAGGCTGCTCAGGAAAATAAGCATCTGAACTCACATTTTCAGAAGAATACTCATTCCAATCAATAAAAAACTCTTGCTGCAGGAATGGGATGCTTTCACCGGTGATTTTTAAATGGTAGTCCCGCCATGGGCTCAGCTTTGGATCTTCGTCGATATATTCTTTACCCACATTAAAGCCGCCAAGATATCCAATTTCTCCATCAATAATCGTAATCTTACGGTGGTTTCGCACCTGAGAGGAATAAAAAAGAAACGGAAGCCGTATCCGGTTGCTAAAGGCGAATTGAACACCGGCGGCACGCAATTCGTTAATGACAGGCTTTTTCACTTTATGACTGCCAATCCTGTCGACTAACAGTCTGACTTCGATGCCTTCTTTTGCCTTTGCTTTTAAAATATCGAAAAACTGCTGACTAAATTGGTCATCCCTGACGATATAAAACAGGATGTGAATATGGCTTCGGGCCATTTTCAATTCATGGAAGTAATCTGCAAACAGCTCTTTTCCATGTGGGAAAATATCAAAGTTTCCATGAAGAATCGGTGTTTCGCGCCTTTGAAAAAGGCTGATATGCTTTTTCCTGCCGAAGGTTAAATCAAGATAAAGCCATGCAATGATAAGAATTATAAGAGCGATGACTATGGATGGTAAATTCATTCCGTATTGTTCCTCCAATCATTTATTTTAGGTTTGCCAAACAGGGGCGATAGTATGAATTTGATAAAAGGTCAAATAAATTTTCAGAAAAACATTTGACTGAATGCTCATTCATTATATAATGGTGTTAATAGAATTCAGAAAATTGGATTGTTTTAAAATTTTCTAGTAAGAGTGAACAATAGAAAACAAGGGGGCGTATTGAATGAATGGGCTTTTATGGGTAAACCTCATTGCATTCCTGGCTGTAACCGCTTACGCGATCAGTCTATTCGTTTACGTAGTGAAAACGAGGATTGAATTCATTAAGCTGGGGAAAAAAGTCGAGTTTGACAACAATGTCAAGGAACGAATGCAAAAAATCTGGGTCAATGTTTTTGGTCAAAAGAAGCTATTAAAGGACAAAAAAAGTGGAATCATGCACGTCATGTTCTTTTACGGCTTTCTTCTTGTCCAATTTGGTGCGATTGACTTTATTTGGAAGGGATTAGTACCGGGTTCTCATTTACCACTCGGACCGCTTTATGCTGGATTTACCTTTTTCCAAGAAATCGTTACATTGCTGATTCTAGTTGCTGTCATTTGGGCATTTTACAGACGTTATGTTGAAAAACTTGTCCGTCTGAAACGCAATTTTAAATCAGGTCTTGTGTTAATTTTTATCGGCGGATTAATGCTGTCCGTTCTAGTAGGAAATGGTATGGGCATTATATGGCACGGTCATGAAGCTACTTGGACAGAGCCAATTGCGTCGTTAATTGCGCTTATTTTTTCAGGAATTGGTGAAACCGCTTCAATTGTCATATTTTATGTGGCATGGTGGCTGCACTTATTGTTCTTATTAACTTTCTTAGTGTATGTGCCGCAATCCAAACACGCACACCTAATTGCCGGACCGGCAAACGTATATTTTAATCGTTTAGAAAAACCAGGTAAGTTGATGAAGGTTGATTTTGAGGACGAGTCACAAGAATCCTTCGGTGTTGGAAAAATTGAGGACTTTACGCAGCACCAAATGATCGATTTTTATGCCTGCGTGGAATGTGGACGCTGTACCAATATGTGTCCGGCAACAGGAACTGGGAAAATGCTGTCACCAATGGACTTAATTGTGAAAATGCGTGACCATTTAACCAATCATGGTGCAGCCGTTACCTCGAAACAGCCGTGGGTGCCGACCTTCGCGTTTGGCAACACAACGGGCAATCAAATCGCACTTGCAGCAAGCAGCCAAGGTGCACAAGAAACAGCGGCCACATTGGCTTATAATCCAAGCCTGATTGGCGATGTAATCACGGAAGAGGAAGTCTGGGCTTGTACAACCTGCCGAAACTGTGAGGATCAATGTCCCGTTATGAACGAGCATGTCGACAAGATTATCGACCTTCGCCGTTATCTTGTTTTAACAGAAGGAAAGCTTGATGCAGACGCTCAGCGTGCGATGACGAACATCGAACGCCAGGGAAATCCATGGGGCTTAAACAGAAAAGAACGCGAAACTTGGCGTGAGGTTCGCGAGGATGTTGAAATCCCAACGGTAAAAGAAATGAACAAAAAAGGCGAAGAGTTCGAATATTTATTCTGGGTCGGTTCAATGGGATCCTATGATAACCGCAGCCAGAAAATCGCTCTTTCCTTTGCGAAGCTAATGAACGAAGCAGGAGTGAAGTTTGCGATTTTAGGTAACAAAGAGAAAAACTCTGGCGATACACCGCGCCGTCTCGGCAATGAGTTCTTGTTCCAAGAGCTTGCGACGAAAAATATCGAGGAATTCCAAAAGGCTGAGGTTAAGAAGATTGTTACGATTGACCCGCATGCCTACAATATTTTCAAAAATGAATACCCTGACTTCGGTTTAGAGGCAGAGGTTTATCACCATACAGAAATTCTTTATGAGCTCGTTCGTGACGGAAAGCTTGTACCGAAGCATGCGGTTAATGAAAAAATTACCTTCCATGATTCATGTTATTTAGGTCGATACAATGACGTCTACGATCCGCCACGAGAGATTCTAAAATCGATTCCAGGTGTGCAGCTCGTGGAAATGGAAAGAAACAGAGAAACAGGAATGTGCTGTGGGGCAGGCGGCGGCTTGATGTGGATGGAGGAAGAAACCGGACACCGCATTAACGTGTCAAGAACCGAGCAAGCCATTGCAGTCAATCCTTCCATCATCAGTTCCGGATGTCCGTACTGCTTAACGATGTTATCAGACGGAACCAAGGCAAAAGAAGTAGAAGAAAAGATTGCAACTTATGATGTGGCAGAGCTTTTAGAAAAAGCGGTTTGTGGGGAAGCAGCATAGAAAAATAGATCCGTGGGGCTAGTACGCAGCCGTAGGTAAGGCAGAAGTTGTTATGAGATACCTGAATTCATAAAATCTTAAGAATTTTGTGTAAAACATTTCAACTTTTGCCTTTTTTTATGTAAAATAGATAGTGAGTGGGAAAACGCTTTCAGATGGCAGGGATTTTTTTTGCTGCTATATCGAGCGAGCGTTCAGTCGGTAATGATTTAAAGTGATAAAAAGGGAGAGTGTTTTGGATGGGAAGAACAGTTATTTTAAGTGGAGTTAGAACACCCTTTGGAAAATTTGGAGGATCACTTAGCAGCCTAACGGCTGCACAGCTTGGAGGAATTGCGGTTAAAGAAGCGATTATTCGAGCTGAAGTGAAATCAGAAGATGTACAAGAGGTTATTTTAGGTACCGTTTTACAAGGCGGACAGGGACAAATTCCTTCACGCCAAGCAGCGAGAGAGGCTGGACTTCCTTGGGAAGTGAAAACAGAAACCGTTAATAAAGTTTGTGCATCCGGTATGCGCAGTGTGACGTTAGGGGATCAAATCATCCGTGCGGGCGATGAAGATTTGATTGTAGCAGGCGGCATGGAATCGATGAGCAACGCACCATATATTTTACCAAAAGCACGCTGGGGCTTAAAAATGGGCGATTCGTCCGTGAAGGATTTAATGATTCATGACGGCTTAAGCTGCAGCTTCACAGGGGCTCATATGGGAACCTACGGAAATTCAACCGCAAAAGAAATGGAAATCAGCCGAGAATCCCAGGATGAGTGGGCATTAAGAAGCCACCAAAGGGCGGTTAGTGCCATCGAAGGCGGAATTTTTGCTGAAGAAATCGTGCCTGTCACCGTACCACAGCGTAAAGGTGCACCGGTTGTCGTCGAGCATGATGAATCACCACGAAAAGACACCTCAATCGAAAGACTTTCAAAATTAGCACCTGTTTTTAATTCAGACGGGACGATTACGGCAGGGAATGCACCTGGAATCAATGACGGTGCGGCGGCCCTCGTTTTAATGAGTGAAGAAAGAGCCTTACGCGAAGGCAGAAATCCAGAAGCAATTATTTTAGGGCATGCAGCGATTGCCCTTGAAGCAAAGGATTTTCCACAAACACCAGGTGTCGTCATCAATAACTTGTTGAAAAAGACCGGTAAAAACGTAGAAGACATCGACTTATTTGAAATCAATGAAGCCTTTGCGGCGGTTGCCTTAGCGAGTGGAAAAATTGCCGGCCTTGATCCTGAAAAGCTCAATGTCAATGGCGGTGCGGTCGCGCTTGGTCATCCAATCGGGGCAAGTGGTGCCCGTATTATTATTACCTTAATGCATGAACTGAAACGTCGTGGCGGCGGAATTGGGATTGCAGCGATTTGCAGCGGCGGCGGTCAGGGTGATGCGGTTATGATTGAGGTTCCAAGGGGTTAAGGAGTTTTTGTTTTCCAGATAATGTCTAATCGTCCAAAAGGGCTTGAAAAAAGTCCATAACCATAAGAAAAAAGTCCAAAACGTCATGGAAATTGTCCAAATCACATTGAAAAGGGTCCAAAACACATAAAAAAAAGTCCAAAACATAAAAAGTCGAAATTTTTTATAAAAAAAGGGGCTTGAATGCATTTCAAGCCTCAATTGGAGGGGAAATAATGAAGGTTGAAAAAATTATGGTTATTGGAGCCGGTCAAATGGGTTCTGGGATTGCACAGGTTTGTGCACAGGCTGGCTACACGGTGTATCTTAACGATTTAAAACCGGAATTTGTGGAGCGCGGGTTGAGTGTGATCGGCAAAAACTTGTCTCGTCATGTGGATAAAGGCCGAATGACGGAGGAGCAAAAACAGGAAGTGTTAAACAAAATTACACCATCTTCTGACCTTCAGGATGCCCGTACGGTCGACCTCGTCATTGAGGCGGCGGTTGAAAATATGGACATCAAAACAAAAATCTTTGCGCAGTTAGATGAAATTGCGCCGGCACATGCGATTTTGGCGAGCAATACGTCATCATTGCCGATTACAGAAATTGCGGCTGCCACGAAACGTCCGGAACAGGTAATCGGGATGCACTTTATGAACCCGGTACCTGTAATGAAGCTCGTGGAGATTATTCGTGGTTTGGCAACAGCAGATGAGGTCTACCAGGTGATCGAGGATATGACCAAGACACTCAGCAAGGTTCCGGTTGAGGTAAATGACTTCCCTGGATTTGTGGCGAACCGAATTCTGATGCCGATGATCAATGAAGCCATTTATACACTGTATGAAGGTGTGGCAACGAAGGAAGCGATTGACGATGTCATGAAGCTTGGGATGAATCACCCCATGGGTCCGTTGACTCTGGCTGATTTTATCGGACTCGATACCTGTCTTTATATAATGGAAACTTTACATGAAGGCTTTGGGGATACAAAATACCGTCCATGCCCGCTGCTGCGCAAGTACGTGAAAGCTGGATGGCTTGGCAAAAAATCAGGGCGAGGCTTCTACACATACGAATAATTTGGAGGTCACACTATGAATCTTACATTTTCAGAAGAGCAAGAAATGATGCGGAAAATGGTGCGCGATTTTGCTGAAAATGAAATTGCCCCGTTTGTCGAGCGGATGGAAAAGGGAGAATTTCCTCGGGAGATACTCCGTAAAATGGGTGAACTTGGCCTGATGGGAATTCCGGTTCCTGAAAAATACGGCGGTGCTGAAATGGATTTTGTCTCTTACATCATCGCGATCAATGAGATTTCAAGAGTAAGCGCGACAGTGGGCGTGATTCTTTCCGTTCATACTTCCGTCGGAACAAACCCAATCTTGTATTTTGGTTCGGATGAACAAAAGCAGCGTTTTTTGCCAAAACTGGCATCTGGTGAGTATTTGGCGGCGTTTTGCTTAACGGAGGCAGGCTCAGGATCGGATGCGAAAAGTATGAAGTCCCGGGCGGTAAAAAAGGATGACCATTATGTCATCAACGGCTCCAAGATGTTTATTACCAATGGCGGGGAAGCGGATGTTTATATTGTATTTGCTTCAACCAATCCTGAATTGGGCAGCAACGGAATCTCAGCGTTTATTGTGGAAAAAAATTCACCAGGCCTCGTAATTGGCAAGGATGAACATAAAATGGGGCTTCATGGCTCTCGTACGGTCCAGCTTACGTTTGAAAATATGATCGTACCCGCTGAAAACCTTTTGGGCGAGGAAGGCGAAGGGTTTAAAATTGCGATGGCGAACCTGGATGTTGGGCGAATCGGGATTGCTGCCCAGGCGCTTGGGATTGCGGAAGCGGCCTTAGAGGCTGCGGTGAATTATGCGAAAGAGCGCGTGCAATTTGGGAAGCCCATTGCTGCGCAGCAGGGAATTGGTTTCAAATTAGCGGATATGGCGACGAATGTGGAAGCTGCTAGACTATTACTCTTTCGGGCAGCAGATTTACGGGCACAGGGTCTAAAATGTGGCATGGAAGCATCCATTGCAAAGTTATTTGCGTCGAAAACGGCTGTGGAGACGGCAACAGAAGCCATTCAGGTGTTTGGCGGCTATGGTTATACAGAAGACTATCCCGTCGAGCGCTACTTCCGCGATGCCAAAGTGACTGAGATTTATGAGGGGACTAGTGAGATACAACGGATTGTGATTAGTAAATATCTTTAGTTTGTGGATAGGTTACGGATTTTTGTAGATATCGCGTTGGAATGTGTAGATATCTGAGCAATTTGTATAGATATCGGACTGAAATATGTGGATGTCCAGGCTAATTGTAGAAGGTGTACGGTTATTTGTAGAAGCAGTATGGTTTTTTGTAGAAGGTGTACGGTTATTTGTAGAAGCAGTATGGTTATTTGTAGAAACTGTACGGTTCTGTGTAGGAACTGTATGGTTTTTCGTAAAAACGGTGCGGTAAAAAGAGAAGTTACCTTGAGGAGGACGTTTAAAATGAACTTTCGCTTGTCTGAAGAACATGAAATGATTCGGAAAATGGTTCGTGATTTTGCTAGAAATGAGGTTGCTCCAACAGCGGCTGAGCGTGATGAGGAGGAGCGTTTTGATCGTGAGATTTTTGACAAGATGGCGGAGCTGGGTTTAACGGGAATTCCGTGGCCGGAGGAGTACGGTGGAATTGGAAGCGATTACCTTGCGTATTGTATTGCGGTGGAAGAGCTATCAAGGGTTTGCGCGTCAACGGGTGTTACTTTATCCGCACACACTTCACTAGCGGGCTGGCCGATCTACAAGTTCGGTTCCGAGGAGCAAAAACAGCAATTCCTTCGTCCAATGGCGGAAGGTAAAAAAATCGGTGCTTACGGCTTAACGGAGCCAGGAAGCGGTTCGGACGCTGGCGGGATGAGAACAACCGCTAGACTTGAAGGCGACCACTATGTCCTAAATGGTTCGAAAATTTTCATTACCAATGGCGGGATCGCTGATATTTACGTAGTTTTCGCGTTAACAGATCCATCTAGCAAACAAAGAGGAACGACTGCATTCATCGTTGAAAGTGACTTCCCAGGCTTCTCTGTTGGTAAAAAGGAAAAGAAACTCGGCATTCGTTCATCACCAACAACGGAAATTATTTTTGAAGAATGCCGGGTGCCTGTCACCAACGTACTTGGTGAAGTGGGCGAAGGCTTTAAAATTGCGATGATGACACTCGATGGCGGACGTAATGGAATTGCGGCACAGGCTGTTGGAATTGCGCAGGGTGCACTTGACGCTGCGGTCGAGTATGCAAAAGAACGCGAGCAGTTTGGCAAGCCAATTGCTGCCAACCAAGGAATCGGCTTTAAGCTTGCGGATATGGCGACAAACATTGAAGCAGCAAGACTATTAACCTATCAAGCTGCATGGCTCGAGTCGAAAGGCCTGCCGTACGGCAAGGAATCGGCAATGTCAAAACTATTCGCTGGCGACACGGCGATGAAGGTTACTACGGAAGCGGTTCAGGTATTTGGGGGCTATGGTTATACAAAGGATTACCCAGTAGAGCGATACATGCGCGATGCGAAAATTACGCAAATCTACGAAGGAACACAGGAAATCCAACGCCTCGTAATCTCTAGAATGATTACGAAATAACCACTTAATGAATAAAGGCGGTAAAAAGGGATGAAAAAGCGTGAAGTGCAAGCTTCAGTGAAAGATGAACGCCTTGTACAAAGAAGACGGGATCAAATGATCAAAGGGGCCGTTTCACTTTTTAAAGAAAAAGGGTTTCACCGGACGACGACAAGGGAAATTGCGAAGGCGGCAGGCTTTAGCATTGGGACGTTATACGAATATATTCGTACGAAGGAAGACGTCCTTTACCTCGTTTGTGATAGCATTTATGACCATGTGAGCGAGCGGCTTCAGGAGGATCTTGAAGATAAGCAAGGCACCCTCAATAGCTTGAGGCATGGAGTTGCCGATTATTTTCGCGTTATTGATGAAATGCAGGACGAAGTATTGGTCATGTATCAAGAGGCGAAGTCGCTTACGAAGGATGCCCTCCCATATGTGTTGAATAAGGAAAATGAGATGGCGGCGATGTTTGAAAAACTCATCACGCTGTGTGTAGAAAATGGGGAATTGAACCTAACAGAAAATCAGATAAGAATTCTTTCGCACACGATTATTGTCGAGGGACAAATGTGGAGCTTCCGCCGCTGGTCATTGCAAAAATTATTTTCATTAGAAGAATATATTGAATTGCAAACGGAATATTTATTTTCGGGAATAAACGGGCTTAGTCAGGCCCAGAAAAAAGGGACGATAACGAAATAAAGGGGGAGACATATGAGTACGACGGAGGTTTATCAACACAAGCACCATATTCGTTTTGTCACGGCGTCGAGTTTGTTTGATGGACATGATGCTTCGATTAATATTATGCGGAGAATTCTGCAGGCGAGCGGAGCGGAGGTCATCCATCTTGGTCATAACCGTTCGGTTGAAGAGGTTGTCAATGCGGCGATTCACGAAGACGCGCAGGGGATTGCGATTTCTTCTTACCAAGGCGGACATGTCGAGTATTTTAAGTATATGTACGATTTGCTGAAGGAGAAAGGGGCGCCGAACATCCGCATTTATGGCGGCGGAGGCGGTGTTATTATCCCGCGCGAGATTAAGGAACTGCATGATTATGGGATTGCCTGGATTTTCTCTCCTGACGATGGCCGGAAGCTGGGGCTTCAAGGAATGATTAACCGAATGCTCGAGGAGTGCGACTTTCCAACGGTTTCGGCTGACCATTCGGAACACATTGAAAAGCTGCCAACTGGTGACGTGAATGCGATTTCGAAACTAATTACCCTTGCTGAGCTTCATGTGGACAGCAACCGGGAAGCGGCAGCGGCTGCAGAAAGTCTGCTTGAAAAAGTAAAATCGCTAACAAAAGAGATTCCTGTTGTTGGGATCACTGGTACGGGCGGTGCTGGGAAAAGTTCACTAACCGATGAATTGATTCGCCGATTTATCAATGAACTGCCTGATAAAAAAGTGGCGATTCTATCTGTTGACCCGACGAAGCAAAAAACAGGCGGAGCTCTATTAGGCGACCGTATTCGGATGAATGCGATTTTTAATCCAAATGTTTATATGCGCAGCCTGGCAACCCGTTCTTCCAAAACCGAGCTGTCGCTTGCTATTAAAGACGCTGTATCGGTTGTAAAGGCGGCTGGATTTGACCTTGTCATTGTAGAAACGAGCGGAATCGGCCAGGGCGATGCCGAGATTACTGAAATTTGTGATGTTTCCCTTTACGTGATGACCAGTGAATTCGGGGCACCTACACAGCTTGAAAAGATTGATATGATTGACTTTGCAGACTTAATTGTCATTAATAAATTTGAGCGCAAGGGCTCTGAGGATGCACTGCGTCAGGTGCAAAAACAATACCAGCGCAGTCATATGCTGTTTGAAAAAGATACAAGCGAGATGCCGGTATATGGTACGATTGCCAGCCAGTTTAATGATCAAGGCACCAATGCTTTATTTGCGGCATTAATTGAAAAAATTAATGAAAAGACGGGCACTGATTGGGTTACTTCTTTTAGTAAATCTGCGTTAGTAGAAAAGCAAAATGTGATTATTCCAACTGACCGCCGTTATTATCTCCGGGAAATATCGGAGACAGTCCGCCGCTATCATCAAAAAGCCGAAGAGCAGGCAAATATTGCCCGGAAATTATTCCAGCTTGAAGGGGCGATTGCAGCGGTCAAGGAGACAGAGGCAAATGGTGAAGTTCTTGCATCCTTAGAAGCCATTAGACAAGCAACGGAAGAGAAATTAACACCAGAATCGAAAAAAATACTCAATGGCTGGGAGAAAACAAAGGCTGCTTACCAGGCTGATAAATTTGTAACGAGAATTCGTGACAAAGAAATCATTACCATTTTAAAAACAAAAAGTCTTTCTGGCATTTATATTCCAAAGGTTGTTTTACCAAGATATAAAGATTACGGTGAAATCCTCCGCTGGGTGTACCGCGAGAATGTACCAGGTTATTATCCGTTTACAGCTGGGGTGTTCCCGTTCAAACGCGAAGGGGAAGATCCGAAACGCCAATTTGCTGGCGAAGGGACACCGGAAAGAACGAATCGCCGCTTCCACTATTTATCCAAGGATGATGATGCAAAACGCTTAAGCACCGCGTTTGACTCGGTTACCTTGTATGGCGAGGACCCAGATCACCGTCCGGACATTTTTGGAAAGATTGGCGAAAGCGGAGTCAATGTGTGTACACTTGATGATATGAAGAAGCTTTACGACGGCTTTGACCTTTGTCATCCATCTACTTCGGTATCGATGACGATTAATGGTCCGGCTCCGATTATTTTGGCGATGTTCATGAACACAGCGATTGACCAGCAGGTAAAGAAAAAAGAGGCTGAGCTTGGGCGTGTGTTAACGGTTGAGGAATTTGCACAAGTGAAGGCGTATACCCTTAAGTCTGTCCGCGGTACCGTGCAAGCGGATATTCTAAAAGAAGACCAAGGCCAAAACACATGTATTTTTTCTACTGAGTTTGCCTTAAGGATGATGGGTGATATTCAACAGTATTTCATCGACCAGCAGGTGCGCAACTATTATTCTGTTTCGATTTCTGGCTATCATATTGCTGAGGCGGGTGCGAATCCGATTTCGCAGCTGGCATTTACATTATCGAACGGCTTTACGTATGTGGAGTATTATTTAAGCCGCGGGATGAACATCGATGACTTTGCACCAAACTTGTCATTCTTCTTCTCTAATGGCTTGGATCCTGAATACACCGTCATTGGCCGGGTGGCCCGCCGGATTTGGGCAAGTGTGATGCGTGATAAATATGGTGCGAGTGAACGCAGCCAAAAGCTGAAGTACCATGTTCAAACCTCAGGCCGCTCGCTGCACGCCCAGGAAATTGACTTTAATGATATTCGTACCACCTTGCAGGCATTGATGGCCTTGCAGGATAACTGTAATTCGCTTCATACCAATGCCTATGACGAAGCGATTACGACACCGACAGAAGAATCGGTTCGCCGCGCGATGGCGATTCAGATGATTATCACAAAAGAACATGGGTTAGCGAAAAATGAAAATCCACTTCAAGGTTCTTTTATTGTCGAGGAACTGACGGACCTTGTAGAGGAAGCGGTTCTGCAAGAATTTGAACGCTTAAATGATCGCGGTGGTGTTCTTGGTTCAATGGAAACCCAGTATCAACGCGGAAAAATTCAAGATGAATCGATGTACTATGAAATGAAAAAGCATACAGGCGAGCTTCCAATTATCGGAGTAAATACGTATTTAAATCCGAATCCACCTTCAGCGGAAGACATCGACAGCATGGAGCTGGCAAGAGCGTCCTATGAGGAAAAGGAATTACAAATTACCAATTTACGCGCCTTCCAAGAAACTCATGCAGCAGAAACTGCGAAAGCATTAGAGCGGTTAAAAGCAGCAGCAGTCAACAACGAAAATATTTTCGAGGCACTAATGGAAACCGTAAAAGTAGCCAGCCTCGGACAAATAACAAAAGCACTCTACGAAGTAGGCGGGCAGTACCGGAGAAATATGTAAAAATATATTACAATGGCTTAAAAAGCAAAATGCTTTTAAGCCATTGTTTTTTATTTAAAAATAAATTTTAAACTAGTACTAATATTGGCTCACTTTCTTATATAATAGATGAACATACATACATCAATGGATCCCGGGGCAGGTGTTGACAGATGAAAAAAAATTATATGATTTTACTATTATTAATTTTAGCCTGGCCGTTATACTATCTCTATCAACACCAATTAGGGGCAATTTCCTTCCTAGTGCTGGCTATGATCTTCCTTTTTTCGGCGATGAAAGAGTTAAAAATGCTGAAAAAAGAGAAGAAACCTGATGATACCCCGCCAAAGAGGGAAAATATCAAATAAAACAATAGATAGAACTAGCATAAACGGGAGAATATTGTTTATAATGAAGAATATGTAAAAAATGCAAGCACTTTGGTGCTGAAATTTTTGCCCGTTATCACTCATTTTTATAGAGTGTTAAATAGAGAAAGGAAGTGCCGATATTGAGTTTACAAGGTTACTCAAAAGAACAATTAAAAGAGTTATCCCTCATTGAGATGGCGTATGAATTTCTAAAAGACAGCAAACAGCCAATTTCCTTCCATGATTTAATCAAAGAAATTGCGGCCGCTACAGAAATTACAGAGGCACAAATCAAATCAAGAATTGCACAATTTTATACCGATATAAATATCGACGGTCGTTTTCTTTCATTAGGTGACAACCGCTGGGGACTTCGCGTCTGGTATCCAGTCGATACACAGGAAGAAGAAGTCGTTACCGTTATTAAACCTAAGAAGAAAAAGGCGAAAAAGGTTGTCGATGAAGACTTTGATGATGTCGATGAAATTGATGAAGACTTCGAGGATGAGTTGGATGACTTTGCCGATGAAGATGATCTCCTCGATGACGATGATGATGATGATCTTCTGGATGACCTTGATGATGTCGATGATTTAGACGATGATGATGAGGTTATCGAAGACGATGATGAATTTGAGCTTGATGAAGAAGAAGAACTTGACGAGGATCTTGATGAAGAAGAAGAGTTAGAGGATGAAGACGACCTATTATAGGCTTGACTTTTTAACTCTGCACTTGTAAAATCTTTTTTGGGCTCCTTTAAACAGGAACGGATCATAATTAGCTTATAGAGCGCTCCCTTACATTGCGTATGCGGAGTGCTTTTTTATTTTTTTAGTCAAATGATACACAGCTCTTTCGGTGGAAGCCGAGACTTCTTTACAAATAAAAAAATTTTATAAAAGAAGCCTTAAACAACAAGAATATTGTACAAACTGAATTAGAGGAGGATATTTTATGACGAAGTATATTTTTGTAACTGGCGGTGTCGTTTCATCGTTAGGAAAAGGGATTACCGCAGCCTCTTTAGGCCGTTTGTTGAAAAACCGTGGATTGAACGTTACGATTCAAAAGTTTGACCCATACATTAACGTGGACCCAGGAACGATGAGTCCCTACCAGCATGGTGAAGTATTTGTTACCGATGATGGCGCGGAAACGGACTTAGACTTAGGACACTATGAACGTTTTATCGATATTAACTTAAACAAGTACTCTAACGTAACCACTGGAAAAATCTATTCTACTGTTTTGCGCAAGGAACGCCGTGGGGATTACCTAGGTGGAACCGTTCAGGTTATCCCGCACATTACCAATGAAATTAAGGAACGCGTCTTCCGTGCGGGTAACGAAACAAATGCCGATGTGGTCATCACTGAAATCGGAGGAACAGTTGGGGATATTGAGTCACTGCCATTCTTAGAAGCGATTCGTCAAATTAAGAGTGACATTGGCAGCTCCAATGTAATGTACATTCACTGTACCTTAATTCCTTACATTAAAGCGGCTGGCGAAATGAAAACCAAACCAACACAGCACAGTGTTAAAGAGCTTCGCAGCCTTGGTATTCAGCCAAATATCATTGTCGTTCGTACTGAAATGCCGGTTTCCCAGGATATGAAGGATAAAATTGCATTGTTCTGTGATATCGATGCGAAAGCGGTCATTGAATGTCAGGATGCCGATACGCTTTATTCAATTCCACTTGCTCTTCAAGAGCAGCACATGGATCAAATTGTTTGTGACCACTTGAAGTTAACGACACCAGAACCAGAAATGACCGAGTGGACAGCATTAGTGGACAAGGTTCTTAATCTTTCCGGTAAAACGCGCATTGGCCTAGTTGGAAAATATGTTGAGCTTCAGGATGCTTATATTTCTGTTGTTGAAGCGATGAAGCATGCAGGCTATGCGTTTGACGCTGATGTGGAAATTAAGTGGATTAATGCAGAACATGTTACTTCAGATAATGTCGCCGAGCTTCTGCAGGATGTGGATGGAATCCTTGTTCCTGGCGGCTTCGGTGACCGTGGAATTGAAGGGAAGATTCAAGCCACCCGCTATGCGCGTGAAACGAAAAAGCCTTTCCTTGGCATTTGCTTAGGAATGCAGCTGGCAACGATTGAATATGCACGCCACGTTCTTGGCTACCAGGATGCACATTCTGCAGAATTTGTACCGGAAACCAAGCACCCAATCATTGACTTACTTCCAGAGCAGAAGGACGTTGAGGATTTAGGCGGAACATTAAGACTGGGTCTTTACCCATGCCGTCTAATTGAAGGTACGAAAGCGTTCGATGCCTATGTGGATGAAGTGATTTATGAGCGTCACCGTCACCGTTATGAGTTTAACAATCATTACCGTCAAGAAATGGAAGACGCTGGATTTGTGTTCTCTGGGACTAGCCCAGATGGCCGTCTTGTGGAGATCATTGAGCTTAAAGACCATCCATGGTTTGTGGCGTCTCAGTTCCATCCGGAATTCGTTTCAAGACCTACGCGTCCACAGCCGCTATTCCGTGACTTTATTAAAGCTACATTGCAAAAATAAGATTTGTGCGGCCAGTTCCCTTTTGTGGGGACTGGCTTTTTATGTGGTTGGTATTTCCAGAAAATGTCTAATAGTCCATAAGTTGTTGAAAATAGTCCAAAACCATTTTGAAAAAGTCCAAAACCACATTAAAAAAGTCCATAACTTATCAAAAAAATTCCAAAACACTCTAAAAAAAGTCCAAAATAAAAAAACGACCTAATCTAGGCCGCAAAAAATCATTCATATTCCGCTAATATCTCATCAATTGTAAATTTTAAGCCATAATAAACATACAAAGCTGCCATAGAGGATGGATATCCGTATCGATTTCCGAAATCATCCGGCAATAAACCCTTCGCCAGCTGTAAATTTATATGTACATCCGCCATTTCTTCCAATTTTCCATCAGATACCGATGTAGATACAGCAACAAATGGGATATCTTTTTCCAAAAGCTTCGCTGCAAGCTCTAGCGCATCGTTATCCGCTGTGGTCCGAGTAAATAGCAGCACTCTGTCGGCACTAGTTGCAGCGTCGACATTCGTTAAAGCACCCTTTAACGGTTCTGCACCCTCCAAAGCCTCAAATTCAACAGCCTTCATTTCCCGAAATCCGACAAGATAAATCGTCTGACCTTGCGCGAGCAGGCGGGCACCGTCTTCAAAAGAAAACTCTGCCTTTTCCTCGATTCTTTTAAATAATCCAGTCAATTGGGTCGTAAACATTTTCATCAATTAAAACCACTCCTTCACAGAAATATTATAGCTTTTTAAAAATAAAAGACAATTTCCACAATATACCTTTATAATAAATAGAGGATTTATAAAAGAAATGTCGAAGAATATCATGGTGGTAGAAATAGGAATCAACTATAAATAAAAAAGGGTGGAAGAGGTGGAGTTATGAAAGAGAAAATTTTAATTGTTGACGATCAATTTGGGATACGGATTTTATTAAATGAGGTATTCTCAAAGGAAGGGTATCAAACCTTTCAGGCAGCAAATGGAATTCAAGCACTAGATATTGTTACGAAGCATGACCCTGATCTCGTCCTATTGGATATGAAAATACCTGGTATGGATGGTATTGAAATTTTAAAAAGAATGAAAGTCATTGATCCTGATATCCGCGTTATTATCATGACCGCTTATGGTGAATTGGATATGATTCAAGAGGCCAAGGATCTAGGCGCAATTACGCATTTTGCAAAGCCATTCGATATTGATGATATTCGTGCGGCGGTAAGAAAACATATTCCTCAGAAAGCCAATTAATGGAATTTTTTGAAAAATAAAACGATTGTCGAAAAGTGTTGCCGCTTTCATTGTGAACGTTTATAATATTATAGTTTCTTTAATGGCATTTTATCAATCAGTTTGGTATGATACTTATGAACTTTTGCTCGTCCATTTATCTTTCTCGAGTATACATAATCAGTAAAATGATAGGAAATCCTTATTAGGAAAGCCCTAATTCGAGAAGATAGACACCCATACCAAGGAGGAAATAAAATGCCTTTAGTTTCAATGAAAGAGATGCTCATCAAAGCGAAAGCGGAAGGTTATGCTGTTGGGCAATTCAACCTAAATAACTTAGAATTTACCCAAGCTATTTTACAAGCAGCGGAAGCTGAAAAATCACCTGTTATTCTTGGTGTTTCTGAAGGGGCAGCTCGTTATATGGGCGGCTTTAAAACCGTTGTTAAAATGGTAGAAGGTTTATTAGAAGATTACAAAATTACCGTTCCTGTTGCCATTCACTTGGACCACGGTTCTAGCTTTGAAAAATGTAAAGAAGCGATTGATGCGGGCTTTACTTCTGTTATGATTGACGCTTCTCACGATCCGTTTGAAGAAAACGTAGCAACTACTTCTAAAGTAGTAGAATACGCGCATTCAAAAGGTGTTTCTGTTGAAGCAGAATTAGGAACAGTTGGCGGACAAGAAGACGATGTTTCTGGCAGCATTATTTATGCGGATCCTGCTGAATGTAAAGAACTTGTTGAGCGTACAGGCATCGACTGCCTTGCACCAGCACTTGGTTCTGTTCACGGTCCATACAAAGGTGAGCCAAACCTTGGTTATAAAGAGATGGAAGAAATCGGTAATGCAACAGGTCTTCCACTAGTACTGCACGGTGGAACTGGTATTCCAACACATGATATCCAAAAGTCAGTTTCTCTTGGAACTGCGAAAATTAACGTAAACACTGAAAACCAAATTGCATCTGCAAAAGCGGTTCGTGAAACATTAGCAGCGAAGCCAAATGAATACGATCCACGTAAATACTTAGGCCCAGCACGCGATGCCATCAAAGAAACCGTAATCGGCAAAATGCGCGAATTCGGTTCATCAGGTAAAGCATAATTTAATATAAGGGGACTTGTCCTCTTGAAAAAACTATCCAATGTTTGGTAACATTGACAGTAATAATTGAAACCGCCCCTTTACGAATGGGCGGTTTCAAACTGTAAGGAAAAATTAGAATATTGGCGAAACTTGCCGAAAAATTGGAGGAGAAACAGATGAAATTTTTTATTGATACAGCTAACTTAGAGGAAATTCGTGAAGTACATGAGCTTGGATTATTAGCAGGAGTCACAACAAACCCAACACTTGTAGCAAGAGAAAAAGGTGTTTCCTTCCATGATCGCATTAGAGAAATTGCAGCGCTTGTTCCTGGGTCTGTAAGTGCGGAGGTTATTGCCCTTGATGCAGAAGGCATGATCAAAGAAGGAAAAGAACTTGCAGCCATCGCTCCCAATGTAACGGTTAAAGTTCCAATGACTCCAGACGGATTAAAAGCTTGTCACGCCTTTGCAGAAGCAGGTATTAAAACCAATGTTACCTTAATTTTCAATGCCAATCAGGCGCTTCTTGCAGCAAGAGCTGGTGCTTCTTATGTTTCTCCTTTCCTTGGCAGATTAGATGATATCGGTCAAAACGGCTTAGATTTAATCTCTCAAGTAGCTGACATCTTTGCTGTTCACGGAATTCAATCTGAAATCATTGCAGCATCCATTCGTAATCCAGTTCACGTAACAGAAGCAGCACTAAGAGGTGCTCATATTGCTACCATTCCTTACAAAGTATTAATCGGATTGTTCCATCACCCATTAACCGACAAGGGAATTGAAGCGTTCATAAAGGATTGGGAAGGCCGCAACGCATAAATTTACCAATTTTTAAAACTTTTTTTCATATTGATACATGAAAATAATTTATTGGTGTACACTAGATGATAGACAAATTGTCGGATTATGTAATTTGCTGTTGGAAATAATTACCTAAATTCAGATTTGAATATCATTTTAGTTGATTAATAAGGATCACAGTCCATCCCAATGGCGTAGAAGGGAGTCGAAAATGGAAAAACTTAAAATTGCGGGCGGATATCCGCTTAAGGGAACCGTAAGAATAAGTGGTGCAAAAAACAGTGCAGTTGCGTTGATACCAGCAACCATTTTAGCAGAATCACCGGTGACAATTGAAGGGCTTCCAGATATTTCAGACGTAGAAATATTGAAGGACCTGCTCGAAGAAATTGGCGGGAAAGTAGAACTTTCAGATGATTTTGATATGACGGTTGACCCATCGACGATGATTTCAATGCCATTGCCAAACGGAAAAGTCAAGAAGCTTCGTGCCTCTTACTATCTAATGGGGGCGATGCTTGGCCGTTTCAAAAAGGCCGTCATCGGTTTACCGGGTGGATGTCATCTCGGACCACGGCCAATCGATCAGCATATTAAAGGGTTTGAGGCACTTGGTGCTCAGGTAACAAATGAGCAGGGCGCTATTTATTTGCGGGCGGACGAGCTTCGCGGCGCACGTATTTATCTCGATGTTGTCAGTGTTGGCGCAACCATTAATATTATGTTAGCGGCGGTACGAGCAAAGGGCAGGACACTTATTGAAAATGCTGCAAAAGAACCGGAAATCATTGATGTCGCTACCTTACTTACGAATATGGGAGCGAAAATCAAGGGTGCAGGAACCGATGTCATCCGGATTGATGGTGTGGACAGCCTCCATGGCTGCCGGCATACGATTATTCCGGATCGAATTGAAGCGGGAACCTATATGATTTTAGGTGCTGCCGTCGGTGAAGGTGTATTAATCGATAATGTCATTCCCCAGCATTTGGAATCGCTGATTGCTAAGCTGCGAGAAATGGGTGTGAAAATTGAAACGGGCGATGATCAGGTGTTTGTCAGCAGTTCGGACAAGTTGAAGTCTGTTGATATCAAAACCCTTGTTTATCCTGGGTTCCCAACCGACCTGCAACAGCCATTTACCACACTGTTAACGAGAGCGACGGGTTCTAGCGTTGTAACGGATACGATTTATGGTGCCCGCTTTAAACACATCGATGAATTAAGAAGAATGAACGCCAACATTAAAGTGGAAGGCCGCTCGGCAATTATAAGCGGACCTCTCAAGCTTCAAGGTGCAAAAGTGAAGGCAAGCGATCTTCGAGCTGGAGCCGCACTTTTCATTGCCGGCCTTCTTGCTGAAGGCATTACAGAAGTCACAGGCCTTGAGCACATTGACCGCGGGTACAGCAATCTTGTTGAAAAATTAAATGGGCTTGGTGCAACGGTTTGGCGTGAAGCTTTGTCAAAAGATGAAGTCGAACAACTAAAGAATACGTAAATAAGCTATACTAATTCCTTGAATCTGTTATACTAATAGTATTAAAAAAAGTATAAACAGAAAATTGGGGGATTGAGAACATGGAGAGAAGTTTATCTATGGAGCTTGTCCGCGTAACGGAAGCGGCTGCACTTGCTTCAGCACGCTGGATGGGCCGCGGGAAAAAGGATGAAGCAGACGGGGCTGCAACCTCTGCCATGCGTGATGTGTTTGACACGATCCCAATGAAGGGAACGGTAGTGATTGGTGAAGGCGAGATGGACGAGGCCCCTATGCTTTATATCGGTGAAAAACTTGGTACAGGGTTCGGGCCTCGCGTCGATGTAGCCGTCGATCCACTCGAAGGTACAAATATTCTAGCCGCTGGCGGATGGAACGCTCTAGCTGTTTTAGCGATTGCTGACAATGGCAACCTTCTTCATGCACCAGATATGTATATGGAGAAGATTGCTGTTGGTCCTGAAGCTGTAGGACTTGTGGATATCAATGCTTCTGTGCTTGATAATCTGAAGGCAGTGGCGAAGGCGAAAAACAAGGATATCGAAGACGTTGTGGCAACGGTATTAAACCGTCCGCGTCATGAGCATATCATTGCACAGCTTCGTGATGCAGGCGCACGAATTAAGTTAATCAATGATGGCGATGTGGCAGGAGCAATTAATACGGCTTTTGATAACACAGGCGTTGACATTTTATTCGGCTCTGGCGGTGCACCGGAAGGCGTTATCTCAGCGGTTGCGTTAAAATGTCTGGGCGGTGAAATCATCGGTAAGTTGCTGCCGCAAAGTGATGCCGAATTAGAGCGCTGCGTGAAAATGGGACTAGATGTCAAAAAAGTTCTTCGCATGGAAGACCTTGTGAAAGGTGACGACGCGATTTTTGCAGCAACCGGCGTAACAGACGGCGAACTGCTTCGTGGTGTCCAATTCAAGGGCTCTTATGGGTCTACTCATTCCATCGTTATGCGCGCAAAATCTGGAACGGTCCGATTTGTCGAAGGTCGTCACAGTTTGAAAAAGAAACCCAATTTAGTGATTAGATAAACGAAAATAGTAAACACTTACTAAGAGACTAGATGTAGATTCTAGTCTCTTATCTCCAATGAAAAGTCTATTAACCCCTCCAAATAGAAAATTTCCAGTTGATTAATTTTTTACTCAAAGGGTACAATAGATAGTGTTTTATTAAATTGATTCTGCTATTCTATTCATTTCTCTTTTTTCCCTCAATATTTTTAGTAATCAAAAACCCTCTATTATACGATTAGTTCTCGGAAACGAAAATAGAGTAAAAATTTTAAAGTGTGGTGTACTATGGAATTAACTATATCAAGTTTAGAAAACATGAAGCTGAAGGAGCTTTATGAGCTTGCGCGCGAATTTAAAGTGACCTACTATAGCAAGTTGTCGAAAAAAGAACTTATTTTTGCCATTTTGAAATCACGTGCGGAGCAGCAAGGGTATTTTTTCATGGAAGGCGTCTTGGAAATTATCCAGTCGGAAGGATTTGGGTTTTTACGACCAATCAATTACTCGCCAAGTTCTGAAGACATTTATATCTCTGCATCGCAAATCCGTCGTTTCGATTTAAGAAATGGGGATAAAGTATCCGGTAAGGTTCGGCCTCCAAAAGAAAATGAACGTTATTACGGACTTTTACATGTAGAAGCAGTTAACGGTGAAGATCCAGAGTCAGCCAAAGAACGTGTTCACTTCCCAGCATTAACTCCTCTCTATCCAGATAGACATATGAAACTAGAAACCACTCCAAAATATATCTCTACAAGAATTATGGATGTAGTTGCTCCAGTTGGTTTTGGACAAAGGGGCTTAATTGTTGCGCCGCCAAAGGCAGGGAAAACCATGCTGTTAAAGGAAATTGCTAACAGCATTACGACGAATCACCCTGAAGTGGAATTAATTGTGCTTCTTATCGATGAACGCCCAGAGGAAGTAACCGATATTGAGCGTTCGGTTGCCGGCGATGTCGTCAGCTCCACGTTTGATGAGGTACCAGAAAATCATATTAAAGTCGCAGAGCTTGTGCTGGACCGCGCGATGCGTTTAGTCGAGCATAAACGTGACGTTGTTATTCTAATGGACAGCATCACGCGTTTGGCTCGTGCGTATAACTTAGTGATTCCGCCAAGCGGCCGTACCCTTTCTGGTGGTATTGACCCAGCGGCTTTCCACCGTCCGAAGCGTTTCTTCGGGGCAGCCCGAAACATTGAAGAAGGCGGAAGCTTAACGATTCTAGCCACAGCATTGGTGGATACAGGTTCACGTATGGACGATGTTATTTATGAAGAGTTTAAAGGAACAGGTAATATGGAACTGCATCTCGACAGACAGCTTGCAGAACGCCGTATCTTCCCTGCAATGGATATTCGCCGCTCTGGAACAAGGAAAGAAGAACTTCTTCTTCCAAAAGATCATCTGGACAAGCTATGGGCAATCCGAAAATCAATGTCAGACTCACCAGACTTCGCCGAGCGCTTCCTGAAAAAACTAAAACAAACCAAATCCAACGAAGAATTCTTCGCCCAAATCGGGGAAGAATTAAAGGGTAGAAGGTCTTAGGGTTTAATTCTTGGTCTATGGTCTGTGTTAACAGGAAACCGTTGATTTTAGAACTCGTTGATTGGAGCGAAAGGCGCTCGACTCCTGCGGGATGCACGAGCTGAGTGAGACCCCGCAGATCGGAACGATCGAGGAGGCTCACGGGCGAGCCCGCGGAAAGCGTAGCGCCTGTAGCGGAAATCAACAGACCAATTAAAACAGTAAAATCCATAAAAACCCAACTTGCCAAAATAGGTTCACCTTGTTATAATGTGAACAGTGTGTTTTTAGTATTTGGTGCTTGTTTTTAAGACAGGCATTTATATAACTCTGTTTCGAATGATTCAGGGCGGAAGGAGATGAAAAGAATGAAAGCAGGAATTCATCCAAATTATAAAATGGTACAGGTGACTTGTGCATGCGGAAATACATTTGAAACTGGTTCAGTGAAAAATGAAATTCGCGTTGAAACATGTTCTGAATGTCATCCATTCTATACTGGTCGTCAAAAGTTTGCTGAAGCTGGTGGACGTGTAGACCGTTTCAACAAAAAATACGGCCTTAAAGATCCAAACGCACAACAACAATAATCACTCACACAAAACAGGCAAGCAGAAACTTACTTGCCTGTTTTTTATTTGAATAAAAGGCAATGAATTTTAAAAATATAGATTTATGAAGGTTTCGTGATAGGAAGGAGACGCCGGTTTATGTATTTAATGAAGCAACTCGGATGGGTAGAGGTTATTTGCGGCAGTATGTTTTCAGGAAAATCAGAGGAATTGATTCGTCGCGTCAGACGGGCTCAATTTGCTAAACAAAAAATTGCTGTTTTCAAGCCGAAAATTGACAATCGCTATAGCGAACAATCTGTCGTTTCTCATAATGGCACCTCTTTTCATGCGAAGCCGATTTCCCATTCGATTGAGATTTTACACCATGTAGAGGCGGATATCGACATCATCGCCATTGATGAGGTGCAATTTTTCGATGAAGGGATTGTAAGGGTGGTTCAACAGCTTGCTGACAGTGGACATCGTGTCGTTGTGGCGGGTCTTGATATGGATTTCCGCGGCGAACCATTTGCGCAAATGCCAGCATTGATGGCGATTGCGGAAACGGTAACGAAGCTCCAGGCTGTCTGCAGTGTTTGTGGCTCGCCATCAAGCAGGACGCAGCGCTTAATCGATGGCAGACCGGCTTCTTATCATGATCCTGTTATCCTGGTTGGTGCTTCCGAAGCCTACGAGCCGCGCTGCCGCCACCATCATGAGGTACCTAAAACGGCATCCTACCGCATACAAGAACCTGTGGTGAAATAGATCTAAAAACCGTCTGAGTCTCTCAGGCGGTTTTTTTGGCATAATCTTACTAGAACGTTCCTCCGACTGCTTGGGAAAGATAGTTGTAGGAGGTGCAATACGTTGAAAAAAATCATGTGTTTTGGGGTATTAACGGTCCTTATGCTTTCAGGATGTATGAAAGGAAATGACACGGAAAATACCGCCTATAATTTACGCGATGACAATACGAACCCAAATTTTATGTCTAACGGGGTAAATCAGGATATGGGGCCAATGTCTGACCAAAACCCGAATTTCCTTAATTTGCGCGGAACAGCAATGAATGATGCCTCTAATAGAAACAATACCGGCAGAGATATAGACATCGCCAGAGATATTGTAAATGAAAGTGATGATTTTAGAGCGGAATCGATTTGGATTAATAATGGTGAAAACCGGATGACAGTAACGGTAGATACGGAAGGCGAGCTTAATGGCCAAGTACGCAATAAAGCCGTTAACACCCTTCGTGCAAAATTGCAGCAGGCTTTACCGCGTTATTCTTTCCAAATAAGGGAACGTTAACATGCTCTGGCTTCAGGGCATGTTTTTTTGATTTCGGGCTTTTTTTTGCAGACCAAAATTTTTTCTCCAAGAATTTGGTTTTGACGGGGGTTTTCACCTATACTATAATTAGAATGTTATGGACAAAAACTAGAGGTGAATAACTGTGTTTGATCGTCTTCAATCCGTTGAAGATCGCTATGAGAGATTAAATGAACTTTTGAGCGATCCGACCATTATTAATGATTCAAAAAAATTACGTGAATATTCAAAAGAACAATCTGATATACAAGAGACCGTGCAAACGTATCGTGAATATAAAGAGGTCCGCGAACAGCTTCAGGATGCTAAGGCTATGCTTGAGGAAAAGCTCGACAACGATATGCGCGAAATGGTCAAAGAAGAAGTCAATGAACTGGAACAGCAAATCGAGGATCTAGAAGCAAAAATGAAGTTCCTGATGATTCCGAAGGATCCAAACGATGACAAAAACGTTATCTTTGAAATCCGCGGTGCTGCAGGCGGCGAGGAAGCGGCTTTATTTGCAGGTACGCTTTACCGTATGTACAGCCGTTATGCAGAAGCGCAAGGCTGGAAAACGGAACTGCTTGATGCCAACGCAACAGGTCTTGGCGGCTACAAAGAAATCAGCTTTATGATCAATGGCCAAGGTGCCTATTCTAAGTTGAAATTTGAAAATGGTGCCCATCGTGTGCAGCGTGTGCCGGAAACGGAATCTGGCGGACGCATTCATACTTCTACCGCTACCGTTGTTTGCTTACCAGAAGCAGAAGAACTAGAAGTGGAAATCCATGATAAAGATATCCGTTTTGACGCGTTTGCTTCAAGCGGCGCCGGCGGTCAGTCTGTTAACACGACGATGTCAGCGGTTCGTTTAACCCATATTCCGACTGGAATTGTGGTATCGATTCAGGATGAGAAATCACAGCACAAAAACAAAGACAAAGCGATGAAGGTATTACGTGCACGTGTTTATGACAAGTTCCAGCAGGAAGCACAGGCAGAGTATGATCAGGTTCGTAAATCTGCGGTTGGTACCGGTGACCGTTCTGAGCGTATTCGTACCTACAACTACCCGCAAAACCGTGTTACGGATCACCGAATTGGCTTAACCCTTCAGAAGCTTGATCAAATTATCGAAGGCAAGCTTGACGAAATCATCGATGCGTTAACGCTGGAAGATCAAACAAGTAAGCTTGAAAGTGGTCAAGATGAGTAAGAAAGTGTATGAAGCTCTGCAATGGGCTTCTTCTTTTTTAAAAAAAGCTAATCGAGACGATAACGCCGGGGAACTGCTGCTTCGCCATATCACGGGGATGTCGCGGGCACAGCTGTTTGCGAATATGAGGGAGTGCCTGTCACCACCCGAAGTTTGTCGATTTGAAGCTGCGGTCCATGAACATGTGAAGGGTACGCCGGTTCAATACATAATTGGTTCAGAGGAATTTTATGGGCGGGAGTTTATCGTCAATGAAGAGGTCTTGATTCCACGGCCGGAAACCGAGGAACTCGTTTATGAAACATTGAAGCGAATCAATAAACGGGAAGTAAAGGTTGTAGATATCGGGACGGGCAGCGGGGCGATTGCCATCACTTTGAAGCTTGAGCAGCCAACGTTACAGGTATATGCCTCTGATATTGCTCAGGAATCGTTAAAGGTTGCAGAAGAAAATGCTAGGCAGCTTGGCGCTGAGATTGAATTTGTCCAAGGGGATTTGCTGCAGCCGTTTCGCGGTCAGAGGTTTGATGTGGTGATCTCCAATCCTCCCTATATTCCGGTAAGGGACATGGAAACCATGTCAGAGGTAGTAACTGAGCATGAGCCGCACCGGGCGCTGTTTGCGGGCGAGGATGGGCTTGATTTCTACCGCCGCTTTATGGTGGAGCTGCCGGAAGTGATCGCACCGCGCGTGCTGGTTGGCTTTGAAATTGGGGCCGGTCAGGGGGAGGCGGTAGCCGACCTTTTTAAAAAGGCGTTTGTGAATGTGAAGGTAGAAGTTCTTAATGATATTAACGGCAAGGACCGGATGGTGTTTGCGGAAATAATTCAGTAGCAGAGCGGTTCATGTGAATTCGCTCTGCTTTTTGTTATTTACTTATTTTGACGTTCTTGGGCTTTTAATGCGACTCTTTCCAGTCCATTATGGGCAAATTCTACATCTGTTTTCGGCATTGCAGGATTATTCTTCAATTTCTTATTCTTCTGTTTAGACATATTTGTTTTCACCTCCGCTAGTTTAGTTTGCTTTGTTTAGGAAGAAAAAATTCTAAAACTAGTTTTTTTAATTTTACTAGTTTAAGATTCTTTGTATTTGTCCAAAATGAGGATAGTGAAGGGACGGTGCGAGAATATGAACAGTAAAATACTAGTATGGTCTTATTTAATCGTTTTATCGTTAGGAACGATTTTAAACTTATATATACCAAAAACGGAAGCGGTGGCGAAGGATTCCGTTGTGATACCAGCGGAAGCGATTCGACTCCGAATTCTTGCCAATAGTGATAGTGCACAGGATCAAGAGATTAAACGAATGGTCCGTGACGCGGTCAATGAGCAGATTACGTTGTGGGTTCAGGAGTTAACGTCATTGGAGAAGGCAAAAGAGGTGCTTAACTCAAAGCTGCCGGAGGTTCAAAACATTGCTGAAAAGGTTGTAGCGGAACAGGGTTCGACTCAAAGTGTGAATGTGGAGTTTGGGAAAGTTCAGTTTCCGACGAAATTGTATGGACAGTTTTTATATCCAGCAGGTGAGTATCAGGCGATTTTGATTACATTAGGTGAAGGGACAGGCGCAAACTGGTGGTGCGTGCTATACCCACCATTGTGTTTCTTGGATTTCTCAAATGGTGTTGCGGTACAAAGTGATGGATTTGAAGACACGGCTTATGCGGCGGAGAATGATGAACCTGTTGAAAGTGTAGCTGTAGAGGAAGAACTAGAGGCAGAAGAAGTGAAGGTTACGAATTTTAATAAGACAAAGAAACTAGAAGAAGCTGCTGAAGAAGAAGAGGTTGTGGAAGAAGAGGAAGCTGAGATCGAAGAGGAAGTTGAAGTCGCAGAGGTAGAAGAGGTAGAAGTGGAAGAGAAGAAGCAAAGTGATGTGAAAAAGGAAAGCAAAAAGGAAACTAAAAAGGAAAAAAGTGCTCCGGTCTATACAGCAGAAGACGAAGAACCGGTGAAAGTGAAATTCTTTGTGGTAGAAATGTTTGAAAGTATTTTTAAATAAGGGATTGCAGCCAGCCTCTTGAAATAGGGCTGGTTATTTATTTTTATGGCTCTGTTATTAATCTCATTGTTGATTTTCGTGTAGGGTTGAGAATTCATAGGCGGAGAATTTCCGTCTATTGTATATAGAGCAAGCGTAAGAAGGTGATATAAGCGGAGAAATTCCGGTTAACTGCGTTAAAAAGGACAAAATCCATGGATTTGGATACAATAAGCGGAAAAACTCCGCTTATTTTTAAGGTAAAATGGCTATTTACCAATTTAAACGGAAATTCTCCGCTTATTTTCTAAACATAGTGAAATCAACATTCAGTTTTAACAGAGACATTTTAAATAAGTTTTACTAGATTTTGCATGTATTTGGTTCTAGTTCTCTTAATTTTTCATAGTAATAGAGTATCAAAAGAAAAGCGGAACCGCCTTGCACAGGGGCGACAGGCATAAGGCGAGCTGGCGTGAAGGTTGCTTTTTAACCTTCTCGACGGATTGACTTATGACCCCGAGCCCCTAGGCGGTGGAGCTAGACAAATATAATGAGGTGGTAGGGATGCAAGCACTTATACGTTGCGCGAATAAAGAGGATTTGGGCATTTTAAGAGAGTTCCTGATGAAGGCGAGCCTTGGTACGGATGGATTAACGGAGGAAACAGTAGAGTACTTTTTATTGCTAGAGGATGAGGATGGGGCGATCAAGGGTACACTTGGAATGGAGGCTTTCCGTGAGGGCGGATTGCTGCGTTCGCTGGTGGTATCGCCGGGACAAGCGGAAAAGGATATTGTGCTGTTGATAACTCAAATGATGCAGCTGGCGAAAGAAAAAGGAATGAGAAGTTTGTTTTTGGCAACAAATAAAGGCGTGGCAATGCCGTTTTTTGAATTGCTAGGTTTCGAAAAGGTGGACCGGGACCAATTACCTGCTGAGCTTTATTCACTTGAACACATTCGACATGTATTTATTGTGGATAACTCACTATTTTTGAAATTTTCACTCTAACTGTGGATTAATCCACAAAGTTATCCACTTTTTTAAGATAGTTATACACAAATTGTGGATAAAGGGTTGTGTTTATGTTCACCATCTTTTATACTTTCAAAAGAAATATGAGACAAAGAGCCTAAATTCGGCAAATTTCGATATCATTTGCGCTTCCGGTAAAGGTGGATAACTTATGAACACAAAAGTATGGAAAGTGGATAAATATGTGGATAACCTTGAAAATAATCCACAGGTTGTGGATGCCGCTCATTTTTTACAGGAAAATGAAGTGGTTGCATTACCCACAGAGACCGTTTATGGGCTGGGTGGAAATGCCGAAAGTGATGTGGCGGTGGAAAAAATCTTTGCTGCGAAAGGCAGGCCGAGTGATAATCCACTGATTATCCACATTGCGGATAAAATGCAACTAACAGCATTTGTAGCGGAAATTCCTAAAAAAGCAGAAATATTAATGGAAAGGTTCTGGCCAGGACCGTTGACGATTATTTTTAAAAAGAAAGACGGTGTTCTTTCGGATAAAGCAACCGCTGGTTTAGAGACGGTTGCCGTAAGGATGCCGGATCACCCGGTGGCCATTGCACTTTTGAAAAAATGCCAGCTGCCGATTGCCGCCCCGAGTGCGAATAGCTCCGGGAAGCCGAGTCCGACGAATGCACAGCATGTAATGGATGATTTAAATGGGAAAATTGCCGGGGTGCTGGACGGCGGTTCGACAGGTGTTGGGGTGGAATCGACGGTTTTGGATTGCACGGAGGAGATTCCGGTTATTTTGCGGCCGGGCGGAGTGACGAAAGAGCAGCTGGAGGCTGTTGTTGGTGAGGTTCAGCTTGATGCAGCATTGATAGATGAAGAGTCAAAACCGAAAGCTCCTGGGATGAAGTATCAGCATTATGCCCCAAATGCCCCGCTCTATTTAGTCAATGGAAGTAAGTCTTTTCTGCAAGGTTTATTAGAAGAAAGGCAGAGGGACGGGCTGCGAGTGGGTGTGCTCGCAACCGAGGAGAGTGTGAAGGATTATCAAGCGGATGTTTCGATCGCCTGTGGAAAAAGAAGCGAGCTTGAAAGTGTTGCCACGGCGCTATATGAAACCTTGCGTGCGTTTAACCAGGAAAAAGTGGACATTATTTTTAGTGAAATGTTTCCGAATAATGGTGTAGGTCATGCGATCATGAACCGCCTGCAAAAAGCGGCAGGGAACAAAATCATAAACGAGTAAGCAACAGGCTTTCCATGAAGGAAGGCCTGTTTTTTTGACTTCTAATTCTCTGTGGACGTGCATATGTTTTTAGCAGGGCAAGTCCGAGGGGGTAGAGATTCGTGTATGGGATGATTGGGGAACTTGTAACGCTGTTGTTAATGGCGTTTGCATTAGGGATGGATGCCTTTTCTGTGGGTCTCGGAATGGGTATGTTTAAGTTACGACTCCGGCAAATTTTCAAAATTGGCATTACCATCGGGTTATTCCATGTGTGGATGCCGCTTGTGGGTATGCTCGCCGGCAGGTTTTTATCCGATAAGTTTGGAGCCTTTGCGTCACTGGTGGGAGGGCTGCTCCTCGTTTTGCTCGGGGTGCAAATGATTTGGTCAAGCCTTAGGAAAAGCGAGGAATCGGTGATGACGCCGGTGGGATTTGGATTATTAATCTTCGCAACAAGTGTGAGCCTCGATAGTTTTTCGCTCGGATTAACGCTAGGGATCTATGGGGCAAAAACGATTTTGGTGATTATCTGCTTTGGAGTGGTGGCAACGATATTAACATGGGTTGGCTTGCTGCTTGGAAGAAAGGCGCAAGGATGGATTGGGTCCTATAGCGAAGCCCTAGGGGGCAGTATCCTGCTGGCGTTTGGGATTAAATTACTTTATCCTTTTTTATAAAACCTTTCTAAAAATGTCAAAGGTTTTTTAATTGGTGTTGGAGAAGTTATAATAATGTACATAGAAAAGCGGAAGCGCCTTGCTCAGGGGAGACAGGCATAAGGCAAGCCGGCGAGAAGGTTGGTTTTTACCTTCTTGACGGATTGACTTATGACCCCGAGCCCCTAGGCGCTGGAGCTAGACATAATGGAAAGGAGGCTGGCAGCTTGCAGCGCATTTTGTTTGTTTGTACAGGGAATACGTGCAGAAGCCCGATAGCGGAAGCGATTTTGAAAAGTAAAAAGATTGACGGCCTTGAAGTGAAGTCCGCGGGAATATATGCTCAGACGGGGAGTGAGGCATCTGCTCACGCCAAACAGGTGCTGGATACCAATAATATCGAACATAACCATTCCTCTAACATGCTAAATATGGAATCGGTACAATGGGCAGATTTAATTTTAACAATGACGGGTTCGCATAAACATGCGATACTTCAACAATATTCTGGTGCAGCGGGTAAAGTTTTCACCTTAAAGGAGTTTACCGGCGAGGACTATGATGTCGATGTAGTCGACCCGTTTGGCGGCAATTTGTCCATCTATCAGGAAACTTTTCAGGAATTGGAAAAATTGATTACAAAAGCGATTGAAAAAATGTAAAGCTCTCAGTGGTGAGGGCTTTATATTTTTTTATTGGTATGTCAATATTAAGGAAGGATGAAAACAGGAGGTTTTTAAGATGAAAGTAGCATTAGCGTCTGATCATGGCGGAGTTAATATTCGTAAGGAAATTGCCAATTTGATGGAAGAACTGGGGATTGAATATCAAGATTTCGGCTGTGAGTGTGAAGGGTCAGTCGATTATCCAGATTATGCGCTGCCGGTTGCTGAAAAGGTAGCGAGCGGTGAGTTTGATCGAGGGATATTGATTTGTGGAACAGGAATTGGCATGAGCATTGCCGCGAATAAGGTAAAGGGTATCCGCTGTGCCCTTGTACACGATACGTTTAGTGCAAAGGCAACACGTGCGCACAATGATACTAATATTCTCACGATGGGTGAGCGCGTTATTGGTCCTGGGCTTGCACGTGATATTGCACAGATTTGGCTGACAGAAGAGTTTGAAGCCGGCCGTCATGCCACTCGCATTGGTAAAATCAGCGAATACGAGCAGAAGTAGGATGAGGACAATGATTCAAGAATGGGAAAAAGAGCTTGAAACCATTTTAACTGAATTTCAAACGCAGGCCTCTTTGGTGCCGGGGCAGCTGGTTGTCGTAGGCTGCAGTACGAGTGAGGTCATTGGTGAGAAAATCGGTACATCGGGTACAATTGATGTCGCCGAAATGATTTTCCGGCAATTGGGCAGGTTTGCAGAGGATACCGGTGCTGCGTTGGCGTTTCAGTGCTGCGAACACTTAAACAGGGCGCTTGTGATTGAAAAAGCCGAGGCTGTAAAACGCGGCTTGGATGAGGTATCTGTGGTTCCTGTTAGGACTGCAGGCGGGGCAATGGCAACCTATGCATTTGAAAAAATGGAGGATGCGTGCGTTGTTGAATTTTTGAAGGCGGATGCCGGGATTGATATTGGCCATACCTTTATTGGCATGCACCTGAAGCATGTGGCCGTTCCGATCAGAGTTGCCCAGAAAAATGTTGGACATGCACATGTTACATTGGCGAAGACACGGCCAAAACTTATTGGCGGGGCGCGAGCGGTTTATGAAAAGACAGCAGGGAATTCTAGCTGTAGTTAAGTTAAATACGAATATTTTTTTAAAAATAAATATAAATGTTCGTGTTTTAGGGGTTTTATCCCCGCTTAAAGGATGGTAGAATATAAAAAAGTGAGCATTTTACAAAATCACCACTTTTTTAGAAGAAAACATGCTATTATATAGAGGGAATTTTCAAAAAGATTATTTAAGATTCAAACATACAAGGGGGATTACCATGAAGCATTTGTCTAATCAGGACAAGCAGGTATTTGAAGCGATTCAACAGGAATTAGGACGCCAGCGCGGAAAAATCGAATTAATTGCCTCAGAAAACTTTGTAAGTGAAGCGGTAATGGAAGCACAGGGTTCTGTGTTAACCAATAAATATGCAGAAGGCTATCCAGGCCGCCGTTATTATGGCGGTTGTGAATACGTGGATATAGTCGAAGATCTAGCTCGCAATCGTGCGAAGGAGATTTTTGGTGCCGAGTACGTGAACGTGCAGCCACACTCTGGTGCGCAGGCTAATATGGCTGTTTACTTTACGGTCCTTGAGCAAGGCGACACGGTTCTTGGTATGAACCTTTCACATGGCGGTCACTTAACACACGGAAGCCCGGTCAACTTTAGCGGTGTTCAATATAATTTCGTTGAGTACGGTGTAGATGAAACAACACATCTGATTAATTATGATGATGTCTTAGCAAAAGCACGCGAACATAAGCCAAAGATGATTGTTGCTGGTGCAAGTGCGTATCCGCGTGGTATTGATTTCGCGAAATTCCGTGAAATTGCGGATGAAGTGGGCGCTTATTTAATGGTTGATATGGCTCATATTGCTGGACTTGTGGCAGCTGGCCTTCACCAAAATCCAGTACCTTACGCTGATTTTGTTACGACTACTACACATAAAACATTACGCGGACCTCGCGGTGGAATGATTCTTTGTAAAGAGGAATTTGGCAAGAAAATCGACAAGTCGATCTTCCCTGGAATTCAAGGCGGTCCGTTAATGCATGTTATTTCTGCAAAAGCTGTTGCTTTTGGTGAGGTGCTGCAGGATAGCTTTAAAGAATATGCAGGTCAGATCATTGCGAACGCTAAGCGTTTAGCGGAAGGCTTGCAAAATGAAGGTATCAAGCTTGTTTCCGGTGGTACGGACAATCACTTGCTGCTTTTAGACATGCAGACACTTGGTTTAACCGGTAAGGTTGCTGAAAAGGTACTTGATGAGGTAGGAATTACCGTTAATAAAAATACAATTCCGTTTGATCCACAAAGCCCATTTGTAACAAGCGGTATCCGTATTGGTACTGCAGCGGTTACTAGCCGTGGCTTTGGATTAGAAGATATGGACGAAATTGCGTCTATCATCGCCTTTACCTTGAAAAATCATGAAGACGAAGCGAAGCTTAAAGAAGCTGCGGATCGTGTTGAGGCTTTAACAGGTAAATTCACGCTTTATCCTGAATATTAAACAACTTTTGAAATCGACTCCGAGTGTGAGTCGATTTCTTTTTTGGTCTGAGTTGCTCTCTACACTATTTTTCTGTAAAATGAGACGGAGTTAAATTTTAATAAAGGGGCGATCATTGTGGCAAAGGTATACGTCTTCGACCATCCACTTATTCAGCATAAACTTACATACATACGTGATAAAAACACAGGAACGAAGGAGTTCCGTGAATTGGTAGACGAAGTGGCAACACTTATGGCATTTGAAATCACAAGAGATATGTCGCTTGAAGATATCGAAATTGAGACGCCAGTCTGTATGACAAAATCAAAGGTATTATCTGGGAAGAAAATGGGCGTTGTCCCGATTTTGCGCGCAGGAATTGGTATGGTTGATGGGATTTTGAAATTAATTCCAGCTGCAAAGGTCGGACATGTCGGCTTGTACCGCGATCCGGAAACGTTGCTGCCAGTGGAATATTATATCAAGCTGCCAAGTGATGTGGAAGAACGTGAATTCATCGTTGTCGATCCAATGCTCGCAACCGGCGGATCAGCCAATGTGGCGATTGATAGCTTGAAAAAACGCGGCGCGAAACATATCAAGTTTATGTGTCTAATTGCGGCACCAGAAGGCGTTGAGGCGGTTAAGACGGCACATCCTGATGTTGATATTTATATTGCTGCATTAGATGAGAAGTTGAATGACCATGGATACATCGTACCTGGGCTTGGGGATGCTGGGGATCGGTTGTTTGGGACGAAATAAGTTTAGTAGAGCTGAGCAGAACTGTTTTCTGCTCGGTTTTTTGGTTTTTGCGGTATACCTATATAGGTATTTTGGTTTAGAGATATTGGTTAATGGTCCATAACCCTTTGGAAAAGGTCCATAACCGTAACTAGGGGCTGAGCAGAACTGTTTTCTGCTCGGTTTTTTGGTTTTTGTGTTATACCTATATAGGTATTTTTATTTACAGATATTGGCTAATGGTCCAAAACCCTTTGGAAAAGGTCCATAACCGCAAGAAAATAGTCCAAAACCCATTGGGAAAAGTCCAAAACCACAAGAAAATAGTCCAAAACCTTTTGAAAAAGTTCCATAACCGTAACTAGGGGCTGAGCAGAACTGTTTTCTGCTCGGTTTTTTGGTTTTTGTGTTATACCTATATAGGTATTTTTATTTACAGATATTGGCTAATGGTCCAAAACCCTTTGGAAAAGGTCCATAACCGTAACAAAATAGTCCAAAACCCTTATAAAAAAGTCCAAAACCACAAGAAAATAGTCCAAAACACCCCCAAATTAGTCCAATAACTTCTGCCCCAGCTATTTTCCCAAAATATACCCAATAAGTTCACACTATCTCCTTAATTTTTTAGCAGGATTACCCATAACAAGTAGAGAATTACCCTCTTAATTCAAAAAAGAGGTGATTTTCTTGATCATGTTAGAATTAAAACTCTCAGTTCAGGCAGAACAATGCATTGCTTTATTAAGAAGGATGCCAAAAGGGCACCCAGTAAGGCCGATTGTAGAAAAGGACCTGCGGGCGTGGCTGAAAGGGTATTATGGAGAACTCAATGTAGCTTATTATCTGTCGTTTTTACCAGAAAATGAATATTACATTTTTCATGGATTGCGTTTAAAGGATAAAAGTTCATTCCAAATGGATATATTGCTGGTATCCTCCAAATTTGCGTTAATCATCGAGGTGAAAAATATTTCGGGTAAGTTAAAGTTTGAAAAGGGCTCAGACCTTATGGTTAGAGAATTGAATAACCTGGAGGAAGGGATGGATAACCCGATACAGCAGGTGAAAAGGCATCATCTTCAATTTAATAACTGGTTGAAGTTTCACCAAATCAAGGGGATCCCGGTGGAACATTTGGTCGTGATTAGTAAAACGTCAACAATTATAGAAACAACTCCGGATAACCAGCAAATTTTTCAAAAAATAATCTATGCTGAATCGCTGCTTGATAAGATAAGAGAATTAGAAGAAAAGTATCAAAAGCCCCATATTACAAAAAATACCCTGAATCATTTATCACATACCCTCTTAAACGCTCATCATATCTGCATTCCGGACATTCTTCAAAAATACCAATTAACCCAAACCGATTTGATACCAGGTGTACAGTGTACGAAATGCAATTGTTACCCAATGGAGTATATTTCAGCGGCTTGGCGGTGTAACAGATGCAAGGAAGTCTCAAAAACCGCACACATACCAGCCGTAAGTGATTATTTTCTTATATACGGTCCAACCATTACCCGGCAGGAGATCGCTAAATTTCTCCAGATTGATTCGCCCATTAAAGCTAGATATTTACTGCTGGCTCTAAAACTCCCCTCGACAGGCACGAAACGAGGCTCCAAATACTTTCTCCCAAAAAACTGCATACTTTTCCCTCACGATGAAAACTCTATGAAAAAAGGGGAATTTTTTACATGAAAAAATGGACACTTTTATTCGTACTCGTTTTCTCCCTCCAAACCGCTACTTCTGCTCGGTCGCTTGAGACACCTCCGATCCCGAAGGAACGGGTTGCGATTGTGGTGCTTGAAGAACCACAATCTCCTCAGGATATCCTACAACTTATAAAACCCTTCAAAGACATTCACCTCAGGCATGTTTTTACAGAGGCGATTTATGGATTTTCGGTGGAAGGGAATCCTGAATCGATTGAGAAATTGGCGGCACAAAATAGCAAGCAAATCATTAGCATTTCGCCGGTGAACCAGTACAAGGTGCAGGCTGAGGAAAGCGTCAAGATTATTGGCGGTGAGGAGATTCGCGGCCTTTTTGATAAAAAGAATCGCCGGCTAACTGGTAAAGGAATCACAGTCGGAGTCATCGATACGGGTGTAGATTACACACATCCTGACCTGAGAAGAAATTATGCGGGCGGCCGGGATCTCGTTGATAATGATTCGGATCCAATGGAAACGAAAACGCTGGGAAGGGCGACGGTTCATGGTACCCATGTCGCTGGAATTATTGCTGCGAATGGAAAGTTGAAAGGGGTCGCTCCCGAGGCGAAAATTCTGGCTTACCGTGCGCTTGGTCCAGGGGGCGGGGGGACGACGGAGAATGTGCTTGCGGCCATTGAGCAGGCGATAAAAGACAAAGTCGATATTATGAATCTTTCGCTTGGAAATGATATTAATGGTCCAGACCTGCCCATCTCGCTTGCTTTGAATAGAGCGGTGGAGAGGGGGATTGTCGCCATCGCGGCATCTGGTAATTCGGGCCCGAATATCTGGACCGTTGGCTCACCGGGAACGGCATCAAAGGCGATATCAGTCGGGGCCTCGACCCCTACCTTAGAAGTCCCTCATATTCTAATAGAAGGAATCCGGGATAAAATCAAGATTCAGCCACTGGCGGGTTCGAGTAATTGGGCCATTGACCGGTCCCTTCCAATTGTAGATGGCGGGCTCGGAACGAAGGAAGAATTAAAGGACGTCATGGGAAAAATAGTTCTCATTAAGAGAGGGACATTAACTTTTACTGAAAAAGCAAATAACGCCCGAGAGGCAGGGGCTAAGGCTGTTATTATTTATAATAACTTGAGCGGCGGTTTTATGGGGAATCTGGAGGCACCGAATGATATTCCGGTTGGCTCCGTCACTAAGAAAGAGGGGGAGCTTTTAAAAAGCAAAACCAACACCCTTGCAAAAATCTATGTGACCGAGGAAAAGGACTTACTGGCGGACTTTAGCTCGAGGGGGCCGGTTACGGACACTTGGGAGGTCAAGCCGGATATTGTTGCACCAGGTGTGGCGATCAACTCGACGATTCCCGGCGGTTATCTTTCTCTCCAGGGAACGAGTATGGCGGCACCTCATGTAGCGGGGGCATGCGCGCTCATAAAACAGGCACATCCAGAGTGGAGCCCAGATCAAATTAAAGCTGCCTTAATGAATACCGCCAAACCGTTAGTGAAAAACGGTAAACCTTACCGGACGTATGAGCAGGGGGCAGGAAGAATTCAGGTGAATGAAGCTGTTAAAGCCACCTCACTTGTCAGTCCAAGTTCACTGCGATTTGGCAAATATGAAAGTGAGGGGGATACCCACAAAGCCTTTTTGCATGTTGAGAATAAAAGTGAGAAACCGGTGCGCTATACCTTCGACATACCCAAGCGGGAGGATGGTCTAGAATGGCACTTCCCACTGGCGTTTACACTGCAGCCAGGAGAATCTCGAGATGCTAAGCTTGAGTTAAAAGTGAATCCTGTTGAGTTGAAGGGGAAGATACATGATGGTTATTTAACCATTCAAGCCGGTTCCAATTCTATTCAAATTCCCTATATCTATGTGCTTGAGGAACCGAATTATCCAAGGGTGATGGGATTTGATTTTAAGGATGGCGACCAACCGGGAACGTATCGTTATGAAGTCTACTTGCCGGGCGGGGCAGAGGAGTTTGGAATCGCGCTTTTCAATCCGGATGATTTCCGATTCGTTGGCTTTTTAGACAGCAACCAAAATGTAAAGAAGGGATTGGTCAGCAAGGTGATCACGGCGGAGAACCTCCCGCCCGAAGGAACCTATCTTGCTAAGGTGTTTGCAAAGAAGGCAGGGAAGGAGGATTTTATCGAAACCATGCTCGTCATTGGAGCGGCGGTGAGATAAATGGGACTGGGGTGGTGTATCCGCCACTCCAATTCAATTTGTTCACAAAATGGTCACATTTACAGCATCAATATAAGGGTGGTTTACACTACAATGTTAGTGTTAACTAAAACTTCCAGTTGGAAGAAATTACGCAGAATAGTTTGTGGGTAATTTCACGTAAATCCATTGACTTTGCAGAATCGCTATTGTATGCTAACAAAGGATGTAAAATGAGAGGGTTTTCACATATTTCGACAGAATCCTCAGAATTCTACAGAACTTCCTTTTGTACATAACCTCGTTTTTTGATGTATTCTCTAAAGGTGAGGATGCGATAAGTATGCGTAATGAAAACCGCAATCCGTTCAAAGCATATGCCCTAATGTCCGCCATTCTTGCAGCTCTTGTGGGATCTATTCTTATCGGTATTTTTGCAGGTAGATGGCTGGATGAGCAGTGGGGTACCGAACCAATTTTCTTAATAGTTGGATTGTTTATGGGTTTAGCGGCCGGTATTTACTCGATGCTTGTTACAATTCGCAAGTTCAATTCAGGAGATTAAACCAACCATGCCAGAATTCCAAACAATGTTTGTCCGACAGCGGAAGTGGATGTTTTTTTTATTGTCTTTTTATGTGCTTGGTTGGGGGTTCACTGCGCATCAATCAATCTTTCTTGGATTGATTCTTGGGACAAGTTTGAGCCTCTTTAATTTGTGGTTGATGGCTCGAAAAATCGACAAATTTGGTCAAGCAGCAGCAGAAGGAAGGCAAGTTCGTTCACTTGGCTCATTTTCACGAATGGCAACCGCTGCCCTAGCGATTGTCATCACTTTGAGGTATCCTGAGCAATTCCACCTCATTAGTGTGGTTATAGGATTAATGACATCCTACATTGTCATTATGATAGATTTTTTTATCCACAATTTCTATTCAGATAAATAGCGGGGGAAGCGAGGTGAATACTGTTGCATCACGAAGCTCCAATAGTTACGTTTCTTGGGCTCCAATTTAATCTGGCAAACATTTTGATGATTACAATAGCAAGTGCAATTGTCTTTTTGTTAGCCGTCCTATCTACTCGAAGACTGGCCATGAAACCGACCGGAATGCAAAACTTTATGGAATGGGTCATGGATTTTGTTAAAAACATTATTAACAGTACGATGGATTGGAAAGATGGCGGACGATTTCATATTCTCGGAATCACCATCATCATGTATATCTTTGTAGCAAATATGCTGGGGCTGCCATTCTCAATTACGGTGGACGGAGTCCTTTGGTGGAAATCACCAACAGCAGATCCGGCTGTAACTTTGACATTAGCCACATTGATAGTGGGATTATCTCACTTCTACGGTGTCAAGATGAGGGGTGCCGGAGCATATGGAAGGGAATTCTTTAAACCGTTCTGGTTCATGTTCCCGATTAAAATTATTGAAGAGTTTGCAAATACTCTGACTCTCGGTCTCCGACTTTACGGAAACATTTATGCGGGGGAAATTTTATTAAGCTTACTCGCAGCTGGTTTAGCAACCGGTGTGGGCGGAACAATCGCCGCTGCACTCCCAATGCTGGTATGGCAAGGCTTCTCAGTCTTTGTCGGTGCCATCCAATCATTTATTTTCTGTATGTTAACAATGGTGTACTTAGCTCACAAAGTGAGCAGTGACCATTAAGATAAACCGTTCTTATCATAAGAACACAAAATAATAATTTATTTTTTTATACATTAAAGGAGGAAATTTTCAAATGGGTCTTTTAGCAGCAGCAATCGCAATTGGTTTAGCAGCACTAGGTGCTGGTATCGGTAACGGTCTTATCGTATCAAAAACAGTAGAAGGTATCGCTCGTCAACCAGAAGCTCGTGGTATGCTTCAAACTACAATGTTCATCGGGGTTGCGTTAGTTGAGGCGATTCCTATCATCGCGGTTGTTATCGCGTTCATGGTTCAAGGTCAATAATCGAACGCTAAACGCGTTTCAGTAGATGGCGAAGATCATTCGTGAGAACCTTCGCCATTCGTTTATGTTCATTACTGTTCATAGACGATTGATTTCGACAATTATTTCGACTGATATATAAGTTGTTTTAAGGAAAGACCTTGAAAGGAGTGAACCGCGGGTGTTAACAAATAGTTTTGTATTAGGAGCTGCAGCAGCCCATTCTGGTGTGAACTGGGGAGATATTATTTTCCAGCTTGTTATGTTCATCATCTTAATGGTATTGCTGAAGAAATTCGCTTGGGGCCCATTAATGGGCATCATGAAACAGCGTGAAGATCATGTTGCTGGTGAAATTTCAGCGGCTGAACAAAGTCGCGTTGAAGCAAAGAAACTATTAGAAGAGCAACGTTCTCTTTTAAAAGAAGCTCGTTCAGAAGCGCAAGTTTTAATTGAAAGTGCGAAAAAGCAGGGCGATATTCAGCGTGATGAAATCATTGCTGTTGCACGTACTGAAGCTGATCGTATTAAAGAATCTGCGAAGCTTGAAATCGAGCAGCAGAAAGAAAAAGCGGTTGCCGCTATTCGTGAACAAGTTGCTTCCTTGTCTGTATTAATTGCTTCAAAAGTTATTGAAAAAGAATTGAATGCAGCAGACCAAGATAAACTTATTAACGAATATATTCAAGAGGCAGGAGATAAGCGATGAGCAACTCCATGGTAGCAAAACGCTACGCGTTGGCTCTTTTTCAAATCGCAAAAGAACAACAGCTTCTTGAAGTAATAGAAGAAGAACTTCGTGTGGTAAAGGAAGTTTTTGTTTACAATACCGATTTAAAAGCAGTTTTGAAGTCTTCAAAGCTTACATTAGATAAGAAGAAAGAGATTTTAACAAATGCTTTTTCAACGGTTAATCCATATGTACTGAATACACTAATGATTTTGATCGACCGCCATCGCGAAGACGAGATCATTGAAGCAGCAAACCAATTCTTTGAGCTGGCAAATGAAGAAAAGGGAATTGCGGATGCTGAAGTTTACAGCACACGTGAGCTTTCAGAAGCAGAACGTGAAGCAATCTCTGCAACATTTGGAGCAAAGGTTGGCAAGAAGTCACTTAGAATTGAAAATATCGTGGATTCCGAATTGCTCGGCGGCGTTAAGCTCCGAATCGGAAACCGTATATACGACGGTTCTTTGCGCGGGAAGCTAGACCGTTTAGAACGTAAATTGTTAAGCTAAGATTCGAAAGAATAGGGGTGAAACTCATGAGCATCAAAGCTGAAGAAATTAGTGCCCTGATAAAAAAGCAAATTGAAAACTATCAGGCTGAAATTCAAGTGAGTGATGTTGGTACTGTTATCTCCGTAGGTGATGGTATCGCACGTGTTCATGGCCTCGACAATGTCATGGCTGGAGAACTTGTTGAATTTTCAAACGGCGTTATGGGTATGGCTCAAAACCTTGAAGCCAATAACGTTGGTATTATCATTCTTGGACCTTTCACAGAAATTAAAGAAGGTGACGAGGTTCGTCGTACAGGACGCATCATGGAGGTTCCAGTAGGTGAGGAACTAATTGGTCGTGTTGTTAACTCTTTAGGACAGCCAGTTGATGGTATGGGTCCAATCAATACTACAAAAACTCGCCCTGTTGAAGCAGTTGCTTCAGGCGTTATGGCTCGTAAATCCGTTCATGAGCCATTACAAACAGGTATTAAAGCGATTGACGCGCTAGTTCCAATCGGCCGCGGACAGCGTGAGTTAATTATCGGAGACCGTCAAACAGGTAAAACATCTGTTGCGATCGATACAATCCTGAACCAAAAAGGTCAAAACATGATCTGTATCTACGTTGCAATCGGACAAAAGGAATCAACGGTACGTGGTGCGGTTGAAACGCTTCGTAAGTTTGGTGCGTTAGACTATACAATCGTTGTAACGGCATCTGCGTCACAACCAGCTCCATTGTTATTCTTAGCTCCTTATGCGGGCGTTTCAATGGCGGAAGAATTTATGTATGCTGGCAAGCACGTATTAATCGTATATGATGATTTATCTAAACAAGCGGCTGCATACCGTGAGCTTTCCCTATTACTTCGCCGTCCTCCAGGTCGTGAAGCATATCCAGGGGATGTATTCTACTTGCACTCCCGTTTATTAGAGCGTGCAGCTAAATTGAACGACACACTAGGTGCTGGTTCAATCACTGCATTGCCATTTATCGAAACACAAGCAGGGGACGTTTCTGCTTATATTCCAACAAACGTTATCTCTATCACAGATGGACAAATTTTCTTACAATCCGATCTATTCTTCTCTGGTGTACGTCCAGCGATCAACGCAGGTCTTTCCGTTTCTCGTGTAGGAGGATCCGCGCAAATCAAGGCGATGAAGAAGGTAGCAGGTACATTGCGTCTTGACCTTGCTTCATACCGTGAGTTAGAAGCATTCGCACAGTTCGGCTCTGACCTTGATAAAGCGACACAAGCGAAGCTTAACCGTGGTGCTCGTACTGTTGAAGTTCTAAAGCAGGATCTTCATAAGCCGCTTTCTGTTGAAAAGCAAGTAGCTATTCTTTATGCATTAACACGCGGATTCTTGGATGATATTCCATTAGAAGATATCCGTCGTTTCGAATCAGAATACCTTAATTGGTTAGACCACAATCGCAAAGACTTGTTAGACCATATTGTGAAGACGAAAGATCTACCTTCCGATGACGATATGGCTGCTGCGCTTAACGCTTTCAAAAAGACGTTCGCAGTTTCCGAATAAGTAGGGTCTGACAATTGAAAATGGGTGTTTAAACAGTGGAAACAGGCACCCAAAACCGTGCCTGTCACCACTGTTTAACCCCCAAACACATTCTTTGAATGAGGGTGGTGAGAACCTATGGCATCATTACGCGATATAAAAAATAGTATTAATTCTACAAAAAAGATGAGTCAGATTACCAAAGCAATGGAGATGACTTCTGCAGCTAAATGGAACCGTGGAGTTATGAATGCAAAGGCATTTGTTCCTTACATGGAAAAAATCCAGGAAGTTACGGTAGCAGTCGCAATGGGCAGTAAAGGGATTAATCATCCTATGCTTCAATCTCGTCCTGTTAAGAAAACGGGTTATATTGTTATGACTTCTGACCGTGGTCTGGCTGGTGCTTTTAACAGTAACGTGATTCGACGTGTGTTTCAAACAATCGAAAACCGTCACAAGTCGAAAGATGAATACTCGATCATTGCAATCGGTCGTGTAGCGCGTGACTTTTTTGTTAAGCGCGGCGTTAATGTCGATCTTGAAATTGTTGGAGTATCGGATCAGCCGAACTTCGAAAGCGTTAAAGATATTACCAGTAGTACGGTAGGTATGTTCTCCGATGGAACCTTCGATGAACTTTACTTATTTTACACTCATTATAAAAGTGCCATTACGCAAGAGGTTATCGAGAAGAAGCTGCTTCCTTTAACGGATATTACAACGACTTCAAAACTGACTTCTTATGAATTTGAGCCATCTGCAGAAGAAATTTTGGACGTTCTCTTGCCTCAATATGCTGAGAGCTTGATTTATGGCGCTCTTTTAGACAGCAAAGCAAGTGAGCATGCAGCCCGGATGACGGCAATGAGAAATGCTACTGATAATGCGAAAGAAATGATCAAGAATTATTCACTTATCTACAACCGTGCTCGTCAAGCAGCGATTACGCAGGAAATTGCGGAAATCGTCGGCGGTGCCGCAGCACTCGAGTAGAATCTATATTTTTAAAAACGAACCCCAATTAGGGGCCTTGATAAGTTCTGCATGACGGGAATGTGTTCAGCGTTCCCGGCTACATATCAGGACTATAACGTGTTAAGTGTGATTCACAGGTTCCTTATTAAAAAAGGGGTTTGTGAAAAAGTAAGATAGGAGGGAAAATAATGAATAAAGGACGCGTTCTTCAGATTTTGGGTCCGGTTATTGACGTTAAGTTTGAAAACGGTCAGCTTCCTGAGATTTATAACGCTTTGCGTATTGAGTACAAAGCGCAGAATCAATCTGAAGTTGATATTAACTTAACTCTTGAAGTAGCCCTTCATTTAGGTGACGATACGGTTCGTACGATTGCAATGGCATCGACTGATGGTGTAATGCGTGGAATGAATGTTGTTGATACAGGTGCAGCTATTTCTGTACCGGTTGGGAACGTAACGCTTGGCCGTGTATTTAACGTATTAGGTGAAGTAATTGACCTTAACGAGGAAATTCCAGCGAGTGAGCGCCGTGATTCGATTCACCGTGAAGCTCCAACGTTTGAAAATCTTTCTACTGAGGTAGAAATTCTTGAAACGGGTATTAAAGTTGTAGACTTACTTGCTCCTTATATTAAGGGTGGTAAGATTGGTCTATTTGGTGGTGCCGGTGTAGGTAAAACTGTACTTATCCAGGAATTAATTAATAACATCGCGCAAGAGCACAGCGGTATTTCTGTATTCGCTGGTGTTGGTGAGCGTACACGTGAAGGTAATGACCTTTATCATGAAATGACGGATTCAGGCGTTATCAAGCAAACGGCGATGGTATTCGGACAAATGAACGAGCCGCCAGGAGCACGTATGCGTGTTGCCTTGACTGGTTTGACGATGGCTGAATATTTCCGTGATGAGCAAGGACAGGACGTTCTTTTCTTCATGGATAACATTTTCCGTTTCACGCAAGCAGGTTCGGAAGTGTCGGCGCTATTAGGCCGTATGCCTTCTGCCGTAGGTTACCAGCCGACGCTTGCTACTGAAATGGGTCGTTTACAGGAACGTATTACTTCTACTAATAAAGGTTCTGTTACATCGATCCAAGCGATTTACGTACCAGCCGATGACTATACGGATCCGGCTCCGGCTACAACCTTCGCTCACTTAGATGCAACAACGAACCTTGAGCGTAAGCTATCTGAAATGGGTATCTACCCTGCGGTGGATCCACTTGCTTCGACTTCTCGTGCCTTGTCACCAGAAATCGTTGGCGAAGAACATTACAATGTAGCGCGCCAAATACAATCAACCTTACAGCGTTACCGTGAATTACAGGACATTATCGCGATTCTTGGTATGGATGAGCTTTCTGATGATGATAAGTTAGTGGTGCTTCGTGCACGTCGTGTACAAAACTTCTTATCACAGAACTTCCACGTTGCTGAACAGTTTACTGGACAGCCGGGATCGTATGTACCAGTAAAAGAAGCGGTTCGTGGTTTTAAAGAAATCCTTGAAGGTAAGTATGACCACCTTCCAGAAGACGCATTCCGCTTAGTTGGACGTATTGAAGACGTAGTGGAAAATGCAAAACGCATGGGTGTAGAGGCCTAAGGCCTGTCAGGAGGGTAAAAAATGAAGACGATTGAAGTCAGTGTTGTTACTCCGAATGGCCCGGTGTATGAGTCAGATGTGGAAATGGTTATTACGAAGGCTCAAAGTGGTGAATTAGGTATTTTACCTGGACATATTCCAATGGTTGCTCCTTTAGCAATTGGGGTAGTCCGCATGAAGAAGAATGGCAAGGAGCAGGATCTTATTGCGGTGAGCGGCGGCTTCCTTGAAGTCCGTCCTGATAAAGTAACAATCCTAGCCCAAGCCGCTGAAAGAGCAGAGGATATTGACGTTGAACGTGCACTAAGAGCGAAAGAACGTGCCGAGCAGCGTATGAAAGAGCAGAAAGTGGAAGACATCGACTTCCGTCGTGCTGAATTAGCCCTGCAGCGTGCCATTAACCGTCTGACGGTTACAGGAAAACAATAATAGTTATGAATCAAACCCCTGCTGGTCGACGGACTGGCGGGGGTTTTTTGTCTTTTTAGTGGACGATGGTAGGTGTGTCAAAAAATAATTAACAGAATCTTTAAAAGTATTTGACTTGTTTAGTTAATGGTTATATAATCTCAGTAAGACATCATATGATGTCATATAACCATTAGGGGGTAAAGTAATGAAAACTGAACATGTTAACCAAATTGCTGCTGCTATAAATGCAGTTAAAGCAACAGAAGTGAAAAACGTTTATTTTGTGGCTTGTGGAGGTTCAATGGCATCCCTTGCTACTGGGGATTATTTCTTAAACAGAGAAATTGAGATTCCAAGTAGAGTTTACACTTCAAATGAATTTGTTCATGTGAACCCGCCAGGACTTGGTGAAGGAAGCGTTGTGATCCTTCGTTCACATTCAGGGACTACACCAGAAACGGTTACAGCAGCTAAATTCGCCCGAGAAAAAGGCGCAGTTACGATTGCGATTTCCATGGAAGTTGATTCTCCACTTTGTCAAGAAGCCGAGTATACCGTTCATTACAACTATAAGGATGGCTCAGATGCGATTGACGGAGAAACGGGTATATATTACAGCTTAATTTTCGGTATTTTGAATGCGGTTTCACAAAATGAAAAATACGAAAGAATATTAAGCCAATTAAATAATTTGGAAACTCTTTTTGAATCAAACAGAAAATTGACCTATGATCGTGCATTCCAATTTGGAAGCGAATACAAGCGCGATAAATTGATTTATACAATGGGAAGCGGTGCTTACTATCACCAGGCATATTCTTTTACAAGCTGCTTGTTAATGGAAATGTTATGGATCCACTCTAATGCGATTCATTCTGGCGAATACTTCCACGGACCATTTGAAGCAACTGACTTTGATGTGCCGTTCCTAATTATTAAAGGAGAAGGCGCTACTCGTCCATTAGATGAAAGAGCGATTAACTTTGCACAAAAATTCAGTAAAAAAGTTGAAGTGGTTGATGTAGCGGAATTGGATTACACAGGTATTGACGAAGATCTAAAAGAATACTTTGGTCCAGCTCTTGCAGGTGTTGTATTACGTCAATATGCAGATGGATTGGCAGAGCATACAGGTCACCCGCTTTCCGTAAGACGCTATATGTGGAAAATGGACTATTAATCTGTCACTATTCATCACTTACAACTCGGATTCAACATGATAGATTATAAGAAAGATTTTCTACTATACTTATGGGAAACAGTTTTCCAAGTGGAAAAGGTTCAGTTGAAGGTTAATCTAATCTACGTTGATGACTAGGACACTTAATTGAACTCACTCCATTTCATTATTTTAAAATTTATAATCAGAATATTATAAAGGGAGTGAAAAAATGAAAAGATTTTTAGCAATTTTCATGACAGTTCTTTTATTAGCATTAACAGCTTGTTCCTCCTCAGCAGGAAACGAAGAAAAAAAATCATCGGATAAAGATGTAGTGGAAATTGATTTCTTCCATAGATGGCCGAATGAACCACGGAAATCTTTCTATGATCAGAAAATTAAAGAATTTGAAAATGCTAATCCAGGGGTTAAGATAAAAGTCAATTCTGTTTTAAACGATTCCTACAAAGAGAAAATTAGAGTGCTCGTTTCTAACGACGATCTTCCAGATATTTTCTCATCTTGGTCTGACTCATTTGCTGAAAATCTTGTATCATCTGAACGTATTATGGAGTTAGATGATATTTTAGCAGAGGATTCTGAGTGGGCAGGAAAGTTAATTGAGTCTCAGTTTGCAGGTTTTACATTTGATGAAAAGAGGTATGGTGTACCATTTACGGTTGACGGCAAGGCATTCTTTTATAATAAGGAAGCTTTCAAGAAAAATAATCTTGAAGTTCCTAAAACCTATAAAGAATTTATCGCAGTTCTAGATGAATTACAGGATGCTGGTTATGAAACGCCGTTAGTAGAGGGTTTAACCAATGGATGGGCGATTTCGCATTACATGGGAACTATTTTCCAAAGGGTTGTTGATCCTGCTGTAACAGCAAAAGATTATAATGTCGAAACAGGTGAGTTTACAGATCCAGGTTATATTAAAGGATTAGAAATCTTCAAGGAACTTACTGATTATATGGGAGATCTCTCAACTGCAATTGACCACGAGGCTGCAAGAAATATGTTCGCTAGCGGTGAAGCACCAATCGTTTACATGCAGTTTGCTGAAGTTAAAATGGTAGAAGATCAAGGTATGACAGATTTCGGTTTCTTTGACTTCCCTGAAATTGAGGGTGGTAAAGGTGATTCTAAGGCACTTACTGGGGCACCTGAAGGATGGATGTTAAGTAAAAATGCACCAAAAGAAGCAGTTGATTTCTTGAAGTTCTTAACATCTGAAGAAACTGCTTACGATTTCACAAAAACAGATGGACAATTGAATGCCGTACAGGGAGCTGTTGATGAAGGCAATACTTCTCCTGCCAGATTAGAAGCTTATGGGCTCGTAACAAATGCTTCTGCAACTACACCATGGTTTGATAATGCTGTTAATATCAATATTGCCGATATTTTCATGAGAGGCGGACAGACATTAGCAAATGAGCAAACGACTCCAGAAGACATTATGAAGGAAGTAAAAGCTGAAGCAAAACGTTTGAAAAAGTAGAATGAATTCCCCTTCCCCAAGATTTGAGGACAGTGTTGCTCGAATCTTGGGGAAATCTAACCGAGTCAAAAATATTAGGGGTGGGGTCAATGCAAAGAAGAAAATTTAATATTATCCCTGTACTATTCTTATTGCCGAGCATCGCCTTGCTGCTCATATTTGTCTATATTCCGCTTATACAAAATTTTTATAATAGTTTTTTTGATTTTTCAGTTTTTTCTCAAACAAAAACGTTTGTTGGTTTGGAAAATTTTAAAAACCTATTAGCCGATAAAGTAGTAAGTGTTGCACTTCTCAATAACGTTAAGTACGCAATCATTTCTGTGATCTTACAGGTCGGACTTGCTTTAGTGTTAGCTTATATCTTGGAAGATAAATTATTTCACAGAGTAGCCCCTTTCCTTAGGGTCGTTTACTTTATGCCGGTTATGATTTCCATTTCTGTTGTTGCTTTACTTTTTGGATTTGTTTACAACCCGCAAATGGGACTTTTAAACAGTTTCCTTGAATTAATTGGTTTGGAAAACCTGAAAGAGGTATGGCTAGGCAATTCTGAGACGGCCATTTATTCCGTTATTGCCATGTCACAATGGCATAGTATTGGGTTTGTTACCCTCTTATTTATTGTTGCGATTCAGAAAATTCCGAAAGAGCTTTACGAAGCTGCTAATATAGATGGTGCTGGAAAAATTAGAATGTTTTTTAGCATTACAGTACCACAAGTAAGAGAAGCTATTTTTGTAAACACATTAATTACGATCACTGGATCTATGCTCGTTTTCAACGAACCTTATATTCTGACGAATGGCGGACCAGGCTTTAGTTCGACGGTTATGTCTGTACATATGTATCAGACTGGATTTGTGAAAGATAACATGGGCTATGCTTCCACACTGGCGATTATTATCTTTATTTTGACAGCGGTGCTGGCGCTTATTCAAATTAAACTGTCTCGCACGGGAAAGGATGATTAACATGGAGCAGGTAATAAAACCATCTGTGGAGCAGGTAATAAAACCATCTCGGAAACTACGAAAATTTAGTATCGGCCGATTTGTCACCATGTTAATGTTGGCGGCTTTTGCAATCGCCATCCTTTATCCGCTTCTTTGGATGGTTATCTCTTCGATGAAGAGCTATAATGAGATCTTCAATGATGTCTGGGGCTTACCTAGTACTTGGATTGTTGAAAACTACTCAATTGCCTGGTCAAAAGGTATATCCGGCTATTTTATGAATAGTTTGTTCGTTACAAGTGTAACCATTATTGCGGTTCTGATTATTGGCTCGATGGCGGCATTTGTACTAGCCAGATATAAGACAAGATGGATTGACATTGCGCTGATTTTTACTATCGGCGGAATGATGATGAATCCACAGGTTGCCTTAATTCCATTGTTTAATATCCTTACGAATCTAGATTTAATCAATACCCATTGGGCGTTAATTTTAACGTATATTGCGTATCGATTGCCATTAACGATTTTGCTTTTGAGAGGGTATTTTTTAAGTATTCCAAAAGAATTGGAAGAGTCAGCCATTATTGATGGATGTACGGAATTCGGTATCTATCGAAGAATCTATTTGCCGATGTCCGTGCCCATTTTATTGACAACGATTGTATTGACTGCATTCTTTGCATGGAATGAGTTCTTATTTGCCACAGTCTTTATTGATTCAGAAATATTGAAAACGATTCCATCGGGATTAATGAACTTTAGAGATGCCTTACGGACAGATTGGGGCGTACTCCTTGCGGGGATGGTACTCGCTTCGCTTCCAATGATTGCGCTGTTAATCTTCTTGCAAAAGTATCTAGTTCAAGGACTATCTGAAGGATCTGTAAAAGGTTAAAGAAAGGATGAGCATGTTGAAGATTATTTCAATTGGAGATAATGTGGTCGATTGTTATTTGGATCAGGGGAAGTATTATCCTGGCGGTAACTGTGTCAATGTCGCTGTGAATTGTAAGCGTTCAGGAGCAGAATATGTAGGATATATTGGGATTTTTGCCACCGACGATAAAGCAGCCCATTTGAAAAGCGTTCTAGAACTGGAAGGTATTCCTTATCACCGATCACGTGTGGCAGAAGGGATCAGTGGACAACCCCGCGTAAATCTTACCGAGGATGGCGATCGTGTATTTGTAGGCGGGCCAAAGAATACGGTGCAACATACCTTAAAATTAAAACTTACTCCTGAGGACTATGAATACATTAAAGAGTTTGATGTTGCTCATACTAGCTGCTATAGTTCAATGGAGGAAGAACTTTCAGGCTTGGCGCAGAATATTAATGTATCCTATGATTTCTCGGATAAATATAATGCCGCTCAGCTTGAAAAAGTTTGCCCTTATATCAAACATGGGTTTTTCTCGGGTGCTCATTTAAGTGATGAGGAACTGGAAAGCTTAGTTGCGGACCTTGGAAAATACGATTTGGAAACAGTCGGTATTACCAGAGGGTCCAAGCCTGCTCTTTTTATTCACAAAGGTAACAAGTATAGACAAGAAGTAATTGAAACTGAAATCGTTGATACGATGGGAGCAGGGGATAGTTTTATTGCTGGATTTTTAACAGCCTTCTACAAGCAGAAAGACATGAAAGATGCCTTAGTCTTTGCCGCTGAACGAGCAAGCGTTACTTGCGGGTTTTATGGCGGTTTCGGCTACCCGAAGGATTTAGAATAGTACAATTGATAGCCTAACGCCACAAGGTTAAGGCTATTATTTTTAGATAAAAAGATAGTCTTATAATCATTTTCTTATTATAATTACTATAAAAAGTAAATTTTAGAAGAGGTAACTTATGAATAAGGAAAAATCTGTTGAAACAGAGAGCCCGGTGTTTTTGTATGATCAGGTAAAGCATGGCATTATGGAAATGATTAATTCGGGAAAAATTGCTTCCGGCCAAAGACTGCCGAATGAGAAGGAATTATGTGAAGCCTTCGACACAAGCAGAATTACCATTAGGCGAGCGTTGAAGGAACTTGCAAGTGAAGGGGTCATTGAAATCATTCATGGAAAAGGGACCTTTGTCAAAAACGTAAAACAAAAAATCCATATTCTAAATTTGCAAGGCTTTTCGGAATTGTCAGTAGCGACAGGGGATGGTAATTTCACAAAAGAAATTTTGGTCAATCAAATTGAAACCGCTGACAAAGAACTTATGCAGCATTTTGAACGTAATGAGCCATTTGAGGTGGTGAAGCTTGTGCGACTAATAAAGGATGGAAACAATATCTTTAGTGTTGACTTTGCCTATTTACCTTGTGATATATACCCTGGCATTTCTGAAAAAATAAAGGATAATGTTTCAACCTTTAAAGTTATACATGATGATTACGGAATAAAGTTCGGCAAAGCGCGGAAGGAAATGGAGTTTATTCTTCCTCCTCAAGATTTAAGCAAGCTACTTCAGGTCTCTAGAATGGAAACCGTCATTCAAGTTAAGAAAGTAATAAAGGATGATCGTGAAAGACCGGTACATTACTCCGTGTACTACCTCCTTGCTAATAAAGTAAACTTTTATATTGACGTCGATATGGACAGTGATCTTGATTTAACGTAATAATGTAAAACAAAGACCTTTGGCTGGTGGCATAGGTCTTTTTTGTTTTGGCTTTTAGGCTAGGGAATTTGGGACAGTGGTGCAGGTACTGATGGATTTGATAAGGCAGGTAAACAAATGGTTTATGCAGGTGACTGTTAGAAAAATGCAGGTAGGAGTGTGAAAAGGGCAGATAGAGGAGGGGGAATGGCAGGTAAGGGGTGGGGGTGCAGAAATTATGGGGGATTTGAGATGGGGAATGGGGTTTTTACGCATATTTGTGATAGTGAAAATGACGATGGCCAGTCTTACGACTGGCTTTTTGTGTTTATTGGGTGGTGGGATTTAGTTAGGCAGATAAACAAATGGTTTATGCAGGTGAAGTGAGGAAAAGGGCTGGTAGGAGTGTGAAAAAGGCAGATAGAGGAGGGAGAATGGCAGGTAAGTGGTGGGGATGAGGATATGATGGAGGATTTGTAATGGGGACTGGGGTTTTTACACATATTTGTGATAGAGAAAGTGACGATGGCCAGTCTTCCGACTGGCTTCTTTTCAGGTTTATAAGGTGGAGGAATTAATTAGGCAGATAAACAAATGGTTTATGCAGGTGAAGTGAGGAAAAGGGCAGGTAGGAGTGTGAAAAAGGCAGATAGAGGAGGGGGAATGGCAGGTAAGAAGTGGGGATGAGGATATGATGGAGGCTTTGTAATGAAGAGTGGGGTTTTTACACATATTTGTGATAGAGAAAATGACGATGGCCAGTCTTACGACCGGCTCTTTTCAGGTTTATAAGGTGGAGGAATTAATTAGGCAGGTAAACAAATGGTTTATGCAGGTGACTGTTAGAAAAATGCAGGTAGGAGTGTGAAAAGGGCAGATAGAGGAGGGGGAATGGCAGGTAAGGGGTGGGGGTGAGGATATGATGGAGGATTTGTAATGAAGAATGGGGTTTTTACACATATTTGTGATAGAGAAAATGACGATGGCCAATCTTACGACTGGCTCATTTCAGGTTTATAAGGTGGAGGAATTAATTAGGCAGGTAAACAAATGGTTTATGCAGGAGAAGAGAAGAAAAGGGCTGGTAGGAGTGTGAAAAAGGCAGATAGAGGAGGGAGAATGGCAGGTAAGAGGTGGGGATGAGGATATGATGGAGGATTTGTAATGAAGAATGGGGTTTTTACACATATTTGTGATAGAGAAAATGACGATGGCCAGTCTTACGACTGGCTCATTTCAGGGTTTAATAGGGACGGAATAATTAGGCAGATAAACAGATGGTTTATGCAGGTGAATGAAAGAAAAATGCAGGTAGGAGTGTGAATTAGGCAGGTGTAGAAGGGGGAAATGCAGGTACGTAGGTTGGGAAGGAACTTGGTCCGCCTTCCGAATGTTATTTGTAGGGAGTTAGTAGGATGTTGATGATATTTATTACATTTTAATAGAAATTATTGAATGATTTGGTTTATTGTGAATATGATGGTGGTGATGATGTACAAGGGTCCTTTGGTAATGTTGGATTTTGGTAGGTTGTTTTTTTGTATATATAGGTATGATTCGGTGAAGGTTTTATGACAATTCTCACTGACAATAGCGGTTTTTTGTTGTTAAATGTCGATATAGGGATAAAACACGGCTCTTTCGAGCCTACTTCTATGCACGTCATCTTTCGCTCCGCTGCAGATCACGTGCACCTAAGTTCAAGGTTTCACGGTTCGCTCTTGCGTCATCTCTGAAGTGATTTCAGGGAGCCTTTTCTGCGAGATCACGCAAACGCTCAGGGGGGTGGGGCCCTTGTGTCGCCAAACCAGACTGCGAAGAAAATTGGAAATTCTATCGCCATGTGCTAACGCACATTGCGCTTCCGCTATCGCGTAAGCTTGCAAAACTGCCCAATCCAAGGCGATTTTGCGAGCGAGCTCACAATCGCTTGGATTGGGCAGTTTTGCGGCGATAGAATTTCCAATTTTAATGGGGTGGTGTTGTCGACACAGGTTTGTAACAGTGCTATAATGTTATCGGTTACAAGTTTCATTTGTATGAAAATTTTCAACATTGGAGGGATGGACTTGGAACTTTTGAATTTATATCAGAATAATTATCTGATAGTTTTTGTGTTCCTCTGTCTTGGGGTGCTGCTGCCGTTGGTGGCTTTATTTTTGGGTAAGTTTTTGCGTCCTCATAAGCCGAGTGTCGAGAAGTATACTACTTATGAGAGCGGTATTGATCCTTTTCACGATTCCCGTGTACAGTTCAATGTCCGCTATTATATTTTTGCCCTTATGTTTGTTATTTTTGATGTAGAGACTGTATTTTTATACCCATGGGCGGTTGCCTATGATAAGCTGGGGATTTTTGCGTTAATTGAGATGTTGATTTTCGTAATTATGCTGTTAATTGGCTTAATCTACGCTTGGAAGAAGAAGGTGCTACGATGGACTTAAAACTAGATGACCTTTCACCAGAGGAAATGAGAGAGTTAGAACGAAATGTATTTTTTGCGACGCTGGAGCAAATTAAGGCTTGGGCACGAAGTAATTCTTTGTGGCCGATGACTTTTGGTCTGGCTTGTTGTGCGATTGAAATGATGGGTACGGGTGGAGCGAACTATGACCTTGACCGGTTTGGAACTATTTTCCGTACGTCGCCAAGGCAATCGGATTGCATGATTGTGTCTGGTACGGTTACGAAGAAGATGGCGCCGATTGTTCGCCGTTTGTATGATCAAATGCCAGAGCCGAAATGGGTTATTGCGATGGGATCTTGCGCAACTGCAGGGGGACCGTATGTGAAGTCTTATGCCGTTGTGAAGGGTGTCGATCAAATCGTCCCTGTTGATGTTTATATCCCTGGATGCCCGCCAAACCCGGCCGCATTAATTTATGGTATTAATAAATTAAAGGAAAAGATTCGCTATGAGGCGAAGACTGGGAAGAAGGTGATCTAACCGATGAGCGGGGAAAAGGATCTCGATCAATTGAAAAAGGAAGCCGTTGCAAAGGCAAAGGCGGAAGCTTTAGCGAAACGTCAGGCAAAGGCTGCAGGTGAATCTGCTGATGCTCCAAGGCAGGAGGACAAACCTTCTGAACAAGCGCTAGGTCAGCCAGCCCAAACAGCGGGAACGCCTGCTGAAGATGGTGCGGACCTTGCGAAGAAAAAAGCAGCGGCGGCAGCGAAGGCGAAAGCGGCTGCATTAGCGAAGAAAAAACGTGAAGGTATTGTAGAGGAAGAAGCTCCTGCTCCGGTTGAAACGACACCAGCTTCAGCCCAAACGAGCGATGATGGAGACGATCTTGCTAAGAAGAAGGCAGCGGCGGTAGCGAAAGCCAAAGCGGCGGCAGCGGCAAAGCGTAAAGCGATGGAGTTAGCGGCAGGTAATGCACCGGCTGAAGAAACTCCAGCACCTGAAGCCCCAGTAGCAGCTAAAACGAGCGAAGACGGAGACGATCTTGCGAAGAAGAAAGCGGCAGCGGTAGCGAAGGCAAAGGCGGCAGCAGCAGCGAAACGTAAGGCAATGGAGCTTGCGGGTGAAGGTGCACCAGCTGATGAACCAGCAGGAGATGACGCGAAGGCGAAAGCGGCAGCAGCAGCAAAAGCCAAAGCAGCGGCGGCAGCGAAAGCAAAGGCAGCAGCAGCGGCTAAAGCGAAGGCAGCTGGTATCGGTGAGGCGGACACTGCGGCGGGCGGCGATGATGAAAAAGCGAAGGCGAAAGCGGCAGCCGTAGCGAAAGCAAAAGCAGCGGCAGCAGCGAAGGCGAAAGCAGCAGGGGCGGCAAAAGGCGGCGACGTATCGCCAGCCGATACGGCCGAGCAGCCATCACCAAATCAGCCTTTCTTGGACAAATATAGGAAGGTTATTGAAGAAAACTTGGGCGCGGATGTTTTAGAAGATTCTTATATTAATAAATTATCGAAAGACGTTCCAACACTCGTTGCGAAGAAAGATACATATTTCAAGGTAGCTCAGTTTTTAAAATATAATGAGCTCCTAGGGTTCGATTATCTATCTGAGCTGCATGGAACAGATTTTGTCACACATATGGAAGTGTATGTTCACTTATTCTCATACAAAAATCGCCAATCCGTGGCGTTGAAAGTAAAGATTGACCGCGATGAACCAACAATCGAGTCCTTGCAGCCAATTTGGGCAGGTGCTGACTGGCCTGAATGTGAAGCTTATGATTTACTAGGAATTAAGTTTACCGGACATCCGAATTTACATCGGATTATGCTAGGAGAAGATTGGGTTGGCCATCCACTGCGTAAAGATTATAAACCGTATGATGTGGAGGTGTAACCAATGATCAGAACAGAAGAAATGCTGCTTAACGTCGGTCCTCAGCATCCTAGTACGCACGGAGTATTCCGGCTTGTCGTCAAAATCGATGGGGAAATCATTACCGAAGCAACCCCTGTCATCGGTTATTTACACCGCGGAACAGAAAAGCTGGCGGAAGACCTGCAATACACCCAGATTATTCCTTACACGGACCGGATGGACTATTTGTCCGCAATGACAAATAACTATGTCATTTGCCATGCCGTTGAAACGATGATGGGGATTCAAATTCCTGAACGTGCCGAATACCTTCGTGTCATGGCAATGGAATTAGGGCGTATCGCGAGCCACCTGGTTGCCTGGGGAACATACATCCTCGACCTAGGGGCGACAAGTCCGTTCATCTATGCGTTCCGTGACCGAGAAATGATTATCAATATGCTTAATGAATTATCAGGTGCGCGCTTGACCTTTAATTATATGCGTGTAGGCGGGGTAAAGTGGGACGCTCCAGAAGGCTGGGTAGATGGAGTAAGGGAATTTGTTCCTTATTTGCGCGAACAGCTGAAAGGCTACCATGACCTTGTATCAGGAAATGAAATCTTTTTAGACCGGGTAAAAGGGGTTGGCGTTTATTCAAAAGAAGAGGCCATCAACTATTCACTCAGCGGTCCAAACCTTCGCAGTACCGGCGTGAAATGGGACCTTCGTAAAGATGAGCCATATTCGATTTACGACCGCTTTGATTTTAACATTGTCACAAGGGACGAAGGAGATTGCTTGGCACGCTATCATGTGCGCCTAGATGAAATTGGAGAATCCTTGAAAATCCTTGAGCAGGCCTGTGAACAATTCCCTGCTGAGGGCGAGATTATGGCTAAAGTGCCAAAAATTATCAAAGCACCAAAAGGGGAAGCCTTTGTAAGAATTGAATCTCCACGCGGAGAAATTGGCTGCTATATCTCAAGTGACGGTAAAAAAGAACCGTATCGCTTGAAGTTTAGAAGACCATCATTCTATAATCTGCAAATTCTCCCTAAATTATTAGTAGGCGAAAACATTGCAAACTTGATTGCGATTTTAGGGGCAGTTGACATTGTCCTTGGGGAGGTGGACGGCTAATGGTAGAAGAGTTGCTCCAATCAAGTCCAGGCTTGATGAACTTTGGAATCTTCTTTTTACTCGCAGTTGTCTTACTATTAGTAGTCTTAGGTTTCGTAACCTATGCGATATTAGCAGAGCGAAAGGTTTTAGGATACATGCAGGCCCGTCACGGCCCAAACCAGCTCGGCGGTAAGTGGGGATTATTGCAAACCGTAGCAGACGTTCTGAAACTCTTACTAAAAGAAGACGTTATTCCAAAGGCAGCCGACAGGCCGTTATTTATCATTGCGCCAATCATTGCCTTTACTCCAGCCTTTATGGTCCTCGCGACCATCCCGTTTACGGACAAATTCCAATTTGCCGATATCGGGGTAGGATTGCTCTATTATATTGCCGTATCCGGAATGACAATCTTCGGAATGGTTCTCGGAGGCTGGGCGTCTAACAATAAATATGCGCTTCTAGGGGGCATGCGTGCAGGCGCACAGATGATCTCCTACGAAATTCCACTGGTTATGTCCGTTTTAGGTGTCATTCTCTTAACGGGAAGCTTGAATTTAACGGATATTGTTGTACAGCAGGAGCATGGCTGGTTCATTCTTTATCAGCCAATCGCGTTTATCGTGTTTTTCATCGCTTCGATTGCAGAATTAAACCGGACACCATTTGACCTTCCTGAATCAGAGAACGAACTGGTTGCCGGATACTTTGTTGAGTACTCAGGATTCCGCTGGGCATTCTTTATGCTCACAGAATACGTATACATGTTTGCGATGTCATCACTAATCACCGTCATCTTCTTAGGCGGATGGCTGCCGCCGCTCGATATCCTTGGATTTATCCCAGGTGCCGTATGGTTTGCACTCAAATTTTGCGTCGTTGTCTTTGTTTACATGTGGCTGCGGGCCACACTTCCACGTTTTAGAATCGACCGATTAATGGAATTCGCGTGGAAAGTACTATTCCCAGTCGCATTAGCAAACATATTCTTAACAGCGCTAATCAAAACATTATTTTTCTAAGATTTTTTGAAAAGGAACCTCATGGGGCGTTCGCAATTGGGCTAGCCCTTGAAGGTGACCATAGAACGAATTCAGAAAGCAATTTTTAAAATGAAAAAGGGGTGAAAAACGTGCTTGGATTTACAAAAGGCTTGAAATATACCCTAAAACAGCTAACAAAAGAAAAGGTAACCTATAACTATCCAGATGAGCCGCTTCCGCTGCCGGACCGCTTCCGCGGAATTCAAAAGTTCTATCCGGAAAAGTGTATCGTGTGCAATCAATGCATGAACATTTGCCCGACCGAATGTATTAATTTAACGGGTAAAAAGCATCCGGATCCGACGAAAAAAGGGAAAATCATTGATACCTATGATATCAATTTCGAGATTTGTATCCTATGTGACCTCTGTACGGAGGTTTGCCCGACCGAAGCGATTGTAATGACCAATAACTTTGAGTTAGCGTCCTACAGCCGTGATATGTTATTTAAAAACCTAGAATGGTTAGATGAGAACGACGAAAACGTACGGCAGGTGAATAAACCATGACAATTACAGGCGAGTTTATCGCATTTATGGGCCTCGCCCTTGTCGCCATCATTGGCGGTGTTCTGTTATTGAACCTTACCAAAGTCGTGCATATGGTCGTTGCCCTCATTTTTACGTTCGTCAGCATTGCCGGTATTTACGTGCTGCTGTCAGCTGAATTTGTCGCTGCGGTTCAAATCCTGATTTATTCCGGTGCGATCACGATTATCATGTTATTTGGGATTATGTTAACAAAGCATGATGATGAAGGGGAAACAACCACAGGCAAAGGAAGAAAGTTCTTTTTATTCCTAGGTGTACTTGGCTTTGCGGTGGCTGTCTACATTGGAATCTATGATTTCAACGTGGTACAGGTACCAACCGACTTACATGTAGACAATACGATGAAAATTGGGGAAGCCCTTTACTCTAAATGGGTAATCCCGTTTGAATTAACCTCTGTTTTATTATTAGTCGCACTTGTCGGAGCGATTGTTCTGGCGAAGAAAGACGAGAAGGAGGGTGACAAGGAATGAGTTCAGTTCCTGCTTCAGCCTTCCTGGCACTCGCACTGATTTTATTCTGTATCGGCTTATACGGGGCACTGACAAAAAGAAACACCGTCATCGTCCTCATTTCTATCGAACTCATGCTGAATGCCGTCAATATTAACCTGGTAGCCTTCAGCAAATACGGTGTGGCACCGTCCATCACCGGTCAAATCTTCGCATTGTTCACGATTAGCGTAGCCGCTGCAGAAGCAGCCGTCGGTCTGGCTATTTTGATAGCCCTATACCGCAACCGCAAAACCGTCAACATCGACGATATGGACACAATGAAAAACTAACTGCGGTGCCTGTCACCGCAGAAAGACACTGTCCGTCTCAGGTGGACAAATTGGTAATAATTGGTGTCCCTCCTCAGTGGACAGTGTCCACGAGCGGTGACAGGCACCATTTTTAAAAAGGGGATTGTGATGATGATGGAAAATGCATGGATCATACCGCTTTTCCCGCTACTTTCGTTTTTGATTCTTCTTCTATTTGGTAAGCGGCTGAAGGATGCTAGTGCGTACGTCGGTATTCTTGCAACGCTTGCTGCGCTTGTGTATTCGTTGTTGGTGTTGTTCGAGCGGTTCACGGAACCAACGTTTAAGACTTCAACGGAGTGGCTCAGGATAGGAGATATTTCTTTAACAGCGGGCTTTGAAGTGAATCAATTGAATGCATTAATGCTTGTAATTGTCTCGCTCGTCAGCTTCCTGGTACATACGTATTCAAAGGGATATATGCACGGGGATGAGCGGTTTCCAGTATTCTATGCCTATTTAGGACTCTTTACGTTTGCGATGCTTGGCCTCGTTATCTCGCCAAACCTGCTGCAAACTTATATTTTCTGGGAGCTCGTCGGAGTCGGTTCCTTCCTCTTAATCGGATTCTATTTCTACAAAGAAGAAGCGAAGGCTGCGGCAAAAAAAGCGTTCATTATGACCCGTATCGGAGACGTGGGTCTCTTGATCGGGATGATTTTATTATTTTGGGAAACAAAAAGCTTTGAATACAGTGAGATTTTTGAGGCCGTTGAGGCTGGTGCTGTATCCACTACCATGATTACTCTTACGGCGATCTTAATCTTCATCGGCGCTGTTGGTAAATCAGGTCAGTTCCCGCTTCACACCTGGCTTCCGGACGCGATGGAAGGGCCGACACCTGTATCCGCATTAATCCATGCGGCGACAATGGTTGCTGCCGGGGTTTACTTAGTTGCGGCACTATTTCCGCTGTTCGCAGCGAGTGAAACAGCTCTATTAACCATTGCGATTATCGGTGCGTTTACGGCGATTTTTGCGGCGAGCATCGGTCTTGTACAAACCGATATTAAACGGGTTCTTGCCTATTCAACCGTCAGCCAGCTTGGTTACATGATGCTAGCCTTAGGATCTGCCGGCTATGTTGCGGGTGTATTCCACTTAATGACACATGCTTTCTTTAAAGCCTTGTTATTCTTAGCAGCCGGAAGCGTCATTCATGCGGTACACACACAGAACATCGAAGAAATGGGCGGTCTTTGGAAAAAGCTAAAGCTTACTGCACCGTTATTCTTAATCGGAACACTCGCGATTAGCGGTGTACCGTTGTTTTCTGGGTTCTTCAGTAAGGACGAAATCTTAATCGCAGCCTGGGAAGGCGGACATCCAGTTCTGTTCTTACTAGCGCTTGCAGCGGCATTCATGACCGCATTCTACATGTTCCGCTTGTTCTTCATGGTTTTTACAGGAGAAGCGCGAACACCTATGAAAAATGTTCACGAATCACCATCGATGATGACCTTCCCAATGATCGTTCTTGGGGTCTTGGCAATTATTGCTGGTTACGTTCAGACACCATTTAATCACAATCTTGGTGATTGGCTTGTTGCTGGAAATGAAGCACTTGGACATAGTCATATCGAAGGTCCAATTTGGATTATGATTGCAGCAACCGTTGTTTCTTTAGCAGGTATTTACCTTGCTTACATGATTTACTACAAGCGTTCAATCGCACGCAACTGGCTTTCGGGCAGCGGCGATACGCTGCACACCATTCTTACGAACAAATATTACATTGACGAATTCTATCAAATGTCAGTGGTTGCCATTACAAAAGGAATTAGCTACTTCTTACGCTTCATCGATGTCTTCTTAGTTGAAGGAATCATGAAGGGTGTCGCAGGGATTGTTCATGGCCTTGGAGCAGCAGGTTCGAAGCTGCAAACGGGTCAAACACAAACCTATGTTACAGTAGCATTCGTTGGCATGGCACTGCTTGCGGTCATCTTTGTATTAACAGGGGGGTACTTATAAATGGATCTTTCTTTCGTTCTATCACTATTAGTATTCTCCCCGTTACTCGGAATTATTGTTTTAGCCTTCATGCCTAAAACGGAGGAAAAAACCATTAAAATCGTCGGCTTTCTAGCGACACTGCCTGCATTAGGAATTGCAGTTGGATTGTATCTTCATTACCTTTGGGGCAAGGATTTAAGTGACTTTAATGTTGTCAAGGAATGGATTACTTTCGGCGGTCTTCAGGGTGCTGAAGCAGGATTCTGGAAAGTAAACTATGAACTTGGTGTCAGCGGCTTTTCGATGCTGCTGGTACTCCTAACGGCTGTTGTCGCAACACTTGCAGCGATTGCCTCCATTTATATTAAAAAAGAATGGAAAGGCTACTTCATGCTGTTCCTGCTGTTAGAAATCGGAATGCTTGGCGTATTTACGGCAGAAAACTTAGTTCTATTTTTCTTATTCTTTGAGATTACCTTAATCCCAACCTTCTTCTTAATCGGAAAATGGGGTTATTTTGAAAAAGAAAAAGCAGCCTACAGCTTCTTAATCTATAACGGTTTAGGCTCAGCTGTCCTGTTAATCGTGATTATGATTCTGTTTGCGAAAACAGGAACAACCAATATTGAAATGTTAACGCAGCTTATGAATGACCCGAACGTTCCATTATCGGGCGATTTAAAACTAGGATTATTGATTGCACTTCTTATTGCTTTCGGCGTTAAGCTGCCAATATTCCCGTTACACAGCTGGATGCTTCGCGTTCACGTGCAGGCACCGCCTTCCATCGTTATGATTCACTCTGGTATTCTATTGAAAATCGGGGCGTACGGCTTAATTCGCTTCGGAATGGGAATTTTCCCGGAGCAGTTTGAAACGTTAGCGGTATTGCTAGCCATCCTTGGAGTAGTAAACCTTCTTTACGGAGCGTTCCTAGCATTCATTCAAACAGATTTTAAAATGGTTTTGGCTTACTCTTCGATCTCACACATGGGAATCGTGCTAATCGGGTTAGCGGCGATGAATGAAGCGGGCGTTCAAGGGGCCATTTTCCAAGTGGTATCACATGGTTTAATCTCAGCACTCTTGTTCTTCTTAGTTGGCGCCTTCTATGAGCGCACAGATACATCACTGATGGAAAACCTAGGCGGAATGGCAAAGGGAATGCCAATTGCTTCAGGCTTCCTGCTTGCTGGCGCATTGGCGTCACTTGGATTACCGGGTATGTCAGGGTTCGTCAGTGAATTTATGGCGTTCTTAGGGCTATTTGAAGAAATGCCATGGATTGCAGCAGTCGGAACGATCGGGATTATCATGACTGCCGTTTATTTATTACGTGCCGTCCTCGGCATTACGTACGGCCAAGCACACCGTGAATTTACAGGACTTGTCGATATCAAAGGTGTCGAATGGGTTCCGGTTCTCGTGCTCATTGGCTTAATAGTCTTAATCGGAGTAATACCAAGCGTTCTAAGCTCACCGCTTCAAGCCACACTTGAAACGATTATGCTAGGGTTAGGAGGGTGATGAAGGATGAGTCTTGAAGATTTAACATCATTTAATTGGGGCATCATGACACCAGAGTTCATCATCGTTGGTGTTGCAGCGCTTATCACAGTACTAGATTTATTTATGCCAAAAAAACAAGATCGCCGAATCCTTGGCTGGATCGGGATTGCCGCGATTTTCGCTGCGATGGTATCCCTTGCCGGATTACTTGGGGCCGCGCCGGAATCGATTTTAGAGGATACCTTCCGTCTTGATTCTTTTGGAAAAGCATTCAAATTCCTTCTTCTTGCAGGAGGAGCGCTAGTATTATTTTTAGCTGTCTCCTATAAGGCTGATCAAGGATTAGAAGAATACCGCGGTGAATTTTATTATTTATTCCTAACCGGATTGCTCGGCGGAATGATTATGACCTCCAGCGGGGACTTAATTACTTTATTTATTGGTCTTGAGTTGTTATCAATTTCTTCCTATATTTTAGCGGGTATCCGCAAAAACAATTTACAGTCGAATGAATCTGCGATGAAATACGTCATCAATGGTTCGATTGCCACTGCGATTACCTTGTTCGGGATGAGCTATGTGTACGGGTTAACAGGCTCAACGAACCTGTTAGTGATCGCAAGGACACTTCAGGCGTTAGCGGACGCACAGCATGCTTATTTGCTCGGACTAGCGTTCTTAATGATTTTCGTTGGATTAGGCTTTAAACTGGCGGCTGCTCCGTTCCATATGTGGGCACCAGACGTTTACCAAGGCGCACCAACACCAGTTACGGCATTCTTAAGCGTTGTTTCGAAGACAGCAGGCTTTGTGATTGTGGCCCGTATTATGATTTCAATCTTTGGTGTGGCAGCTTCAGAGGGACCAGGTTCAATACCAATTCTTTATAATATGCAGGACTACATCGCTGTTATTGCTGCAGCTACGATGATTATCGGAAACGTCGTTGCGCTGAAGCAAAGCAATATTAAAAGAATGTTTGCGTACTCTAGTATCGCCCACGCAGGTTATATTCTGGTGGCGTTCACGTCTTTGAGCTCGAACTTCTTTTACACCGTTTGGTTCTATTTATTAGCCTACTTGTTTATGAACCTTGGCGCTTTAGCTGTGATCCAATTAGTGGAGGCAAAAACCGGTTCAACGAAGATCGCTGATTTTGCAGGCTTGTATCGACGTTCACCGGTGTTGGCGGTAGCGATGGCGATCTTGTTAGTCGCTCTAGCCGGCTTCCCAGGAACAGCAGGCTTCATCGGCAAGCTGAACATCTTTATCGGCGCCTTCATGGTTCAGGACCCGCATTATGTACTGGCTTCCATTATGATTGCGACAACAGTAGTATCGTATTTCTACTACTTCGGAATCATGACACAAATGTTCTTCCGCCCAGCAGCGGACGACAGCAAGTTTACAAAAATTCCAGTCGGAATTGTGGTTGTCTTAATCGTCACCGTCGCAGCATCTTTACTGTTTGGAATATTCCCAGACATCGCGGTCGACTTCGTAAACGAAAACTTCAACCATTTCTCAGACTTTCTACAATAGACCGGCAGCTTTGGGGGAAGAACCCGGTCTAGCTTGAATAAAGGGGTAACAATAAAATAGCGAAAGAAGAGGCAAAGGGGAGCCTCTTCTTAACAAGAAAAACGGTCCTTTGAAGGGACCGTTTTTTTGTGGCTATTTTTGAATAGGGTCAGGTATTTGTCCTTTTTCCTGCAGCTCATCCTTAGAATCACTATTCTTCATTTCATTACCAAGCCTCTTCACTTCATCCCAATCCTGTGCCATCGAGCTATTATTTGCTGCCGCTAATGAATTTCTGTCTTCTAAAGGATTGGTCATTCTATTCTTGGTTAAAACTAATATTTTTCCTTCTTTTACAGAGTTCCCATAGTATTCGGCTTCATCGTCAGGAATTCCCATTCCAATCAGTGCTCCCGTTAAGCCTCCTAAACCTGCGCCTGCAATGGTTCCAATTATACTTGATGCAATGGGACCTGCGGCGATGATGGGGCCAACTCCTGGGATTGCCAGAGCACCTACTCCAACTAATAAACCTGTTATCCCGCCGAGTGTTCCACCTGTTAAGGCACCTGTAGAAGCCTTTTCTTCCACTACCGTACCAGTTTCGTCCGCAATATGATTCACATTTTTGAGGTCTTTACCAATGACACAGATATCCTGCTTGTCGTATCCTTGTTTGACAAGCTCCTCAATCGCAATAATCGCTTCCTGTTCTGTTTCATAAACACCTGCAACATTCTTTTCTACCTTGTCCATTTCAATTCCTCCTCTTTTTCGTTTCGAAAGATTCATAGTTTTATAACTAGTAAAGTAGTTTTACCTAAGGACTATCTTGATAATTTATCCTTTACTTTCCCAATGCCTTCTTGTAATTTACCTTTAGCTTGATCGACTTTCCCTTCCTTTTCAGTTGCACGATCATCGGTCATTTTACCCCATTGCTCCTTTGCCTTTCCTTTAACGGTATCTACATATCCATTCATTTTATCTTTGTTCATTTTGTTTCAGCCTCCTTGTATTTACTGTGCATATCCTTCTGCCATGAGTTATTGATTAACACCGTCACTAACACCGTTATCGTCAATTTTCTTTTCTAAATTTTTTTGTGCCTGTTTTAATTCTGTTTCTACCTTATTGACGGTATCCGCTGCTTTTTGCTTTGTATCATGATCTACCGCATCATTCTGTTGTCCATCACTGACCCCATTATCTTGGTCAACTCCATCGCCGCAACCCGTTAAACCGGCAAAGGTAAGAGAAACAGCCAATCCACTAACTAATATACTTTTCTTCATAGCCTTTTTAGCTCCCTTCGTCGTGTTTTGTTCTGCCCTTTTTATATTCCCATCAAGAATAATCTGAAACATTTTTTTGGGGAAATTGCTCACCAAATCGCCTTCCTTCTATTAACAGCATTTTTTTAAAAAATTAAAGCTAACTAGATTTATAGATATTTTTTGTTTAGGTCACTTACTAAAAGGGTAAATGCATACTAGGAAAAAAAAGATGAAAAGGAGATTGGTAGAATGAATGTAAACGATATGATGACAGGATGGACCTCGTACTTTTATCAGCTTCCCACCCTATTATTTGCTCTTCTAATCTTATTGGCGGGCTGGTTGATTGCCAAAAGTATTGGTAAAAGTGTGGAGGCCCTTTTAAAGAGGACAAGATTTGATGATAAGCTGTTTGCAAACATTGGGTCAAAGAAATATTCTTCAGAAATGATTATAGGAAAAATTGTTTATTATATCTTATTGGTAGTGGTGTGGATCATCTTTTTCAATATGCTTAACTTAAGCTTTATTGCGACGCCGCTTGTAGAAATGTTGACGCTGATTACAGCAGCGATTCCAAACTTTTTGAAAGCTGCCCTGATCTTACTTTTTGCTTGGGCTGCTGCCTCGCTAATTCGGATGCTTTTTAAAAAGGGAGCGTCTCTGGTTCATCTAGAACGCCGCTTAGTACAATGGAAAATGGCAGTAAGCCAAAGCGAAGCGGTAAACAAGGTAAACAGTATCGCAAAGGCACTTTTCTATTTCGTCTTGTTACTATTCTTGCCTGGAGTATTAGGAGCATTGCAAATTGAAGGTGTTTCAGAACCATTTGCAGATACGCTTTCAACCTTACTAGCCTTCATACCTAAGCTATTTGCCGCGGTCCTTATTGTGTTTGTCGGCTGGCTGATTGCAAAAATAGTCCGAGATATTCTAACCAACTTCTTGAATAGTATTGGTACCGAAAAGCTTGGTCAACGTTTAGGAATCGTAAAAACGACGGATACCACTAGTCTTTCTAGTATCATCGGAAACATCGCGTTCATTTTAATCTTAATACCTACCATCATTACAGCCTTAGAAAAACTTGAATTAAAAGGCATATCGGATCCAGCCATTGGTATGCTTCAAGATGTCGTATCGGTTATTCCGAACATTGCGGTCGCTGTCGTTCTGGTCCTAGTAGGTATTTGGCTTGGAAAATGGGTGGAGAAGGTTGTTTCACAAATGCTTTGGCGTTTAAAGATTGATAATGTTTTTACCCACATGGGTCTAGGTTCACTTAAACCGGAACAATCCACCTACACACTCTCTCAAATCATTGGATTGCTGGCCAAAATTGTTGTTATTTTATTATTTACAGTTGAAGCATTACAAATTGTCCAATTGGAGTTCCTTGTCGTACTTGGAACAGGTGTGATTTCGTATCTGCCAATGTTGTTTGCCTCCCTTATTATCCTAGGAATTGGTTTATATCTAGGTAACTTAGTACAGCGTATTTTACAAAATATCCTTAAGAACAGTTACTCTAGAACGCTCGCCGCTGTTGCGAAATATGCCATTTTTACGATTACCATCTTTATGGCATTAGATCAACTAGGTGTAGCGCACTCCATCGTCAATGCTGCCTTTATTCTCCTTTTAGGTGGATTAGCATTAGCTTTTGGACTTGCATTCGGTCTCGGAGGAAAAGACTTTGCTTCCAAATATCTGCGTAAGCTAGACGATAAAATCGATAATAAAATAATAGAATAAGAGATTCGTTAAAGCTAAACGAAACGATAACAATCCGGATCTACATGATTTCGGATTGTTATTTTTATAAGAAGGGAGGAAGGCTGCTCAATGACCATAATAAATCTACTATTAATTGCCCTATTAATCGGACTAACGGGTTTTTTTGTAGCGATAGAATTTGCGATTGTGAAGGTACGGCCATCTAGAATTGATCAATTGATTGCGGAGGGGAGAAAGGGTGCGGTATCGGCTAGAAAGGTGGTAAATCACTTAGATGAATACCTATCAGCCTGTCAGCTGGGGATAACGGTTACGGCACTCGGACTCGGCTGGCTGGGAGAACCCACTGTGGAAAAGTTAATCCATCCTTTGTTTTCGGCATTGAATATCAATGAATACTTCGCACATATTCTATCGTTTATCATTGCCTTTTCCGCCGTTACATTTCTGCATGTCGTAGTGGGGGAGTTAGCTCCTAAAACGGTTGCCATTCATAAAGCCGAGGAGGTAGCACTTCTGTTAGCCGCTCCCATCATAGGGTTTACCAAAGTGATGCGGCCATTTATTTGGGCATTAAACGGTTCTGCCGGGCTCCTGGTCGGATTCTTTGGCTTAAAGCCCGAATCCGAAAAAGAATTAGCTCATTCTGAAGAAGAGCTTCGTTTGCTTTTGTCGGAAAGCTATAAGAGGGGTGAAATCAATCAAAATGAATTAACCTATGTGAACAATATTTTTGAATTTGATGAGCGGGTTGCAAAAGAGATAATGGTCCCGCGGACGGAGATGAGCACGCTATCGATTAACGACAGTATGGATGAGGTGATGGACCAAGTAAGGATGGAGAATTATTCCCGTTATCCGATGATTGACGGTGATAAAGACAAAATCGTTGGTCTCTTAAACGTTAAAGTGTTCCTGACGTCAAAGGTAATTGGGATAAATCATAATGAAGAAATAAGTCTAAGCTCGTTCATAAGGCCTGTAATGAAAGTAATCGAAACCATTCCCATCCATGATTTATTGGTGAGAATGCAGAAGGAACGCAGTCAAATGGCCATCCTTGTCGATGAATACGGTGGTACATCAGGATTAGTGACAGTTGAAGATATCATTGAGGAAATCGTTGGTGAGGTAAGGGATGAATTTGATACCGATGAAGTCGCAAAGATTCAAAAGGTGAAGGAAAACCATTATTTACTGGATGGGAAAATTTTGATTGAGGAGGTTAATACGTTACTCCGTACCAACATAAGGGATGAAAGAATGGATACAATCGGCGGCTGGTTTCTTACCAAAATAGCGGAGGCTGAAGTGACGGCGGATGAAGAAGTCGAAGAAGAAGGCTGTCTGTTCAAGGTCCATGCAGCGGATGGATATCATATTAAGTATTTAGAAGTGAAAAAGATTGGTTAAAATGCTGAGCCAGGCTTCCGCCTGGCTTATTTCATGTTGAGAAGGATCACTTTTTTTCTGGTGGATGCAGGAACTTAGCCAGTATCCGCTGAATGCTTTTCAGCTTTAATGTGAAAAACACAACAATAACAGCAGCAGCGGCCATTAAAATCTCGGTTAACACAATCCCCTTTGAAAGAAATTGGCTAATGGAAGAGATAATGACGGCGAGGGAGAAGGCGCCAAAAAGAATCAAAAAGGCGGCCAGTTTCCGGCGGATGGGGTGACCGAGAATAAGCTCAGATTCTCCGGTTGTAAAACCGGTTCCTGTCATCATCGAGATAACCTGAAACCTAGAAACTTCGACTTTCAGCCCTGTCAGGCGAAATAAAACAACAAAAATCTCCATAACAACCAGAATGATAATAAGATAAACCAGCAAAAAAAGTAAACTCATCATTCACCTCCATAAAAAAGTTGGGGTAGTAGTACCCCAACCGGCTGCTCCATTATTGGATTTTCTCATTGTAAAATTGAACGGAATACTGTGCGCCCTCGCTCACCATTTCGTTATCGGCAAAATCTCTTGGGTGCGGGTTACCGCCCTTTTCGATCGGAAGCTGCTCGGCTTTTTCGTATACATTCGGTTTCACCTTACGTTTTAAGTCTCTTAACACACTTTCAGCTTTAATGCGGTTAGGTTTGTTTGATAGCCATACTGCAGCTGATGCCCCAATTCCTACCGCTACCAGCGAGCTCATACTTACGACTTTACTCATCAATAAAACCTCCTTAAGATTTGGACTTGTTCTGTACATACCCGTAACATTTCTCTATGAAACCTTTTTTTACGTTTGGTTAACTCCTTTTAAGGGAATCAAAGGATTGATTGGGAGGGGATACAGTGTGGAGAGAAATATCAATTTTGACCAATGGAAATGGGTTCAATTAAATCAGAATGAGCTAAATACAATATGGGAAAAGGAGACCATGCATTCTGGCTGGTTATCTTCAGTTCGAAAAAATCAAACCAATTGCGTGAAAGTTCAGGGGTTGATAGATGGGGAAAGGGTCGTGAATGGGTCTCTTATTTACAGACAAAACGAGGATAAGGAAGAAGATCGTCAAATTTTTCATTTCTATATAACGTCTAGTACCTTATTTACGATTGATTTAGAGTTTACCTCTTTTAAACAACTGTCCCCAGAAGTGATGCTGCGGCAGCTTAATAAAACGGAAAATGCAGTAGATGGCTTTTTATTTTTGCTAGGAGAGCTGGTAAATGACTTGCTGGGTGAGATTGACCAGTTCGAAGAGTCGCTCCATAAGCTGATGTGGGGTGTGAAAAAGAGGAATGATAGGAGGATTTTAGAACATGTTTTTTGTCAGAGGCATGAACTGTTGGTTTGTAAAAATTTGTTGATACCCTTCCAGGAGCTGAAAATGGCGATAGAGGAAACCGATTTTCCAAACGTCAACAAAGGAGAGGTTTTTATCCGGACGTGCAAACGGATCGACCGGGCAATGGTGCTGCTGAGGGAGTATGAGCAGGAGTTAGACTCGATGATTCATTTAGAAGAGGTCATATCTTCCCATCGGGGAAATGAAATTATGAAAACCTTAACGGTCCTGACGATCATTTTTACCCCGATTATGGCTTTAGGGGCGCTATGGGGAATGAATTTTAAACATATGCCAGAGCTTGAGTGGAGGTATGGGTACCTTGTTTCTATTATTTCAATTGTCTTGTTGACAGCGCTGCTCTATGGATATTTAAAAACAAAGGGCTGGACTGGTGATCTATTAAAAGGGAAAAAGAAAGGTTCATTTTTTCATTGAAAAAGGTTTGAACCTCGACGTATCGGGTATAACACTATCAAGGTTAGAAACTAGCTAACCTAATCAAAACGATAGAGTAGAAGGAGGGTGGTTGAAGTATGTGGTTGCATGTTCGGTAAAACCAGCAGGAATGAAAAACGGCAATCTGAAAAAATAAAAGGAGGAAACAATCATGGTTAAAAATTATGTTGACGACAAGGATATGGAACGCAAGGATGAAGATGAAATTAAGGACCGTTATGAAAAAGGAAGAACGGGATATAACGATGGTGAAGATCCTTCGATGAAGCAAGAATTCCCAGGCGATGAGATTGTGGAGGATTTACGAGAGCTTTCACGCCAGAGCGGTCAAAAAGATGACGGTCCCACTTATCTAAGTGGTGAAAATGTCCAACAAGAGAATGACAGGCTGAGATATGGTGATTCGATTTCCAAGAATGGTGATAAACAATTTCAAGATCCCCCATCGAAATCGCAGAATAAAAGTAACGATTAAAATAGTAACCGATCCTTAATCTGCCATACACTGCCTTTACTATATAAGAGGCTTGCACAAATAGGTGCAAGCCTTTTTCTTACATCCTAATCACTACTATTTCACTAGGAGTTTGTGTCTATTCGTAACTCTTCCTTATTCTGGTATAATGCTAGAAAAATATTTTTTAAAAAAATAGGTTTAGCATTTTACGATAAAGGGTATGTAAACAGTAAATATTTTCAGAGGTGATGACATGAAGGTAAATATAGAACAGCATCAGAATGAAAAGGAAATACTTGTGAGTGTTACCGGAGAAATTGATGCGTATACAGCGCCGAAGCTTCGGGAGGAGTTACTGCCTCTTGCGGAGGGGAAAAATAAAATCATTACGGTGAATCTAAAGGATGTCTCCTACATGGATAGTACTGGGCTTGGCGTATTTGTAGGGATGTTCAAGCAGCTGAACAAAAACGAGGGAGAACTTAGGCTGGTTGAGTTATCAGATCGCCTGAAGCGTCTGTTTAAGATTACTGGTTTAAGCCATATTATGAGTATTTCCGACAATGCAAAGGATGGGGGACGATGAAACACGTGATGGATTATGTTGAAATGAAGATTCCAGCCAAACCGGAGTATGTGGGGGTCATTCGATTAACGATTTCGGGAATAGCCAGCACCATGGGTTATACATATGAGCAAATTGAGGATATAAAGATTGCCGTAAGTGAAGCCTGCACAAACGCGGTGCAGCATGCCTATCCAGAAGAGGAAGGCGGAGAGGTTATTGTCGGCTTCGGCATTTACGAGGATAAGTTAGAAACGATGGTTGCCGATAGTGGTCAAAGCTTTAATTTTATACAGAAAAAAGAAGAACTGGGCCCCTATACAGAGTCAACTACAGTCGATCAACTTTCAGAGGGAGGGTTGGGTTTATATCTGATCGAAACGCTCATGGACGAAGTCCGTGTTTCGAATACGTCCGGAGTAACGGTCTTCATGGTGAAGTATCTAGGCGAGGAGCGTGAAAATCATGACAAAGCCACCTCAGAACGTGAAACGAACTAAGGAAGAAACATATGCGTTGATCCGGGACTTTCAGGAGAACGAGAGTGAAGCCGCCCAATCTCTCTTAGTGGAACAGTACACCAATCTGATTGGGAGTATTGCGAGAAAGTATTCAAAAGGAAGAAATTTGCATGAAGATATCGTGCAGGTAGGGATGATTGGATTGTTATCCAGCATCAGACGGTTTGATCTCAGCACCGGGAATCCATTTGAAGCCTATTTAGTCCCGATGGTAATTGGAGAAATAAAACGATTTTTAAGGGACAAGACGTGGGATGTTCATGTACCGAGGCGGATCAAAGAAACGTGGCCCAAATTGAACGGAGTGGTGGACGAGCTGACCAACCGCTACCAACGATCACCTAAGATACCTGAAATCGCTGAGCATTTAGCGATTTCTGAAGAAGAAGTACTAGAAACCATGGAATTAGGAAAAGGGTATCAAACAGCTTCTGTTGACCAAACAATTGAAACCGGTTCCGATGGCAGCGGGGTTACAGCGTTAGATGTGATCGGGTCAGAAGATAAAGGATATGAAAAAATCGACCAGCAGCTACTACTTGAGAGTGTCCTTCATGTATTGAACGACAGGGAGAAGCGGATTATTCAGTCGACGATTATCGAAAACAAAAGCCAACGCGAAGTGGGGGAGCTGTTAGGAATTTCGCAAATGCATGTCTCACGAATGCAAAAAAAGGCGATCGAGAAATTGCGTAAGGCTCTTGCCCGTAACCAGCGTCAGGATTGCTCCATCTAATAAAGTGCCTGACCGTGATTGATCATGAAGGTCAGGCATCATCTTTTGCAAAAGGGGGTTAAGCCCAATGCCAATGAAGATTGTCATCGTCGATGATAATAGTACGAATCTCATGATTGTGGAGAAAATCCTAAGGAAAGCCGGCTATGGTAATTTGCTTAAGCTCTCATCTGCAGGGGAGTTATACCAATATTTACAGCTTGATGCACCTAATCCGAGTGAAGTGCCGGTAGACTTAATTTTAATGGATATGATGATGCCGGAAATTGATGGAATTGAGGCCTGCCGGCACGTTTTGAGCAATGAAAGGTTCTCCGACCTGCCTATTATTTTTGTTACGGCGATGGGAGATTCCAATAAAATGGCTGAGGCAATGGATGCGGGAGCCCTTGATTATGTGTTGAAACCGATTAATAAAGTCGAACTCCTCGCCCGGATTCGTTCCGTCCTGCGGTTAAAGCAAGAAAAAGATTTGCGGAAGGAACGGGACAGAAGAATTCAATATGAACTTGACTTAGCCAGACAAGTGCAGCGAAGTATGCTCAGCAGCCCGCTAAAGGAAAAGGATATCAGCATTTCCTCAGTGTACAGGCCCACTTTTGAGCTAGCTGGGGACTTCTATGCCTGGTATCAGATTAGTCCAAATCAATATGGTGTAATCCTGCTTGATATGATGGGTCACGGGATATCATCCTCGCTTGTCGGGATGTACATCTATTCTGCGTTAAAAGATAGTATTACGGGAATGGTTGATCCGGAAAAGGTCATGTTAGAACTGAACAGGCGAATGAATCAGCTTCATAACCCTGATAGCTTAATGAATTACTATTTTACGGCAATCTACTTTGTCCTCGATACGAAAAAACAGACGATTGAATACGTCAATGCTGGTCATCCTGCGGGAATTGCGATTGTCGATCAGGAAGTGAAGCTGTTAACAGAAGGGTCATGCGCACTCGGTTTTTTTGAGGAGATTGAAGTCAACAAAGGGGTCATTCCATATCATGATTCTGCCCGAATCCTGTTGTTTACGGATGGATTATCAGAATGGCTGGAGGAAAAATATGAGGATGCAAGTGATAAGCTGATTGGGGCTTTGCAGGCGGAGGATATGCAGGATCCTGCTCTGTTGCTTCATCAACTGCAGCCAGGCTGGGAGCTCGTCAATCCGCCAAAAGACGATATGTGTCTCGTCTTGATTTCTACAAATGCCTCCTCATAGAAGGGTGTCAGCGTTTTGGCTGACACCCCGGTTATGTTGGTATGGATTAACCTGCCAGATAAGCTTCAAACATCCATCCATGCTTTTCTAATGAGGTGCGAATGTGAACGAGCATATCAGCAGTCGGCTGATCCTCATTTTCCTCTGCAAGCGAAATCCCTTCTGTGAGCTCGGTGCAAATCATCTCAAAATCATCTGCTAGTATTTGGATCATTTGCTGCGCATCTTCCTCACCAGTTGCTTCTTTTAGTGTGGTAAGTTCCAGGATCTCTGTAAGAGTAGCGACCGGTAACGCCCGTTGCGCCAGCATTCTTTCCGCAATCGTATCAAGATGTAAGGCTGCCTCCTTGTAAAGTTCCTCAAATTTAACGTGCAGGGTGAAGAAGTTTTCTCCCCTTACATACCAGTGGAAATGATGCAGCTTCATGTGAAGAACGGAAAAGTTCGCCACCTGCCTGTTGAGAGTATCAGTTAACGTTTTGTCTTTCGATTTTGTTTTAGTAGTTGTTGCCATAATAATAACCTCCTCCAAATTTGTGGTGTACCTATTACATACCCGGTTTACTAGATTTGAAACTTGTAATTTTTACAAGAGGAGGTTGGTACAAAATTCCCATTGGGTGAGATTACTAGAAACGATATGATAGAAACATCTATTTTTGTACAAAGGGGGAAAGCGGAGAATGAAGGGATTACATTTCAACATCCACACGAAAATGATTGCAGGCTATTTATTCATTTTGATTTGCTTAGTGGTCTCCCTGTTGATTGTCATGAATCGGATGTCGGCGATGCAGGAAGAGGTCGATTTCGTCTCACAGCATGATATCGAGGTTCACAATTTGGCAAATCAGATTCAAAAGAATGTTCTAGATATGGAAACGGGCATGCGAGGATATGTGATTACAGGCAATGAGGAGTACCTCGAGCCCTACAATACAGCCTCCAGGAACTGGCTTGACAACTTCAATACACTTCATTCCCTGCTGGCGGATAACGGGAACCAGCAGCGGAATTTAGAAGAAATGAAGCCGCTGGTTCAAAACTGGGTCACGAGTGCTGCTGAATATGTCGTGGAACAAAAAAAGGTAAATAACCAATCCGCATTAGATGAGTATTTTAATGATACCAAAGGTAAAAAAATGACGGATGAACTACGGGCGCATTTTGATTCCTTCCTTGAAAATCAAAAGAACCTTACAAATGAACGTGTTGAGAAATTAAATCAGAACAATAACAATTTAAAAATTGCGTTATATGGCCTTATCATCGTGGTTACTTTGATTACGATTGCCACAGCTGTATTTCTGTCCAATTCGATTGTTAAAACAATTAGGCAGGTGGTGCGGACAATTAAAAGTGTTACGGATTCAAGAGAGACAGAGGTTGACCTTTCGACAAGAATTGAGGTCAGTACTCATGATGAAACACGCGAACTTGCCGAAGCGATGAACGAGCTTCTCAGCAATCTTGAGAAACAGAATTGGGTTCAGAAAAACATCGCGGAAATCTCAACCATGTACCAGGGGATGACGGATTTGACTGAATTGACGCATGCCTTTATCACCAAGCTTGCTCCTATGCTTGATGCAGTTTACGGCGTTGTCTATTTGCGCAGAAATAAAGGCAGTGAGGTTCGCTACGTGAAAGAGGCTGGTTATGCTATTGCCGGTGACGAAGGGGCTGCGGCGAGTTTTCGGTTAGGAGAAGGGTTAATTGGTCAAGCAGCCATGGATAAAAGAATCTTCCTGATTGATCAGCTGCCGGAGGAGCATTTTAAAGTCACATCGGGGTTAGGTGATTCTTCTCCTCGAAATCTTTTGGTTGCACCCATTTTAGTGGATGGCAGGGTAGAAGCGGTCGTTGAATTTGCGGCGTTTCACCACTTTATGGCTCATCATTTAACCTTATTGGATCTGCTTCAGGATAAGTTCGGTTCTGCGATTACCAATGTGGCCGGAAGGATGGAGGTAGAAAGGCTGCTCGGGGAATCACAGGTGTTAACCGAAGAACTTCAGGCGCAGTCAGAGGAACTTCAAGCTCAATCGGAAGAGCTGCAAATGCAGCAGGAACAGCTGCGGATTACCAATGAATATTTAGAAGAACAGAAGCAGTTCGCTGAACAACGAGCGTTTGACTTGAAAAAAGCGAAGGATGAACTGGAAGACTATTCAAGGAAACTGCAGATGAGCTCGCAGTATAAAACGGACTTTCTCGCGAATATGTCTCATGAGCTGCGCACGCCATTAAACAGTATTTTAATTCTATCTCAAATGCTGATGGAAAATGACGAGGAAATGGACAGCTCAGAAGTGAAGGAATCCTCTCGGGTTGTCTACACGGCCGGAAGTGACTTGCTGCGGCTGATTGATGATATCCTTGATTTATCAAAAATTGAAGCAGGTAAAATAGAAATTTTAACAGATGAAGTCAACGTGACTGAAATTCCACAAATGATGAAGAGCATGTTTGACCCTGTTGCAGCCAAAAAGAATCTAACCTTCGAGGTGCATACGGCTGCAAATGTACCTTCTGTGATCACGACAGACGGGCAGCGCTTGCAGCAAATTTGGAAGAATCTATTATCCAATGCCTTTAAGTTTACGGAACAGGGTTCTGTAACAGTGAAAATTGAACGTGCTGGACAGGAAATAGTGGAGGAACTATTGCCTGGTCTGGATGAGGATGAAATGGTGCTGGCCATCTCTGTGAGTGATACAGGAATCGGTATCGCTAAGGAGAAGCAGCAAATTATCTTCGAAGCATTTCAACAGGTGGATGGTACCACTAACCGGCAATATGGCGGAACTGGTTTAGGGTTGTCGATATGCCGTGAATTTACCCGTTTACTTGGCGGTGCGATCACAGTTCAAAGCGAACCGGAAAAAGGAAGCACGTTTACCCTGTATATCCCTGGAAGACTGGAGGCCGCTGAATATCCTCTACAGCTTGAACAACTAGCGCTAGATGAGGTTGCAGTAAGTGTGAGCGAGTTGGCAGAGGTCCGGCAATCGATTAGCGAAGAAACAGTAACGGTCGAGGTGGTGGAAGCGGAGGCTACTGATGACCAGTTATTTAAAGGGAAGAAAGTGCTGTTGGTTGAAGATGACCGCCGGAATGTATTTGCACTAGTCACGGCTCTCGAGAAAAAGGGTGTGAAGGTTCAAGTGGCAGAGAACGGCAAGCGGGCAATTGAATTTTTACAGAAACAAGCAGATTTTGACCTCGTATTTATGGATATCATGATGCCGGTGATGGGGGGCTATGAAGCGATGAAGGTCATCCGGCAGGACTTGGATATGGAAAGACTGCCGATTATTGCGTTGACGGCCAAGGCGATGAAAGGGGAACGGGACAAGTGTATGGAAGCAGGCGCTTCTGATTATATTATGAAACCATTAAATATCAATCAGTTATTCTCGTTAATGCGGGTGTGGCTGACACAGCAGGTGAATGAAGAGTGAATGAAACAAAGAAGGAAGTCGTAACGGACATCAAGCAGCTGGAGCCAAATGAGCTTCAGAAAATAGAAATCAAATTGCTGCTGGAGGGCATGTATCAAATGTATGGCTATGACTTCAGAGGCTATGTCAGAGGCTCGATAGGCAGGAGAATTTTAAACCGGATGAAGGCGGAGAGGCTTCCAACCATTACGGCGTTATTGGAAAAGGTGCTCCACGAACCGGGGGTTTTGGAGCGTCTGTTGAACGATCTTTCCATCCGGATGACCGAAATGTACCGAGATCCTAGTTTCTTTGCTGCCTTTCGTAACGAAGTGGTGCCCTTGCTTCGGGAGCTCCCGGAAATCAGGATATGGCATGCCGGCTGTGCCACAGGTGAGGAGGTTTATTCCATGGCGATCCTTTTGCAGGAGGAGGGTCTTTGGGAGAAAACGAAAATCTATGCAACGGATATGAATGAAAAAGCCCTGATGGCTGCGGGGAAAGGGGCCTTTCCGTTAAAAAAGATGCAGCAATATACGAAAAATTACTTGAAAGCCGGTGGGAAAATGGCGTTTTCCGAGTACTATACCACGGACCATCAGTTTGCTTATTTTTCACCTAGCTTGAACGAGAACCTCACCTTTGCCCAGCACAATTTGGTGAGTGACAGCTCGTTTAATGAATTTCATGTGATTTTATGCCGCAATGTGATGATTTATTTTGATAGCACCCTGCAGCAGCAGGTTCACGGTCTATTTTATGACAGTCTGGCGGACGGCGGATTCATTGGGCTGGGAAGTAAAGAATCGATTCTAGGTATGCCGAAGGGTATGAATTACACAGAATTTAATTCGTGTGAAAAGATTTATCGTAAAAAAGTAGATGTCTGACTCTGAGTCAGGCATTTTTTTTATGTTTGATAGGGTTGTTGAAAGGGTATTTCTTTTTAAAAAGACTGTGGGGGGAACTGGATGAAAATAAGAATCGAGATATTTTTTGTCGTGATAATGTTTTACTGTTGCTGGATGGTTCTTTTTACAAGACTCCCCTTTTGGTGGAAAGCATTAGGGGTGAGTGTGTATGCAGCTATCATTATATACAGTGTGGTGGAATTATGGCTTCAGAATCGTTCTGTACCGAGAACTCTTTTATGGACATGCCTGTTAATCTTAGTACCGGCAGCCGGTTATATTTTCTATGTGTATTCAGGGCAATTGCTCTTTAAAGGGGAACTTTTTAAAAGCAAACGTGCCAGTGACCGCGAGTTGTTCGAGGCACTTGGTGAAAAAAAGCTGCCAGTTGAGGTGCCGCCTAATCTCAATGGCCAGCAGCGCGGGTTTATCAGTTATCTAAAAAGGGTGACCCTAACGGATCAAAGCCAGAATACTAGGACCCATATTTTAAAAAACGGCGAGGCAACTTTTGAGGAGGTGAAGCAGCGGTTGAAGGAAGCGAAGGAGTTTATTCATTTAGAGTATTATATCTTTCGCTATGACCGGCTGGGGCAGGAGTTGATGGATATCTTGAAACATAAAGTACAGGAAGGTGTGGAGGTCAGGCTGATCTACGATGCGTTCGGAAGCTACACCCTTTCTGAACAAGATAGGAGGAAAATGGCAGACTCCGGGATTCAGCTTCACCCTTTTCTGCCGCTGAAATTCGGATGGTTTACGCAAAAGTTTAATTTCCGCAATCATCGAAAAATCATTGTCATTGATGGGAAAATTGGATTTGTCGGCGGGTTGAATGTGGGAGTGGAATATCTTGGTGAGGATAACAAGATTGGTTTTTGGTGCGATACGCATGTATTGCTGAAAGGAGAAGCGGTCCAGACACTGCATGCTGTTTTTTTATTAGATTGGAAATATGTCTGTGGCGAAAAGCTGTTTGAAGATCCCCGCTATCTCAAGGGTGTGCCGGCTGAGGGGGATGGTCTTGTCCACGTGGTCGCAACTGGACCAGAAACCCGCGACATGGGTGATCATTTATATGCGATGATTACCTGTGCAACAGAATCGATATGGATTGCGACACCGTACTTTATTCCCAATCAGACCATTCTGACAGCATTGCGGGTAGCGGCGAAAAAGGGCATTCAGGTCCGGCTCATGGTGCCTGAGAGCAATGACGGTTTTCTTACCCAATATGCCACTCAATCCTATTTTTCAGAACTTCTTCGTGCCGGAATTGAGCTCTACACCTACCAAAAAGGATTCTTACATAAAAAAGTGATCATTGTCGATGGTGACACCGCCTCGATTGGAACGGCGAATATCGATCTGCGCAGTTTTCATTTAAATTTTGAGGTACATTTGTTTTTAACAGGTACCGACAGCATTGATGACCTTGTTAGTCATTTTGAAGAGGACCTTAAAGAATGCACCCGGGTTAGGCCGGTTGCTTTTTACAAAAGAGGTCTAAGTGTTAAATGGAAGGAATCCTTTGCCCGGCTGTTCTCGGGTGTCCTCTAAATCAGTTCAAAGGCATCTGTCTCCAAGCAGATGCCTACTTTTATGAGAGCATAAAAAAGAAGACTGCAGCATTTGCAGTCTTCACTTCGTTCTATATTATACGTTTCGTCTAATCATTCGGAGTACAAGGCTTAGGATAAGCACAAAGACAATGGCGCCGAGGAGTGCTGGTAAAATGTAAAAACCTCCTATTACAGGTCCCCATCCCCCTACAAGTGAACCAATCCAGGCCCCGATGAATCCTGCAATGATATTTCCAATGACGCCGCCCGGAACATCACGCCCCAGAATCAGTCCGGCCAACCAGCCGATAACTCCTCCAATAATTAATGACCAAATAAATCCCATGAAAATCTCTCCCTTCTGTTTTCAGTGAGTATGGTTAATAAATACCCGACATTTCAACACCTAAACTTATAAATGAAAAAACTTGTCACGATTTTGTTCCACACGTCCTATTAAGGTGTTCTCATTGTTGTTCATAAGCGTTCCCAGATAACGCTGGCAAACTTTTAATTCATAAGATAATTGAATAAATCCTTCCCGGTCCCGATTATCCAGACACTGATCGATTTTTTGTTTTAACAAACTAATCTTTGTAATTAACTCTGCCCTTTTCTTCATTTTATACCTCCCAATTATTCCTTTTTAAAATAACTAATGGTTAAATACCCTAATATCTGATCACTTAAACTTTTTTTAAAAATAGGTTTCGTTTATTTAAAGAGCGGATATATAACTGGTACAAGCTGACACATCAGCTGGCTATAACGCTTGAGGAGGAATGAAAATGGAAACTTTAAAAATAGTAGAAAATGGAGTTGAAGCTAGAAAGGAAATCGCTCAATTTCAGATGCAGGGATTTACGAAGGACGAAATTTATCTATTCGCTCATGACCATAACCGTGCTGAACATCTTACAGAAGCACTGAATATAAGTGCTATTGGCGTGGGAGAACAGGGGGTACTTGAATCAATCGCCAACGTATTTCGCTCCAGGGGGGATGAACTGCGATCGAAGTTAGAGTCATTGGGATTATCAACTCATGCTTCGGAGCTTTGTGAAGAACAAATGGACCAAGGAAGAGTTATTGTCATCGCTTCTAAATCAGCTTAATCTCAGGATAATAAAAAATAATGAGGTGAAAAATCATGAAGAAGTCTATTCAAAGCGTAGAGAAATTAAAGGGTATGCGTAAACGAGCGAGACCTAAAAAGAGGGAGAGTCACTCGCTCATGCATTATTTTAAAAAACCAATTATTCATAAGGAGATACACGGGGACAGAGTTTACGTTCCGTTAAGAATCAGCAGGATTTGGAATGGAATCTAGATGTCACCTACACCTATTAACTGCCTAAACACTGATGGTGACCACATAACCAGTGTTTAGGCAGTTAATGCGTTAAAAATTTGCTATAATAAAAACGAAACTTTCCAGAGTTTCATCCGTCAGTATGGTATGCACCTAAGTTATGCATAAAGGCTGTTTTTTGCATAAATGGTGACAGGCACCATAAAAGGAGGCACCATAAAAGGGGCACCATAAAAGGAGGGGTTTGATGGATGGTTTTGGGCAAATAGCGTTATTTAGTATCTTCTCACATCTGGTGTTTATCGCTTTGGCGTGGTGGGCGCTGCAGTCTATTCGCTTAGATAAGCTGCTGAAACCGAACCATGTTTTTCAAGCACGATTGCTCTATATATTATTGGCCATTGTCATTGGATCGTCGGTTAGTAATTTTTTCCTAGATTACCTTCAATGGTCGAGACAGCTGCCATTAATTTTACAATACATACAACTGGTAAAAATTTAGGTCTTCGTACATGTATCTTTTTTAGGGAAAATTGAGTACAATTCTCTTTGTGTGAAAAAATAAACAAAGCTCACAGCTTAGATATAGAGTTAGCGCAAAAGCGAAATTACTTCAATGTGAAGAACCTCATGCAAAAACTTAAGCTATTCTAACGCAGGAAATAGGTAATTTTTCAATAAAAGATCTTCGATTTCAAAAAGCTTGTCAAAAAGTGACGACATTTCCCAAGTATGCTCTTGTCTCCCTTGGTAACAATGGTAGTAAGGGGGAGAGTAGAGATGAAGAGAAATAAGGTCCTTTTTAGTATAGGTATGTTGATGATCGTTGGTTTGATGGCGGTCCTTGGCAGTCGGATGACGGCAGCCAGCGGTGAACTCGAATTAGTAAAAATCGCCGACGCTTTTCAAACAGAAGATATTTTGCTCGAAGAATGGTCGTTTTATGCAAGGGAGCATTTGGTTGACCTGAATACAGAGAGCGAAGTGCAGGAATATGTGAAGGAGCTTCAGCAAAAGTTTCCTGATTGGGATTGGTCTTCGAGTGAGGCCAGCGACAAATGGGAAGTAACAGCAGTATCTCCGACTTCTAAACACCACACAGAAATGCTTCAAATTATGGCAACCCACACAATACAACCTGTAGATGCGTATATAGTATATAGGGTCAGCGGTAAAGAGTGGAACAAGGAGATGGAGTCCTTTTTCACGGAGAATCAATTTAGAAATAGGCTTTCCGACATATTTCGGGGGAATCCAACAATTTTCTCTAGTATGAAGGGTAGTATCAATGATAAGATTGATAAGGCTGTACCAACTATCGCTAGTGATTTAATGGAAATTTTTAAAGCAAAAGAAATCGAAGCGTTAAAAGAGGATAATTTCATGTCTGTATCGGCGAACTCGCCAATGTTTACAGACTCCATATCACAGAACATGAATTTACAAATTGGGATACGCTCCGAAGGATTGGGCGGAAAGACTACCATTGTAGTTGGCACACCAATCATTACGATTGAATATTAATATAGAGAAAATGGACGCGGAGGGGAATACTCTTGGAAAAGATCATCGTCCGCGGCGGACAAAGGCTATACGGATCGGTTAAAGTAGAAGGTGCAAAAAATGCGGTCCTGCCTGTACTCGCTGCCACATTATTAGCAAGTGACGGAAAAAGTGTAATTCGTGATGTACCTACACTCTCCGATGTATACACAATTAATGAAGTATTGCGCAACTTGAATGCTGAGGTTGCCTTTAACAATAATACAGTTGTCGTTGATGCATCTAGAGTGTTGAAAGAAGAAGCGCCTTTCGAATACGTTCGTAAGATGCGCGCATCTGTCCTCGTGATGGGCTCGCTGCTCGCCCGCAATGGCCGTGCACGTGTGGCTTTGCCAGGCGGATGTGCAATTGGTTCTAGACCGATTGACCAGCACCTTAAAGGTTTTGAAGCCATGGGCGCTAAGGTTAAAGTAGGAAATGGATTTATCGAAGCGGAGGTTGAAGGCCGCTTAAAGGGAGCAAAGATTTACTTGGATTTCCCAAGTGTTGGTGCAACTGAGAATATCATGATGGCTGCAACGCTTGCAGAGGGTACGACAATCATTGAAAACGTAGCAAAGGAACCGGAAATCGTTGACCTGGCTAACTTCTTGAATAAAATGGGCGGAAATGTCCGAGGCGCAGGCACGGGCACTCTTCGTATTGAAGGCGTGGACGTATTGTTTGGCGCTGACCACAACATTATCCCTGACCGGATTGAAGCAGGTACCTTTATGGTTGCCAGCGCGATTACGGGCGGAAATGTATTGGTACAAGGTGCGGTCCCTGAACACCTATCTTCTTTAATTGCAAAAATGGAAGAGATGGGCGTTACGATTATTGAGGAAGGTGACGGCGTTCGTGTCATCGGTCCTGAAAAGCTTAAGGCTGTTGATATCAAAACGATGCCGCATCCTGGCTTCCCAACGGATATGCAATCACAAATGATGGCTCTTCTGCTTCGTGCAGAAGGAACTTCGATGATTACCGAAACGGTTTTCGAAAACCGCTTCATGCATGTTGAGGAATTCCGCCGGATGAATGCTGATATTAAGATTGAAGGGCGTTCTGTAATTTTAAACGGACCTTCTAACTTACAAGGTGCCGAAGTTTCTGCAACAGATCTTCGTGCCGCAGCTGCTCTGATTTTAACAGGGTTGGTTTCTGACGGTAATACACGCGTAACGGAATTAAAGCATTTAGACCGTGGATATGTGAACTTCCATGGAAAATTAGCTTCTTTAGGCGCAGATATCGAGCGCGTGAAGGAAGCAGAAGAAGTTTTCCCGGAAGTGCAAAGCTATATTACGGATTTGAACGCGTAATTTTATAAAAAATAAGGAACCGAAGAGGGTATCTGTGATGGATGCATTCTTCGGTTTTTTATTATATGTTGTTTTTAGAAAATTCGGTCATTTATTTTTTGTCATAAATGCTTGTCCGCCTCCATATGATGGAATGAGAAAGCGCCCAGTTAGGGTGCGTAAATTTCATAATTGGAGGCTCCTACATGAAAAAATTCAAACCACTCATCCTACTAGCGTCATTCTTATTTGCCCTCACCCTACTCATTCCAGCGCTCCTAGTGTTACCGTTCGGGGATGGGAATGCTAGCGGCAAATTAGGTGAAGACCTATCCAACAAAGCCCCAAATTCCGAAACGGCAGACAATCCATCAAAAGACGCCGCGGTAGAAGTGGCAGTTTACCGCTCATCGGCAGGACAAATTGATAACGTTCCACTAGAGGAATACCTTGTCGGGGTTGTAGCAGCTGAAATGCCTGTGGAGTTCAAGGAGGAAGCCTTGAAGGCACAAGCTTTGACAGCTCGAACGTATATTGTTAAAAAAATGCTGAGTGAAGATGGCATCGGCGTTCCCGAAGGTGCACAGGTAACGGACACCCAGCTTCATCAGGTGTATTTGAGTGAGGAGCAAATGAGAGACAACTGGGGAATGGAGTTTGAATCGAACTACGCGAAGATTCTTTCCGCGGTTAGGGACACGAGCGGGCAGATTTTGACGTATGACGGTCAGGCCATTGACGCCTCCTTCTTCTCCACCAGCAATGGCTACACCGAAAACTCCGAGGACTACTGGCCCAATGAAATGCCTTATTTGCGGAGTGTATCAAGCCCCTGGGACAAAAATTCCCCTAAATTTAAATCTGTTAAAGAAGTGACGGTTAAACAATTTGAATCAGCACTGGGTGTAAAGGTTGGAGCCAGCGAGACGATTGGCAAAATCGTGGAGTACACGACAGGCAAGCGAGTCGCCAAAGTCGATTTTAGCGGCAAGGTCCTGACCGGAAAACAAATTCGTGAAAAATTGGATTTGAGGTCATCTGATTTTGAGTGGGAGCGGAAAGGAAATAGCATTGTGATTACAACTCGCGGCTTCGGTCACGGCGTCGGTATGAGCCAATATGGCGCAAACGGGATGGCCGCCGATGGGAAGGATTATCAGGAAATTGTGAAGCACTATTATCAGGGTGTAGAAGTGACAAGTGCGGATACGATGCTTGCTACGATTACGGCGAAGAAATAGATTGTGGTGGAGCCAGGCACTTGTGGTGTCTGGCTTTTTTGCTTATGATTAGGCGGTCGGGAATTAGTTAGGCAGATAAACAAAGGGAATCCGCAGGTAAGATGGAGAACTAGGCAGGTAAGCGAGTCAAATCTGCAGGTGGGGGATGAATTTGTGCAGGTAAGAGGTTTTTCCATAAAAAAGGTAATAGAAAAACCAGCCTTAATCCAGAATCTAAGCTATATTTCGAGCTGTATATCCATATATAGGAAGATAAATTACCTGAGCCAGGCATCAGTCTGGCTGTTTGAGCTTACCAGTTGGGGTGGGGAATTGGTTAGGCAGATAAACAAAGGGAATCCGCAGGTAAGATGGAGAACTAGGCAGGTAAGCGAGTCAAATCCGCAGATGGAGAGAGTATTTGTGCAGGTAAGAGGTTTTTCCATAAAAAGGGTAATAGAAAAACCAGCCAAAATCCAGAATCCAAACTAAATATCGAGCTGTATATCCATATATAGGAAGGGGAATTACCTGAGCCAGGCACCTGCCTGGCTGTTTCAGCTTACAAGTTGGGGTGGGGAATTAGTTAGGCAGATAAACAAGGGGAATCCGCAGGTAAGGTGGAGAAATAGGCAGGAAAGCGAGTCAAATCCGCAGGTGGGGGATGAATTTGTGCAGGTAAGGGGTTTTTCCATAAAAAAGGTAATAGAAAAACCAGCCATGATCCAGAATCTAAACTAAATATCGAGCTGTATATCCATATATAGGAAGGGGAATTACCTGAGCCAGGCACCTGCCTGGCTGTTTCAGCTTACAAGTCGGGGTGGGGAATTAGTTAGGCAGATAAACAAAGGGAATCCGCAGGTAAGATGGAGAACTAGGCAGGTAAGCGAGCCAAATCCGCAGGTGGGGAGAGTATTTGTGCAGGTAAGAGGTTCTTCCATAAAAAAGGTAATAAAAAACCAGCCAAAATCCAGAATCCAAGCAAAATATCGAGCTGAGTATCCATATATAGGAAAATAAATTACCTGAGCCAGGCATCTGCCTGGCTGTTTCAGCTTACAAGTTAGGCTGGGGAATTAGTTAGGCAGATAAACAAGGGGTATCCGCAGGTAAGATGGAGAACTAGGCAGGTAAGTGGGCCAAATCCGCAGGTGGAGCAATAATTTGTGCAGATATGAGATTTTCCTATAAAAAAGGTAATAGAAAAACAACTTATTTTTGTAACAATATAAAAGAAGGATTCACACACAACTGAGCGGAAATAGTATGAAAACAGAAAGGACTGATGAAATGATCGCGAAACCATGTGTGCTTCCGCCAAATATTGTAAAGTATCGAGTTTTAATAAGGAGATTAAGTGAGAATAACCTTGTCAAATTCGATGTGGTGACCGAGTATAATAATCGATTGACGGGTTTCCTAGGCGAGGAGTCGGTAATGAATTTTCATTTAGAACCCATTGCAGACCTTAATTACCGTATTTATCACGATCTCCGTTTTTACCACGGCAACTATTTCTTCCAAATTGACATCCTCATTCTGTGTGCCTACTTTGCGCTGGTGCTGGAGGTGAAAAATTGGGCAAGGGATTGGCACTTTGATAAAGTCCTCCATCAAACCACCATCGATGTAAATGGGAAAATGGAGAGAACAAAGAATCCTATTTTTCAAGCAAGGCTGCAAGCTTTTAAGCTGAGAGAGTGGCTCAAGCTGCATAATGTTCCGGGGATCCCCATCCAATACTTGTTTGTCAACAGTAATGAAAAGTCCAATATCATCATAGGGGACGACAATAAATACAAGTGGAATGCTTGTAATAGTGAATACTTGCTAGAGAGAATTGACCAAATTACCAATGATTATAAGTTAGAATTGCTAGATGAAAAAGAACTGCGAAAAGTAAACAAACTTCTATTAACCAGCCACACTCCTGAAGATCCCCAATTACTCTCGAAGCACAACCTTTCCCAAAATGAGATTCTCACAGGTGTTCATTGCCCAGAATGCTCATTCTTACCTATGACCTATCAGTCTGGAACATGGAGATGCCCAAAATGTCGAATCCAATCAAAAACAGCCTTCATCGACACCATTCAAGACTATTTTCAAATCATAAGCCCCACCATTAATAACGCTGAGGCACGTAGGTTTTTACAAATAAATTCACCTAAAATGGCACACCAGTATTTAACGTCTATGAACTTAAATAATACTGGAAAATTCAAATTCAAAATTTACCACCAATAAAAAACCACCGCACAAGCCGCGCAGTGGCTACAATTTCTTCACAAACCCAGGGGCCTCCGCTTAACTCTGTGCTGTGGCTACCATTTCCTCAAGAATCCAAGCACCTTCCCTAACCGCATAAATCGACCCTTAAACAGCGCACCCCGAATAAAATAAAAACATACGAGTATCCCGGTGACGTCTTTTACGAGGTCAAACCAGGACGCTGAGCGGTAAGCGTAGAAGGATTGGTGAATCTCGTCTGTTACCCCGTAGAGACCGGCTATGACGGCACATAAGACGTTGAGACGCATAGTGAACGGCCCTCGGCGTGTGAGGAAGGCCAAAACTAGTAATACATAGAGAATGGCGAACTCTATTAAATGCAAGGATTCCTTGATGGTCCGATCGAGCGTGGAATCGGGGAGTTCGACAAAGTGATTGGATGGGAGACTCGACATCACCCAGATGGCCCCCATATAGAAGAAAGGCAGAATTCGCAAGATCCATTTGAAGACGTTCATAAAAATGTTCCTCCAAAAAAATATATTTTTAACAATGATGCATAAAAACTTCCGTACTTTCAAAAAATAAGTGGAAAAAATTTTTTTACTAGTGTATATAATTCTACTTATCTGTTCAGAATGATTGCTGAGGTGATGAAAATGAGAGAGGAAGAAAACAAGCGATCTTCTCAAGGTTCCAGCGTTAAACGCTTTTTCAAAAAGCGTTGGGTATTTCCAGCCATTTATATTGCAAGTGCAGCAATCATTCTGACAGGTGTTCTTTGGTTCCAAGGCAGCGACAATGCAACAGACAAGTATGATTACGAGTCTTCTGACCTAACAGGTAAGAACGATACTCCAGCACTTGAGGTTAACTCAAGCTTGGAAAACCTGAAAATGCCGGTGAAGAATCCAATGGAGACAACCGTCAAAATGGAATTCTATGATGACAATGCAAGTGAAGAAAAACAAGAAGCGGCATTAGTCGTTTACAACAATAATTATGAGCCGCATACTGGTATTGACTTCACATCCAAAGATGGCGAAACCTTTGATGTAGTATCTGCCCTAAGCGGGAAAGTTACTAGAGTCGAAGAAGATGCTACCCTTGGTAATGTCATCGAAATCGAGCACGATAAGAATATTATAACAAAATATCAGTCGGTTAAAGATGTAAAGGTTAAGGTTGGCGACAAAGTCAAACAAGGACAAGTACTTGCCATGGCTGGACAAAGCTTGTACCAAGAAGAAGCTGGAACACATGTACATTTTGAAATCCGTAAAGATGGTATCCCAGTAAATCCAACTGACTTTTTTAACAAACCAGTAAGCGAATTACAGGAAGAAACTGCAGCGGATGAAAATCCAGGAGATAAAAAGAGTCCGAAACAACAAATGATTGAGGACCCGGCGAGTGATGAGTCAACTCCATCAAAGGAAGAAACTCCTTCAGATGAAGATGCTCCATCCGATGATGAATCTTCTGAGTCAACAGACAAAACAAACTCTTAATAATCAACAAAGGGGAAAGGGGAATCTACCTTCCTCTTTTTTTTGTGTGCTTTTGCCTGCGTTTTATTTAGATAAATATGGTAAACTGGTGGAAAAGGGGGGATCTTTTTTGAAAAAAATAATAGGGCTGCTGGTGACACTTGTTCTCTTCGCGATGGTGGCAGCTGGCTGCAGCAAGGAACCCACGCCCGAGGACCGATTCGACGCATACATAAAGCTATGGAATGAGCAAAAGTTTGATAAGATGTATGACTACCTTACAGAGGGCTCCAAAGAGGTAATCTCGAAAGAAGACTTCACCAATCGCTACAAAAAAATCTACGATGACCTACAAATAAAAGACCTCAAGATTAACTTTACTAAACCAACGGAAGAACAAGAGTTGGACAAGGATCAAGACAATATTACATATGATTTTTCCGCATCTATGGACAGCATCGCTGGGCCCATCGAATTTACACACAATGCTAAGCTGAAAAAAGAAGAACGTGACAAAGAAAATAACTGGTATGTGGACTGGAACACGACGTATATTTTTCCACAATTGAAGGATGGCGACAAAATCGGGATTAGCAGCGTTAAGCCTAAGCGCGGTCAAATCTTTGACCGGGCAGGAAATGGGCTAGCTATGAATGGACAGGTGTATGAGGTGGGAGTGGTCCCTGGGAAGTTTGAGGGGCAGGAGGAGACGGTTATTCCACAATTATCCCGCCTATTAAAAATGACACCTGAGCAAATCAACAAAGCGCTTAATGCCAGCTGGGTGAAGCCCGATTTGTTTGTGCCGTTAAAGAAGGTATCGATGGACGATACGGAGCGTATCGCCCAGTTAATCGCCTTAGAGCCGGTGCAAACTAAAAAGGTGGAAGCGCGAATTTATCCCTACAACGAAGCGGCGGCTCATTTAATCGGTTATGTCGGCTCGATTACCGCAGAAGAGCTCGAAAAGTTAAAGGATAAAGGCTATTCAAGTAATGACGTGATTGGAAAAAGAGGGCTCGAGGAAGTTTTTGACGAGCAGCTTAAAGGGCATAGCGGCGTGAAGATCACGATTAAAAAGCCGGATGGAGCGACAGAAATCCTAGCTGAAAAGCCGGTAGAGGATGGAAAGGAGATATCGCTTACCATCGATATCGACCTGCAGGCTAGTCTGTATGCAGAGCTTGTTGGTGAAGCAGGCGCAGGAGCGGCGATAGACCCCGTGAGTGGTGAGACGCTGGCACTTGTCAGTTCACCATCATTTGACCCAAATCAAGCCACCCTGGGCTTCTCAGGTGACGAGTGGGACCAGCTTCAGGAGGATCCACTCAAGCCGATGACGACCAGGTTCAATAAGGCGTATGCACCAGGTTCGGTGTTCAAACCAATTACAGCGGCGATTGGGCTCACAAACAAGACCATCACTCCAGAGCAAACGATGGATATAAAAGGGTTGAAATGGCAGAAGGGTGCCTCGTGGGGCAACTATTTTGTGACGAGGGTTCATGAAGCCAATCCTGTTAATCTCGAAAAAGCGATGGTTTTCTCGGACAATATTTATTTCGCGCAGACAGCATTAGGAATTGGAAAAGAGCCGTTTGCGGCGGGGCTTAAGGAGTTTGGCTTTGAGGAAGAGTCTGACTATCCATTCCCGCTTGAAAAGTCAACGATTGGGAAATTGGAAAACGAAATTTTCTTAGCGGATTCAGGATATGGTCAGGGGCAGATTCAAATGAGTATCGTTCATTTGCTTGAAACCTATACTCCTTTTGTAAATGGTGGAAATATGATTAAACCTAGCCTGATCCTAGATGCTGAAAAGAGTGAGAAAGCAGTGGTTTCTCCTGAGATTGCCACAACGGTTTCTTCGATGTTAAGAAAGGTCGTCGGTGACGCTGATGGAACGGCACATTCTGCTAATATCGCAGACTATCCACTAGCAGGAAAAACCGGTACAGCTGAAATCAAGGAAAAGCAAGGTGAAAAAGGAACGGAAAACGGCTGGTTCATCGCCTACAATACCAACTCGTCAAGATTAATGGTTGCGATGATGGTCGAAAACGTTCTGGACCGTGGCGGTTCTCAGATTCCAGTGAAAAAAGTAAAAAATGCCTTTATGCAAAATAAATAACCTTAAACAGAAACCAACTGCTGGTTTCTGTTTTTTTGTTACGTGTAAGGATAATTAAACCAGAATTAGAAAAAATAATAGGAAAAAGACGGGAGTAGCAATTTGACCAAAAATCCTCAACCTCGAAGATACAGAGCACATTTATCTCAATTTACGACCTCAGTCCTTCAAAAAAAGAACCCGTGGGTGGTTGCGTTTTTTGCCTTTTCTTATCCTGGTTTTGGTCACCTTTTACTGCACCGTTATATCGCAGGGTTTATTCTGATCATTTGGGAGATGTTTATTAATGGCAAGGCAAACGTGAATCTCGGGATTTTATATACTCTGACTGGTGACTTTACGAAAGCCAAGGAAGTAATGGATGAACGCTGGCTTATGCTTTATGTAGGAATATACATGTTTGGGATCTGGGACAGCTATCGAACCACGGTTGACTTAAACAAACAATACATATTAGCCGATCGTGAGGATGCCTCCTTACGTCCGATTGCCATGGGGGCTTGGGATATAAACTACATGGATAAGCGTAAACCTTGGGTCGCGGTTACTTGGTCTGCACTATTCCCAGGGTTGGGTCATCTTTATATCCATAAAGTGATTGCAGGATTTTTTATTTTTGCCTATACCGTAGCCATCATGTATTTTGGGCATATTCCAGAGGGTATTCAGTTCACGATGGTTGGCAAGTTTTCAGAGGCGAAAAAGGTAGTCGATATGCAGTGGCTCCTCTATCTGCCTTCTATTTATTTTTTTATTCTTTATGACGCTTATAGTTCAACGATTGAATATAATTTTCTTTTTGAAAAAGAAATGAAAAGATTTTTACGAGAAAATTATCAAAAAAAGGAGTTCAAATTTCCTTTTTAAGAAGTGAGTGGAGTGGATGTTTGTTATTGCTGCATTTGAGAATTCTATTTATATTGAATTAGCCATTACAGCACTAGAACAGCAGGGGATCTCAAAGGAGTTAATATTAGCGGCTCCGCTTGATAAGCGTAAGGAATTGAGGGGGTTGTTCGATACCATCCACAAATCAGATGGATTTAGTCTGTTTGACGGACCTGCGATCCTAGGAACCTGCTTCATGCTGCTCGGTGCAATTTATGGGTATGTCCTAGAATGGGGGCCCATTTTATGGGGAATCATTGGCGCCGTTTCAGGGCTGCTGTTAGGATTTCTTTTGAAGATGTTTCTCCTCAGGAAAAATAAAAGAGGGAGTTCAAGGATCACATCAGAAATTGTCCTCATGGTTCGTTGTGAGGACCGAAAATGGGAACAGGTAGAAAAAATATTATGGGACCACTTTGCTCTGGGTTTAACAAAAATATAAAATACCACCTCTTTTTTAAGGGTGGTATTGGTATTTCTCGAGGTCAATGATTCCGTTTAGCCCGATATGGATATCTTCACTCTCGAGCGAAAACAGCTGTTCATGATAGGATTCATCGTCCTTGAGGGCGATTTGTCCTTTGGAATTGACGACGCGGTGCCAGGGAAGGCGATGCTTCCTGCTCATCGAGTGCAGGGCCCTGACGACCTGCCGTGCAGCACGCGGGCTTCCAGCCTCTCTGGCTATTTGTCCATAGGTCATAACCTTGCCTTCGGGAATATTTTTAATGATTTCTATGACTTTTTCTGTAAAAGGCTGCATATTTCGAATTTCCTTTCAGTCTAACTTCCCCCATTATATTATATTCTGTTAAAAAGACAGTGAAAAAATTATCGTTGAAACAGTGAAATAAGCTGAAAAAACGATAAAATGAACAAAAAATATTATTTTCAATAAAATTTTCATTCGACATTTAGTGCTGACAAATTTCTCGGGAAATAAATGAAAGGACGCTTCATTTCCAAAATAAACCCATATTACATGCGGTCTTCAGCACTTTCGTCAAATTGTCGATTTTGTGGTAAAAAGTACTTGAAGTGTCTGATTTTTCAAATAATTTCTGAACAGTCTTGTCCTTATTCAGTAATTCGTGCATATTCCCGTATCCAAGCTAATAAAATGGTTACAAACCTTTACAAAGAGAGTGTTTGAGGTGAAGAGTCGTTTGAGGCCTTTGTGAATTCAGTTGGGGACATGATTATTCATCGTAATACCGCATAGTTGCATAAATGGTGACAATAAATGGTGACAGGCACCGCCCGTGGACACTGTCCACGGGGGGCGGACACTTTGCGGTTACAGTAATTCGTCTTAGTGATAAGCGGATCTCATTTCGCACTTCTCACATCCAATTTAGGGAGGGCGAGTGGTGTGCACGATTACATCAAAGAGAGAACTATCAAGATTGGAAAGTATATCGTGGAGACGAGGAAAACGGTTCGTGTAATAGCGAAGGAGTTTGGCGTGTCCAAAAGTACTGTCCATAAAGATTTGACAGAGAGACTTCCTGAAATAAATCCTGAGCTGGCAAATGAAGTAAAAGAGATACTAGATTATCATAAATCGATCAGACATCTCCGGGGTGGAGAAGCGACAAAGATGAAATATCAGAAGGAAGAAAAAGAGGGTGAGGCCGTTAAATAGGCCGACTTTCAGAAAATCTTTCGTAAAAAAGAAAAAATGTTTTGAAATGGCCATTTTCAAGGACTTCTTGGTGCATTCTAAGAAAGTCGGGGAAAGGGCCATTTTTAATTTAGGCTGTGTTAATGGAAAATATAGATTTTAGAACCTGTTGATTTGTGCGAAGCGCCCGGAGCACAAATCAACAGCCAAATCTAACACAGCCAATGGCTAAAAGTAGCAGCATTCTCTTTCAATAAATTTTTTCCGACAAATTTCTACGTTTTTTGAGTTAAGAGTATGGAAATTTTAAGGAATATGATACAATTAACAATTAGGAAAGTATGACCGTTTCAAGGAGGAAAGAAAAGAGAATGTTTGCTAGGGATATTGGGATTGATTTGGGAACGGCTAACGTGTTAATTCACGTAAAAGGCCGTGGAATTGTATTGAATGAGCCATCTGTTGTTGCTATAGACAAAAATACAAATCGAGTTCTTGCTGTAGGTGAGGAAGCTCGCCGTATGGTTGGACGTACACCTGGAAACATTGTCGCGATTCGCCCATTGAAGGATGGAGTAATTGCTGACTTTGACGTAACAGAAGCAATGTTAAAACATTTTATTAATAAGCTTAACGTAAAAGGCTTTTTATCAAAACCGCGTATTTTGATTTGCTGCCCAACGAACATCACAAGTGTGGAGCAAAAAGCAATTCGAGAAGCGGCTGAAAAAAGCGGCGGAAAGAAGATTTACCTGGAAGAAGAGCCGAAAGTGGCAGCGATTGGCGCAGGGATGGATATTTTCCAGCCAAGCGGTAATATGGTCGTTGACATCGGCGGTGGAACAACGGATGTAGCGGTCCTTTCAATGGGCGATATCGTTACTTCATCTTCCATTAAAATGGCCGGCGACAAGTTCGACATGGAAATCCTCAACTACATCAAGCGTGAGTACAAGCTATTGATCGGTGAGCGCACATCTGAGAATATTAAAATCAACATAGGTACCGTATTTCCAGGATCACGCTCGGAAGAAATGGAAATTCGTGGACGAGACATGGTCAGCGGCCTGCCGCGTACGATTACGGTTCGTTCAGAAGAAATCGAAGGTGCACTGCGTGAGTCTGTGTCCGTGATTGTTCAGGCGGCAAAAAGCGTTCTTGAACGCACACCGCCAGAATTATCAGCTGACATCATTGATCGCGGCGTTATCTTAACAGGTGGCGGAGCGTTACTTCACGGTATTGACACGTTGTTAGCAGATGAGCTGAAGGTGCCAGTCCTAGTGGCAGAAAATCCAATGGACTGCGTGGCAATCGGAACAGGCATTATGTTAGACAATATTGACCGAATTGCGAAAAGAAAACTTGGTTAACAGGTAGGACATCTTACCTTATAAGAAGTCTAATGACATCAAATCATTGGGCTTTTTTTATTTGGTTTAGGGAGTAGGGGTTAGTTTGGCATAAATCTGGGATTTGGCACGTAAAAATGAAATTCGGCACGTAAATCTCAGAATCGCCACGCATCATATCTTCACTAAGGATTTTTCGCCACTATTTGCCATGGAAATACTTTTTCTGCAAAAAGTTACTGCGAATTCCCTAATTATTTTATAAAATAGAGTATAATATTAGGTAAAATGTAAAATCAGGCAAACTAAAGATCCAATACGAAATAGAGGATTTCGGTTAAAGGGGAATAAGAGATGTCAGTTAATCATCTAAAACAGGTGAAGACGAGGGAAGAGTATCAAAAGACAAAAGACGATGGGCGAAAGGCTGTAGAAGCTACAACCACGCAGAAAGCTTCTAAAGTCAAAAGTGCTCAAAAGGCCCCAGCTGAAAATACGAATAAGAGAATTCGAATCCGACTTATTCCAATTTGGCTGAGGATTGTCTTGTTGGTCATTTTGACTGGAGTTTTTGCCCTTCTTGGTGCCACGGTTGGATACAGTGTGCTCGGGAATGGAAATGCCGGAGATGTGTTAAAAGGGTCCACTTGGACACATATTATCGACTTAGTTGAAAAAAAATAAACGAGGAAGGGCGCACTTGCCCTTCCTTTTTGTATCCTCTTAATAGTAAAATGTATGTATCTGTTCCTATGAGGAGGTACCAATAATGTTAGATGTGACACAAATAAAAGAAATCATTCCCCATCGTTATCCATTTTTGCTCGTAGATAAAATTTTGGAAATTGAAGAAGGGGTTAGGGCGGTTGGAATTAAAAATGTAACAGCAAATGAGGAATTCTTCAATGGCCATTTTCCTGATTATCCGGTTATGCCAGGAGTGCTAATCGTTGAGGCGCTTGCACAGGTTGGCGCGGTGGCTGTATTGAAAAAAGAAGAAAATCGCGGAAAATTAGCCTTTTTTGCAGGAATTGATGGCTGCCGTTTCAAAAGACAAGTAAAACCAGGGGATCAGCTTCGACTTGAAGTCGAAATTACTCGCTTGCGCGGACCGATTGGAAAAGGGAAAGCGGTGGCGACAGTGGATGGAGAAATTGCCTGCGAAGCGGAAATCACTTTTGCACTAGGAAAATAATCGGGAATCCTCCCGGTTATTTTTTTTGTAATAGTCCTTAGAATCTTGGGGAAAATAACATCAGACCAATTTAAACGGGTCAATATTTTTCTCATGGAAAGGGGCTTTTACGTTTGAAGAAAAAGCTGTTTTTAGTGCTATTAAGTGCGCTTCTATCAGGGTTTATGTTAGCGGGGTGTAATAATGATGATGATCAAAATCCGCCGCCGCCAGTGAATGACAAAGTGGATACTCCACTTGATGATGATAACAATCTCGATGGTAACGATAACAACGACGTTGATGACAATGACGATGGTTTAGGCAACACCAACACTCGTTATAACAACAACGACATAAACACGGATACAGACAAAGACATGATCAGAGACAGAAACACAAATCGTGAAGATATCATCGAAGACGACCGTGATATGAACGATCGCGACAATAGAGACGAATAAAGTACATGAGGCAGGCTGAATAAAATCAGCCTGCCTATTTACTAGTCATGTTTAATTTTTAATTTCGGTTTACTTTTCATTTTATCCTTGAATTCTTCGAGTAAAGCTTGACCTCCAAGCCCTTTTTCAAGCAGGCTGTCGAGCAGCAGCTCGGAATAATCACTCCGGTTTCGGCGCAATTGACCTTCGAACAGAACACTAATATGTTTTTCGAATTTGTGAAGTGAAGCAATTCTCGTTTGGAAATAGGCAGGAGTGTTTTCACGCTTCGAAATCACCGCTTGTACGATCACCTCACGGCCTTGCTCCTCGATTTTCTTGAAAAAATCATATAGAGAAAAATCCGTATAGGCCTCAAGCAGCCAGCTGGCACGTTCGTTCTCTTTATTGATAATTAATCCATCTTCTAATGGAATTTCCACTGTATTTCCACCGTCAACAACTTCCAAAGCGACTAACTTAAAGGTTTTCATCTGCGATACCTCCGTTTCGATTCTCGGGTCACATTTTCTAAATTATAACATATTCGGACTAGAAACAAATGTCGAAAAATATTTGTCGCATTTTGCAAGATAGCACTTTGCGAAAGAATAGGTCTTCCAAACTCCGTTTTTGCCTTAGGTAAAATCATGAATTTGAAGGTAGAACCTTGTCGGAAATTTTCATATCACAATTTTACAGGAAGGTTCCTGAGGGGCTATGATTAAGCCATCAAAAGGAGAGGAGAATATGTATGATCAATCAAGTCACGATTGTCGGAAGACTCACGCGGGATCCGGAGTTAAGGAAAACAGGTGAAGGGCTGTCGGTAACTTCTATCACCTTGGCTGTTAGCCGACAATTCAGAAATCAGCATGGAGAAATTGAGGCGGATTTCGTCCAATGCACCCTCTGGAAAAAGGCAGCCGAAAATACTGCTCAATACTGCCGGAAAGGCTCAGTTGTTGGGATAACAGGTAGGCTGCATTCGCGGCATTATGACAATAAAGAGGGAAAAAGGGTTTATGTGACAGAGGTAGTGGCCGAATCGATCCAATTCTTAGGTGCAAAGCCCAATTCGACACCACTTGTACCACCGCCGGTTACGGTTCCTGTTACGAAGGAGGAGCTGCCGTTTTGACGAATCGTGATGATGTAGCCGCTAGTTTAGAACAGCTGCTTGAAAGTTTGATTAAAATGGTGGGCCGAGCCAATCAGAATAACGACCATCTGCAAAAAAGAATGATTGAGATGTCCCAGAACACGGAGAGTCTGCAGAAGAGAATTAGCCAGCTAGAATGGATTATGAAAGGGCAGCTAAAGGAACGAGACTGGAGCCCTATCAGAAATTACCCCACACATCCTCACACACACTCACAATCTGAAATTCATGACCAAATCTCTGTTCATTTTTAAAGGCTGTTTTCTCAACGATTGTTGTTAAAATCTTAAAGCCGATTTTAACGTGGAAATAGTTATTTCGCGACTTTTTAAAAATAAAAGTCCTACTTTGGTAAAACTAAAATCAACTTCAGGTACCTTTTTAAAAATTTTTCCCCGAAGTTAGAATATAGAAAAGCGATTGCTCTCCAAAATAATCCCCATTTTCCGGCCAAGCAGCGCCGGAATTTTTTTATCAATTTTTTCGTATAAATTATGGCCAGCAGGGCACAATAGTACAAAACCCCCTGTGTTTTATTTTTCGAGGCCGCTGATACTAGATCAGCGGCCTATTTTTTCCAGCAGAAACGGAAAAATCCTCTCGTTGTTCTCCCTGTTAACTGCAGCTAGTTTTGATAAAGTTAACACTCCTTTATCAACCGTAATGACTGAGCCTGATTTGATCGTAGAAAATAATAGATCAAGACGCTCCATTATGGTTTCTGATGACACTTGAGCAATGGTAGATAATGAGGTCATAGCACCCCAGACTAAGCGATTGTTACGGCTCTTTAGCAAATCAATGAAACTTACAGCTCATTCCCCTTCTCTCATTTGGTTAATTATTTACCGTTAATTACCATCTAATTATTTCATTCGTATTGTATAAATCTATTTTTCTATTTATGATAGGGGAAAAGCTTATAGAGGGGTAAAGTGATGATGGAGCAAAAAATATTACCAGCATCGGCGAATATGAAGGAATTTGAGCGGTTTTTAAAAAGCTCCTATGAAACCGGGGTATTCTTGGACATGCATATTGCCCAGCTCAAACACATTAATGAAATGGCGAAGCAGCATGGCAAGAAAATGATCTATCATGTCGATTTAATCCATGGAATCAAAAATGATGAATTTGCAACAGAATATATTTGCCAGGAATTCAAGCCATTTGGATTGATCTCGACAAAGAGCAGCGTGATCCAAAAGGCGAAGCAAAAAGGGGTAATCGCGGTCCAAAGAATGTTCCTCATTGATAGTCATGCAATAGAAAAAAGCTTAAAGCTCATTCAAAAAACACAACCCGATTACCTCGAAGTTCTTCCTGGTGCGATGCCAAAAATGATAGCCGAGATAAAAGAGAGAGTACATATTCCAATATTTGCTGGAGGATTGATTCGGACAGTAGAAGACGTAAATACTGCTTTGGATGCTGGTGCTTCTGCCATCACGACATCCAAACGTGAGCTTTGGGACCTCTTCGAAAAATAATATTAATAGTATAATAAATATAAATACTGTGAAAACTTGAAAATAGTGATTGACACCGTTTTCATAACTTATTATACTCAATTTAACAAGTTAATATTTTGTGACGGAGATAAGGAGATTCACACAGATACCCAATTATGGGCTATTCTGCTGTGGATCTCTTTTTTTTTCGCCAAATGTTTCAAACGGCAACAAAAATATTTTTAAAAAAGGAGAAAAAAAAATGACACCATTTGTTGGAGAATTGATTGGAACGATGCTTCTAATCGTGTTTGGTGCGGGGATTGGAGCAGGATCTTCACTGAAGAATTCCTATTCTAATAATGCTGGATGGATTGTAATCACGCTTGCTTGGGGTCTTGCCGTTACAATGGCTGTTTTTGCAGTAGGTTCGGTAAGTGGGGCTCACTTAAATCCCGCTGTAACGGTAGCTTTAGCTATAAATGGAGACTTTGCTTGGTCTGAGGTGCCGGGTTATATTACGGCTCAGATGATTGGCGCTATTATTGGTGCAGCTTTAGTTTACCTGCATTATCTACCACATTGGAAAGCGACCGAGGATCCAGGAACAAAGCTTGGGGTATTCGCTACAAGCCCGGCAATTCCTCATACTTTTTCAAATGTTATTAGTGAGTTATTTGGTACTTTCATTCTTGTCCTTGGTCTATTATTTATCGGTGCTAATAAGTTTACAGATGGATTAAATCCACTTGTCGTTGGTTTACTTATCGTTGTGATTGGGATGTCATTAGGCGGTACAACTGGCTACGCGATTAATCCAGCTCGTGACCTCGGTCCGCGGATTGCTCATTTCCTGCTCCCGATTCACGGGAAAGGCGGCTCCAACTGGAGTTATGCCTGGATCCCTGTCGTTGGACCATTAATGGGAGGCAGTCTTGGTGCGGTATTCTATAAGGCTGTTTTTCAAGGAGAAGTTACACAATCCCTATGGATCGTTTTAGGAATCAATGCCATCATTCTATTACTTGCACTAGCCGTTACTAAAAAGCAATCTAGTTCTTTAAATAATGTCAGTCAAGCCGCATAATAATTAATCTATCAATTTGGGGGAATCAAAATGGAGAAATATATTTTATCACTGGATCAAGGGACAACAAGTTCACGAGCAATCCTTTTTAATAAAGCTGGAGAAATCGTTCATACCGCACAGAAAGAATTTACGCAACATTTCCCGAAACCAGGCTGGGTCGAGCATGATGCGAATGAGATTTGGGGATCCATCCTTTCAGTTATTGCGAGTGTTCTTTCTGAGTCAAATATTAAACCAGATCAAATTGCTGGGGTTGGTATTACCAATCAGCGCGAGACCACTGTGGTTTGGGATAAAGAAACAGGTCTTCCTGTATACCATGCTATCGTTTGGCAATCAAGACAGACAAGTGAAATTTGTGATGAATTAAAGGAAAAAGGCTATAATGACCTTTTCCGTAATAAAACAGGATTATTAATCGATGCTTATTTTTCCGGAACAAAAGTGAAATGGATATTGGATCATGTCGAAGGTGCGCGTGAAAAAGCGGAGCAGGGTAAATTATTGTTTGGGACGATTGATACTTGGCTCATTTGGAAGCTTTCTGGAGAAAGAGCCCATGTGACTGATTATTCCAACGCCTCTAGGACTCTTATGTTCAATATTTACGACCTAAAGTGGGACGAAGAATTATTAGACATCTTAGGCGTACCGGCGTCCATGCTACCAGACGTACGTCCTTCTTCCGAAGTATATGCGCACACGGTGGACTACCACTTCTTCGGTAAAGAAATTCCAATCGCAGGGGTTGCCGGCGATCAGCAGGCTGCCTTGTTTGGTCAGGCATGTTTTAAAAAGGGTATGGCGAAAAATACGTATGGTACAGGTTGCTTTATGCTGATGAATACAGGCGAAAAGGCTGTACAATCCGACCATGGTTTGTTAACAACCATCGCATGGGGAATCGATGGTAAAGTGGAATATGCACTTGAAGGAAGTATTTTTGTTGCAGGTTCAGCCATCCAATGGCTTCGTGACGGATTAAGGATGCTTAAAGATGCCAAGGACAGTGAGGATTATGCGACAAAGGTTACCTCTACTGATGGAGTTTATGTTGTTCCAGCCTTTGTCGGCTTAGGAACACCATATTGGGATAGCGATGTCCGCGGTGCTGTATTTGGATTAACACGAGGAACTTCTAAAGAACATTTTGTGCGGGCAACACTGGAATCACTTGCCTATCAAACCAAAGATGTTCTATCGGCAATGGAAGTCGATTCTGGAATCGAATTAAAGCAACTAAGAGTCGATGGCGGCGCTGTGAAAAATAATTTCTTAATGGAATTCCAAAGCGATTTATTAAATGTACCGGTTGAAAGACCAATCGTGAATGAAACAACGGCTCTCGGAGCTGCTTATTTAGCGGGACTTGCGGTTGGTTTCTGGGAAAGCCAAGAGGAAATTTCCAAGCAATGGGCCGTGGATCGCGAATTTAAACCACAAATCACAGAAGAGAACCGTGATGCCCTTTACTCTGGTTGGAAAAAAGCAGTAAAAGCAGCGATGGCTTTTAAATAAACTTTGTATTCAAAAGAAGTTGATTATGTTATAATAAAGTTAAGTTAATATTTGGCAGGAGAAATCGGAGAGACCACAAAAACATTATCGTTCGTCGATAATGTCTTTTGTGGTCTCTTTTTTGTTCCCCTCACTGTCTATACAAGAGACTTAACAAACGGAGGCCACAATCATGAAATTTTCTACCTTACACCGAAAAGAAATTGTTCACAAATTGAAAAATGAACCGTTTGATGTATTGATCATCGGCGGTGGAATCACTGGTGCCGGAATTGCTCTTGATGCTCAAGCACGCGGCATGAAAACAGCACTTGTAGAGATGCAGGACTTTGCCGCCGGAACTTCTAGCAGGTCCACGAAATTAGTTCATGGCGGATTACGCTATTTAAAACAATTTGAAGTCAAAATGGTGGCGGAAGTTGGGAAAGAACGGGCAGTGGTTTATGAAAATGGGCCTCATGTCACAACACCCGAATGGATGTTACTTCCCATGCATCAAGGCGGGACATTCGGAAAGTTCTCCACATCGATTGGGTTAAAAGTATATGATTTCTTAGCAGGAGTTAAAAGATCTGAACGGCGCTCCATGCTCTCTGTGGAGGAAACATTAGCAAAGGAGCCTTTAGTTAAAAAAACGGGATTAAAAGGTGGCGGCTATTATGTTGAATATCGGACAGATGATGCTCGACTTACCATTGAAGTAATGAAGTCAGCTTTCGAAAAAGGGACTACTGCTTGTAACTATACAAAAGTCGTGAAGCTAGTTTACGAAAAGGGGAAAGTCGTTGGGGCAATGGTCCAGGACATGATAAGCGGCGAAAAGTATTTGATTCGTGCGAAAAAAATCGTGAACGCTGCCGGCCCTTGGGTAGACTCAGTCCGTGAAATGGATCATTCTAAAAAGGGAAAAACATTACAGCATTCTAAAGGTGTCCATCTTGTCATTGATCAATCTCGTTTCCCCTTAAAGCAAGCGATCTATTTTGATACCCCGGATGGCAGAATGGTTTTTGCGATCCCGCGTGATGGGAAGGCCTATGTTGGGACAACAGATACTTTCTATAATGGGGATATGGTCAATCCGAACATGACGGTGGCTGACCGAACCTACATTATTAATGCGATCAACTATATGTTTCCTGATGTAAAAATTAGTGAGAAAGATATTGAATCAAGCTGGGCTGGAGTTCGTCCGCTCATTTATGAAGAAGGAAAGGATCCTTCTGAAATTTCACGGAAAGATGAGATTTGGGAGTCTGCTTCCGGATTGATTACGATTGCAGGCGGCAAATTGACGGGGTACCGAAAGATGGCGGAAATGGTTGTCGATCTGTTAGCAACTAAATTTCAAAACGAAGATTCACGAGACTTCCCTACATGTCCAACAAAAGAAATGCCGATTTCGGGTGGAAATGTTGGCGGCTCCCTTCAATTTTCAGCCTATGTTTCGGGGCAAATCGATAAAGGTCTTGCAGCAGGTTTATCTAGAGAGGAAGCGGAGCATTTAGCAAGAATGTATGGTTCAAATGTTGGCACTGTGTACAATCTTCTCTCCCAAAATAAAGAAGATGCACAGAAATATCAAATTCCATCTGAACTATTTGCCAAGCTTGTCTATGCCATTGAGGAGGAAATGGCAGCAACACCTATTGATTTCTTTAATCGCCGAACTAGTGCCATCTTGTTTGATATTCAGTTAGTAGAAATTTCACGGAAACAGGTCATTGAATACATGGCAGATAAGCTAAATTGGAACAATCAAGTAAAGAAAATACATTCACTTGCATTAGAGGAAGCCTTATTCTCATCTGTCACCCCTGTCGATGAAATGGAAGCTCTTCCATGGACAGTAAATAACCATTAATGTATATGTATTTTAGGCGCTATGAATATAGCGCCTAAAATTGTTGAAAAACAATTTAGTCAATGAAATCCATGTGAATTTCCACACGTTTTTTTGATTGTTTGAAATATAATAATTTAAAAGTTTTTCATAAAGATGATGCCAATTCATCACTCGACCAATCTGGACTAATTGATGGGAAGCATCATACAAATTAAGATAAAAGTTTCGATTCTGTTCAACTTGTTGAGGAGTATAAGTGCATAACATAAAAAAACCTCCTCGTTTTTATATCTTCGAGGGTATTTTACGAAATTTTCCATATTTTATCCATTGCGAAAAGGACTTTTTCAACAGAGTGCGAGGCCGCTGATACTAGATCAGCGGCCTCTTTTTTAGATATTTTTATGTTTTTTTATTGCTTTAATCTGATAAGTTATTAAATCGATAAAAAATGCCCGGCGCTTTGCCGGCATGAGATGGATATCGAGCAGATTCTTTTTCAATTCAGGTTCTTGCTGGAGCAGCTGAAGAATGATGCCCAAATCATGGTCCGGAGGGCTCTCCTTTGTCATATATCCAGGCTCCTCGACTTTAGGAAGGAGCTGATCTAATTCCCCGACCAAATATTCCTTATCCACCTGATATAAATCAGCAAATCGAACCACGGTTTGATAGTTGGGGATGCTTCTTCCCGTTTCATATCGACTCACGGTAGAGCGATCCATGTTCATCATATCTGCTAGAGTCTGTTGGGACCAGTTTCGACTGTCACGCAGCTTTCGCAATTTTTTAGATAAAGACATCTTAATCACCGCCATAAAAACAATTGTTGTTTTTAACTTAACGGCAAAAGAATGGCCATAGGTCAAATGTGTTCAATGTGCACAATGAATTGCGTGAGGGATGTGCACAATCTTCTGTATATAGGGGTTAGAGCACATAGGGTAAAAAGGAGTTGTGAAATTATTGTCGAATAATAAATGTTGATGTAAATATTTGTCCCATCGGAGGTCAATAAAAGGATGCCAAACTCATTAATTTTTATCGGGGAACGACCAAGTCACATGGAAATGCAGATCAAAGGTAAACCGGATTTCTATGACGCCATCTTACTCTCTAAAAAGTCCCATCATCCATCTTCAAACCTTTCCTACCATTCTATCCCTCTTCATCAATCAAGGGTTACCATCCATATACGTGAGAATAACTCCCAATTTAACTGTTATCACCAATCTTTACAGCTAATCGAAGGCGAGAAACAGCTGTCCGAGGAAGAAGCTTACGATATCTTCACAAACTTTGCGATTATGGAAGACAACAAGGTCGCATTCCTGATGCATTCAGGAAGTAAGAGAATTAAATTACGAGATAAAGTGGAACCGAGGGTTTTGTCTGTGTGTGAAAAACAGGAAATCTAAAGGGTGGAAATTATATGGTAAAATAGTGGGAGGTACTGTAATGAATCGCCTAAATCCATTAAATGATTTCTTGTTTAAAAAATTGTTCGGAGACGAAAATGATAATGAACTATTAATTGGTCTGCTGAATGCAATCCTAAAAAAGGAAATTGTGAATCTAACGATTGAAAATGAAAAGCTAGACCGTTTTAAGGAAGAAGAAAAATTAGGTATTTTAGATATTAAGGCAACAATGGCAGACGGAGAAAAAATTAATATTGAAGTGCAACTGTTAAACCAAAAAAACATGATCCCACGAACTCTTTTTTATTGGTCAAAGCTATTTGTAGAGGATTTTGAATCAGGCAGGAATTATAAAGAACTAAAAAAAACGGTAACCATCAATATTTTAGGGTTTAAGTTGGAAGAGTTACGGAGCGAGAACTTCCATTCTATTTATAAAATAGGGGAAGCTCAAACAAAAAATAACTTAACTGATTTGCTGGAGATTCATTTCATTGAATTTCCAAAGTTTGAAGATGTCATGTATGATTTGAATAATCCACTCCATTGCTGGCTGCTATTTTTAAAAGATGATGTTCCTGATTATATATTAAGGGAGGTCTTGAGGATGGATGTCATTAGTAAAGCAGAGGAAAAGCTGACAATGTTAAGCGCGGACCCTGAGACGAGAAGAGAATACGAACGGCGGGCAAAGGCTCTATCAGATGAACGGAGCAGGTTAGAAGATGCGAGGGAAAGTGGTATTGAAATTGGCATTGAAAAGGGTATGGAAAAGGGCATTGAAAAAGGGCATTGAAAAAGGGATATTAAGCGTAATTCAGGGTCTTTTGTCTAAAGGAATGCCACTTAATGAAGCCGCAAGGCTTACCCCGTATACAGCAGAAGAATTGAGCAGGATGTTAAATGAAATCGAAGAATAACCTTTAAATACCAGGAGCATGAGGTAATCGCCGAGCATGAGGATCATGGAGAGGAAAAAGACTTCATCCCTGGAAAAGCCATAACCATATCAATCGTATTATTACAAAAGAATGACAAATTTTATCGAAAGGGCTCCGGATTTTTTCCGGAGCCCTTTTTAAGCTGGTCATAAATCTTTCACAATTTGACCAAAACATTCCATATGTAGCATATTATGCCCCTTTTTGCGTGCACAAATCTCATAACCCATACCATCAACTCGCGTAGTATTTCACTAAGAATACAATTCTGTCCGCCCCACACGGACAAAAAGGGCGAAATGTCCACGAGTGGTGACAGGCACCGCATATTTACCTATGTTTTTCATCTGTTTACATTGTTTACCACTGTTATATGACAAATTGTGATAGAGTTTTAATGTTTTTGTAATATAACTGGTACATTGGCATGGTATAAATAGATTAATAGAGAAGGGGGAAGAGTATGCAACTTCTAAAGCGTATGATTTTCATGTTTCTAACATGCTTATTATTGGTGTCAGGTACCGTTGTGGCACATGCAGAATCAAGTAAAGAGGCTTTACATAGTGTGGAGCAAGAGCTTGAACAAAAGGCGAATGAAAAGAACTCTATTAACCAAGAAATTGAAAAGATTAAAAAAGAGATGGAATCTTTACAATCTTATATAACACAAAATAGAGAAGCATTGGCAGAAACTCAAAAGAGAATCGCGGCAACTCAACAGCAAATTGAAAAGAAAAAAGAAGAAATTGTAGTTCTTCAGGATAAAATTCATAACCGTAAAGACGTAATGAAAAGCAGGTTAGTGGCTTTACAAGAGGATGAAAAACTGAATGTAGCCATCAATGTCATTCTAGAATCTAAAAGTGTGGCAGATCTTATTCAACGTGCAAGTGCGGTAACGACTTTGTTTAACGCTGATAATGATATTATCAATGAACAAGAAAATGACCTTTCGCAAATAGAAAAAGACAAACAAGAAATTGCAAAACATGAGGAACAATTAGCTGCAGAAAGGGAAACGCTTTCAAAACAGCACAATGAACTTGCTCTAAACTTGCAAAAGAGACAGGAATCATTAACGGTCATGCAGCAAAAATACAGCCAAGTTGACGAACAAATGGCTGGCATTCAAGCTGAGCTGAGAGCGGCTCAAGAGAAGGTTCGCCAAGAACAAGATTCTGTAAAAGCAATGAGCACTGCTAATACACCGGCTGCTCCTAAAGCTCCAGCACCAACGGGTGTAGAAATGTATGTTACTTCGACTGCCTATAGCTGGCAATCTTCAGGAAGTATTACGTACATGGGTTATAATATTAAAGAAAATCCAAATATGAAATTAATCGCAGTGGATCCTTCTGTTATTCCATTGGGCTCAAAGGTATGGGTAGAAGGATATGGTGTCGCAATAGCGGGTGATACGGGCGGCGCCATCAAAGGCCATAAAATAGATGTATTAATGCCAAACAATGCACAAGCATTCGCATGGGGCAGAAGAACAGTAAAAGTTGTAGTTTTACCATAGCAATAGAAAAAGAGATTTGACATCATAAATCGATGTTAGATCTCTTTTTTGTTTTATCGGATAACGGAGCGAAATGATTTCGCTTACTAAGGTAATGTGTGCTCATATATATGGCAATTTGAATTGGAACAGAGTAGGTATAGCGCCAATTTACTGGTACGTAAACACCTAACCAATCAAAGACTGGTTCTCCAACATAAGAGGCTAGAAGTGCAAAGAGAATAGCTTTAAACCATGGATTTACGTAAGGTTTTACTTGCAGCAACAACATTACTGATAGGGGCATTAAGGTAACATCCCAGGGAAAGTAAGTAGGAAGTACGGGAATAACATGATACCGGTAATGCCAAAGACCGATTTGGTCTCCTATGATATCCAAAAGAACAGAAATCGTCATGATAAAAAAAGCAATATACAGTAAGCGGTCCGTACTTTCCCTTTTCCTGAAAACAAACCAAATGATCCAAGGAATAATGGATAAGGCCAAGCCCATCCACCACAAACCAGAAAAAAGGACATGATCCAGCCAGATATCAATTTTTATGTTGATGAGCCCTTCAATTTGGTGTTGATTACGGTCGAGAATATCAATAACCTTCTCCTTATTCGCCATAGCATTCCCTCTTAACTTTTTACATCTTCCAACATTAGTATTAAACCCAATCCAAAATGTATGCCTTCAAAAAAAGTAAAAGGTGCCTGTCACCACCGATGGTGGTGACAGGCACCAGATATACATTACTGTATAATTATCCAAATTACCCCAATCGGACAAATCTACCCTAGATAAACCAGGTCTTTGAGTTCGTCGGTGGAGAGTTCGGTGATCCAATTTTCGCTTTGGATGATTTGGTCGTTTAGGTGCTGCTTTTTCTCGAGCATGGCGTCGATTTTTTCTTCGAGTGTCCCGGTACAGATGAGCTTGTGCACATGAACGAAGCGAGATTGACCGATCCGATACGCTCTGTCTGTGGCTTGGTTTTCAACGGCTGGATTCCACCAGCGATCATAGTGGATGACGTGATTGGCTGCTGTCAGATTAAGCCCGGTTCCTCCTGCTTTTAATGATAACAGGAACACAGGAAACTCCTGGTTTTGGAACCGCTCGATCATATTATCACGCTGTGTCTTTGGCACACTGCCATTCAGGAACGGTACCTCTACGCCAAACTTCTTCTTGATGGTCGCACGAATCATTTCACCCATTTCAATATATTGAGTAAAAATGAGACAGCTTTCGCCTGAGTCCAAAACAGCATCGACCAGGTCAACTAGCTTCTCTAATTTGTTCGAGCGATCGAGGAGCATTCTTTCAGCTGACTTTTCCTTTAGATAGAGAGCAGGGTGATTACAAAGCTGCTTCAACCTGCTGAGCATTTGGAGGATTAATCCTTTACGTTCAAAGCCAGACAGTTTTTCAATCTCAGCAAAAGTATCACGAACAAGCTGCTCATACAACGAAGCCTGCTCCGTTGTAAGCGGACAGTATTCTTTTTGCTCCTGCTTGTCAGGAAGATTAAGGGCAACCTCCTCATCCTTTTTCGTCCTCCTCAACAGGAATGGACGGATTAAAGACTGAAGCTCATTAACCTTCCCCTTTTTCTCATCTTTCTCAATCGGAATGACGAACTTTTTCTGAAATTGTCCTAAGCTGCCGAGATAGCCATGATTAGTAAAATCAAAAATCGACCACAACTCGGATAAGCGGTTTTCCATAGGAGTCCCCGTCAAGGCAATATGATGACTAGCTCGCAGCCTTCGAACTGCTTTCGACTGCTTCGTCCCAGCATTTTTAATATTCTGTGCCTCATCAATAGCAATCGAACTCCAAAGTTTTGACTCGAACTCCTCCGAATCCATATGGCTCAGACCGTATGAGGTCAGGACAATATCGGCATCCTGAATTTTTTCCGAAAATGCCTCTTCCTTCAGTCGGTTCGAACCATAATGCAAATACACATTCATTTCTGGGGCAAACCGTTCAAGCTCCTTCTGCCAGTTACCAAGAACCGAAGTAGGACAAATGATCAACGCAGCTTTAACAGGTATTTTTGCGGTGGTGCTCTTTTCCTTAGATCCTTTTTCTGAAGAAGCTCCGCCTTTGGTGCCTGTCACCACTTCAGATGTATCTATTTCCGGAAGAGCACTGATTTCATCTTTTACTTTCAGAAGGTACGCGATTAATTGTACCGTTTTCCCGAGCCCCATGTCATCGGCGAGGACGGCGCCAAAACCGTATTGGCGCAGGAACCAAAGCCAGCTCATTCCCAGCTGCTGGTAGGGACGGAGTTCACCCTGAAGTCCTGCGGGAACCTGTTCCATCGGAATCTCATGTGCTTCAGAAAGCTGTTTAATCATTTTTTTCCACTGACTGTTTAATTCAATTTGAATTCGCGCGAAGGCTTTTGGATTTTCAAGTTCATCCTCAGTTAGAGGTGTCTCGACCAACTCCTGCTCAAGTAAATCCCTTACATGCAGGCCCTCTTTCTCAGCACGCTTCATCAAATCCTGAATTTGTCGAATAAAGCCTGGATCGAGCTTGACCCAGCGGCCGCGAATAAACACAAGTCGACGTTTTTCTTCGACAAGCTGACTGAACTCTTCCTCGGAAAAATCGACACCGTTCATGGAAAAACGCCAGTTAAAATCAAGCATAGCCTGCAGCCCGACAAACGACGGCCGGTGGCTGGATGAGCCTTTTAATGAAGCCTTCACCTTCAAATTAGCATTCTTCATTGCCTGCCACCAGGAGGGAAGCAGGATTTCAACGTCCAAAGCGACCAGTGTTTCACTGGCCTCCGTCAAAAACATCCACGCTTCGTCCTCTGTGAGCCCAGACTTCAAGGTCATCCCGTCCTCACTCAGCCAGGGAATTAATCGAGCCCAGCGACTTTGCTCGGTGTCAACCCTCTCTAAAAAGGGCTTCCAGCGAGCAGGGAGCTTTGCATCCAACCCATATACATCATCGACATTCTTCTTCCCACGCAAAAAGACATCCAGGTTCCAAGGACCCTCGCCATCTAATGGCTCCTCTAACCTCAGTCCAATCGTGAACGGAGTGTCGCTTTCCTTGATCCCGACCCATTCGAGCCAGCTATCCTCATCAAAATACCTTGCCAGCTCAGCGCCAGAAATATTTTGTTTCCTCAATAATGCAAGCTTCGGTCCAAAAAGTTCCTTCATCGAAGCGTTTCGTGTTAAATAAGCATCCAGGGCATGGTCGTATAAATCAGAGATGAATTCATGCACGGTTCCAGAAGCTTCTTCTTGCGGATCAACTTCCTGATCCCAAAAGGAAGGATCAAATTCATCCACCACCCTGACAGGAAGCTGCCAACGGAAGTCGCCATTTTCCCAAACGGAAAAATCCGGAAGCCAGTCCTTCTCCAGAATCCCTTCATGGAGAGCATGAGCAGCAGCGAGGCAAATTTCCGATTGTTCACTCCAATCCCAGTCAATAAACCGGTTGAACGACTCCTTCGCAAAAAGAGAGACCAGGTGCCAGCCTGTGACCACCACACCCTCGATGCCACCCACAGACTCCGTCTCCAGAAGCGTGCCAAAAAAGCTCTCTTCATGACGGCCGAACAGCACATTCTTCCACTCAGAAGGAGGCAGACCATACCCGTGCTCATCCTTAGCAGCCAAAAGATAGCGACCACCTTCTAATTTAATTGTCAGAAGCTTAACAAATCTAGTTTTCAGCATCGTATGTTACTCCTTTTACTTGGGTGGAATGGTTTGTTGTAGACAAAATAGTTGGTGTCCGTTTCCAAATATTGTCTAAAAGTCCAAACCCCCTAAAAAAACGTCCAAAACATCTATAAAAAAGTCCATAAGTACTCAAAAAAAGTCCAAAACACAAAAAAATTAGTCCAAAACCCTCGAAAAAAAGTCCAAAACAAATTCTAAGCCCAAATTACCTGAAAATCGAAGAATTTTTTAGGGGAACTGTCCGCCTGAGGTGGACAGTGTCCACGGGCGGTGCCTGTCACCACCCCACCTATTCCTCAATAAGTTTGCTCCGCCTGCATTCTTCGTGGAAGGCGCGGAGTCTCTTGGTTTTTTCCATTAGGCTGTCGAGGAAGTATTGCCAGTCGTCGACGCGTTTGGTTTTTTTGTATAGGGTGCGCAGTTTTTTTAGGTGTCGGACGGCTGCTTTGTAGCTGGACCGGTTTTTTTGGTTGATCTCGTTCAGTGCGGATTGGTGCAGCATTCCCAGCAGTACCTCCGGTTTTTCCTTCTCAATCACCTTAACGCGCTCCCGTGGTAAATCATAAAAATTCCAGCCCATGAATGCCTGGAGGTCGCCCCATTTGTCATATTGCTTGCGTTCAAATAGCATATATTCATATTCTGTATAGCTGTAGGGCAGCGTCGCCAACATCATCTTTTCGTACAATTCTACCTTCCCGTTTTCTGAAACATACGGAGAGATCGCCTTAAGCGAAGACCGGGTAAAAGACGCACACGAATGATAGGCTCGCAAAAAGTCCAAATAGCCTCTTAGTTTAGCTGAAAAAAGCTCAACTAAAGGACCAACCCGTTTCCATGCTTTCGTCTGTGACAACAGGTCAATCCAATGAAGCATATAAGGGGTAATCACCTTATCGTCCATTTTATGAATCAAATCTAATGCCAGTTCATCCTTTTGCTGCAAAAAGCTGATATGAATCCCAGCAATCATCAGTGGATTCGGATTTTCCCAATCCTTCAAGGACTTCAACCGTTCATTAATATTTAAAATCTCCTGCTCACGCCATTCTTTCTTTTTAAAAAGATTCGTCCAGAGGAGGCGATAGAGATAGATTCGTTCCTGCTCCAGCCCGCTCGACGCTGTCAGAAGCTCAAACACGTCGTCCTTTAATTGTAAAATAAACTCGTCGAAGTCAAACGGAAGCGATTGAACACCGATCTTCAACACGAGCTCATCGGCATCCTCAATCAAATTATGAAACACAGAGAGGTAAGCGCGTCTAACGACATCCTCCGCAAACCCCGAATTCTCGGTCAGAACGGCGAGCTTTTTAAACGATACAACAATCCCGACCATTTCATACAGCAGGCGCCACTCCTGCTCAACCGGAGCACTCGCCCTAATCCGCCGTTCGTATATATTGAACAACTCAGCAATAATAAAAGGACTCGAATACTTTTTCGAGTTCAAAATCGTATCGAAGCTCACTTCAAACGACTCAACCCAGCGCCGGTAATCAGGCTTCATCACACCGTTCGCCTTGATCAAATCCTTTGCCTTTTGAAGCCCCCAGCTCGCAACGTCATTCTTCTCCTTCATCGGTTCCCGCCATTCAGTCACCCAATCCGCGACACTGCCGACCCTGCTATATGCCGCAAAAAACACGGCCAGCTGATGGCGGCACAGTCCCTCATGAGGACAGGTACAGCTGCTAAACGACAAACGTTCAAAATTCAGCTTCACATGGCAGGGCGTCACATCCTGCACCATTGCCGTAATTTGAGCATTCCATATTTGTAATTGCTTGACCATCCCTTGCCGGTAAAGCATTAATCCCTTTTGTATAAGCTTTACATCATCCGCAGCGTGTGGATGGAACAAATCTTTAATCTCCTCAGAGAGAAGTTCAATCCGTTCATTAGCAGTCGTTGCTCCCAAAGCCACGACCCCCTTTTTTAGAAAAATCCATATTCCTATATTATACCCAAAAAATGGCCATTCGAGGAGAGAAAAAGGGATTTCTATTCAAGACAGGCTTTTTTTGTAAAAAAGATCTTGGTCATTGTGGTCTTAGCCCTATCAGGAATATGTTTGCCAGCCGAATTCCAGTCTTACGGGCCAAACCCAAAAATGTCTCCCCAAACACAAAAAAAGTCCAGGCATTGATGCAACGCCCGGACTTAACTATTTTCCATTTCAGTAGTAGTGGTGTTGATGGCTGGAGTTTGTCCGAGCTGGTGTGAGACATATTCAAACAGCTGTGTAAGATAGTTTGTTAGCTCGAAGCCTTCTTCCTTAGCAAATTGTGATAATAGCAATTTAGATTCTTTCATTGTTTCCATCCCCCTTAAATTACTTTCTATCATCATTCTTACCAATCTATCATTCTCTTATACATACAAAAAAATCTGGTTCCAATTACCCGCTGGACTCATTATACTGGTATAACTAATATCCCAATTTCTGTGAATTTTTATCAAAGACCCCCAAACAAAATGGAAAAGGGAGTACTATATGAGAAAGAGAGGTTGGGCGCAATGAGACACAGACGTGAGTATAAATCCCCGTATGCAGCAGCGGTATGGTCAATGGTTTTACCGGGTTTTGGACAACTATACAATAAGGATTACATCATTGGCTTTGTGCTGCTTGGCTTTGAATTCCTTATTAATTTATACTCCAACTTAAATCTAGCACTTGTATATTCATTTACTGGCGATTTCGCCCAGGCTCACAGTGTCATTGATTACAGCTGGGGCATGTTCTACCCATCGTTATATGCTTTTGCAATCTGGCAGGCATTTAACGCAGCCAAGGTCCACAATGACAAGGGCCTAGATATGCCAAAAAGAACGTACCATACTGGTTTTTTCATTGGATTGGTGGTTGGCATGGATTGCGGGCTATTTTGGCACGAATTTGCATTTTTGAAGCAATATCAAACCCTCAGTATTTTGGACATGCCGGTTTTCAGCGGATTACTATTTGGGATTTTAGTAGGAGCGCTAGGTTATTTTCTTGAAAAAAACATCTACCGAAAAAAGAAGGCACTCAAAGAGATAGCCTAAAAAATTACGATTCGCTGCGGGCTGAAGTTTGTCCACTAACAAAGTATGTCCTAATCAGCGAATTTGTCACGGCGGTCCACGCAAAAACCAGCCCCAGCAGCGCTAGGACTGGAAAATCTTTATTATAAATTTTCTTCGGTAACCCCCGGTTCCTGTGTTTCTACGTCAGAAGCGAACCGTTCCAAGCCACCTGTTGCACAGAACAAAACCAGCGCAATAAACAACGCAATTAAAACTCTTTTCATCGAAGTGATCCCCCAGTTATTTCCTTTATCTCTACTCAATTAGACGTTAGTAAATGGCAATTGGTTCCATAGAACCGTTTGACAAAATCTGCAGGATAAAAAATTCTTGAGGAGGGAAACTTTCGTGTGTTGCTTTTCTAAAAACCTTATGATATATTATTTTTCATGCGAATGACCAATTTAGCAATTTAGTCATTTTTTTATAAAAGTGAGGTGAGTGGATGTGGCATTGATTGATCGGAAGAAGTTGATTTTGGAGGCGGCGGCTAAGTCCTTTTCCTTGTATGGCTATAAGGCAACGACGATGGATCAGGTTGCGAAGTTAGCCAATGTGGGGAAGGGAACCATCTATACCTTTTTTAAGACAAAGGAAGAATTGTTTGATGAAATAATTAATTCACTTATCGCTGAAATTCGCTTCGAAGTCGATAGCGTGCTGGATGACTCATCCTCGATTCTTGAAAATGTGAACAGGGTATTAGGTAGGGTTCAAGTGTTTAGGGAATCACACCAATTGACGATAAAATTGATTCAGGAAGAGCGGGATATGGGCACGCAAACCGTTGTCGAAGCCATGCAGAGAGTAGAGCAATCGATCATCCAGTACATGAAGGCCATTATTAAAAAAGCAATGCGTAAGGGCGAAATCAAATCCTGTGATCCTGAGGTCACGGCCTTTGTGATGCTGAAGATGTACTTTTCGTTGGTGAATGACTGGCAAAAGGACCATGCACCATTGAGAAAGGGAGAAATACCAAGGCTCTTTGAGCTTTACTTACTAAAAGGCTTGTTAACATAGCCTTTTATTTTTCACAAAAACTGACCGTTTGGATAAAATGGTCACTATTACAAAAAGAAAGGCAGACTGTTTGAATTCATAGTCACTATTTTTTAGGAGTAAAGATGACCAATTGAACAAAATAGTCAATTAGATAGGAGGAAAACAAACATGAAAGGATCATCATTTAAAGCAGAATTAACATCTATTCTTTCCAATCGGAAGGTGCTCATTCCCATCATCGCGATCCTGTTTATTCCCGTGCTTTATGCAGGCATGTTCCTATGGGCGTTTTGGGATCCCTATAAATATTTAGGGGACCTGCCTGTGGCGATTGTGAATCAGGATGAGGGAGCTGAGCTTAACGGAGAGCAGCTCACGATTGGGGACGACCTAGTCAAAAATCTGAGGAAAAGCAATACGTTTGATTTTGACATAGTGGACAAGAAGCAGGGATACCAAGGCTTGGAGGACCAAAAGTATTATATCCTAGTTGAGATTCCGAGTGATTTTTCAAAAAATGCTACAACCTTGCTTGAGGATAAGCCTCAAAAGTTAGAGATTAAATATGTTCCGAACGAGGGGGCAAACTTCCTATCGGCGCAAATTGGTGAAACCGCGATGAAGGAAATCAAAGCGGAGATTTCGAAAGAGATTGTTGCAACCTACTCTGAAAGCATTTTTGAAAAAGTAACAGAGATGGCAGGCGGGTTAGGCCAAGCAAGTGAGGGAGCCGGGCAGCTCAACGAGGGTTCGGAAAAACTCAACGAAGGAGCTGGACAAATCAAGGAAAACCTTGAGCTCTTAGCAAGCAAATCGATTGAATTCGAGGAAGGTATGAATAGTGCGGCGTCGGGATCCAGTGAAATAGCTCAAGGGACAGCGGCGATCCAACAAGGGTTACAGGAAGTGGATGAAAAGCTGCCGCAGCTGGTGACAGGCACCGAAAAAGCACAAGCAGGGGCACAGCAGATGAAAGAAGCGTTACCAGCTGGAATCGCAGCTGAAATCAACGCCCAGTTATCAGGTAGTACAGAAAAATTAAACCAAGGTATCAATCAGTTTGAAACGCAGCTTGGGGCGGAATTGTCTTCACAGATTGCTGATCAAATGATCGCACAGCAAACAGCAAAAATGGAGGAACTGGCCGCAGCATTAATCGAAAATGGTGTTCCGGCAGAAAAAGTGACAGCGATTATGGAACAACAGACTCCGCCAACCAAGGCAGAGGTCGAGCAGCAGGTTGCGCAGGCAATCACACCTGGATTGCACCAAGGCTTCACGCAATTTAAATCGCAGGTAAATGGACAATTACTTGGGGCGACAGCAGGTTTAGAATCACAATTGAAAAAACAAACGGATCCCGTATTCGACCAATTAATCGGCGGAATCGGCGAAATTAACGCAAACCAGGTGAAATTACAGCAAGGAATTCACCAGCTTTATACAGGATCAACCGCACTAAATAAAGGTGCCAACCAATTGATAGCTGGTATGGGAGAATTAACTGCGGGTGCGGGTAAAATAACGGAAGGTACGGGTAAGCTTGCGGAAGGTTCTACTGAATTACAAGCAGGCACAGAAAAATTGCAGGACGGGTCTTCCGAATTAAACGAGAAGCTGGCGGCCGGGGCTGAAGTGGCCAATAGCGTAAAAGCGGATGATGATACGTATGATATGATGGGCGAGCCCGTGAAGGTTGATAAAAATGAGATTAACACCGTGCCAAACTACGGTACCGGCTTTGCTCCTTACTTCATCTCACTCGGACTTTTCGTGGGTGCACTGATCATCTCGATTGTGTTCGGTCTGAGAGAACCAGCCGTCAAACCAGCTTCAGCAGCACAATGGTTTATCGGTAAATTAGGCGTTATTACGATTATTGGCGTACTTCAGGCACTATTAGTCGATTTTGTATTACTTGCTGGGCTGGGAATTGAGGTACGAAGCTTGCCGTTGTTTATTGTGACGACGATTCTGACAAGTATGGTGTTCGTAACATTAATTCAAATGCTCGTCACGTCCATGGCGGATGTGGGCCGATTCATTGCGATTCTCATCCTGATCATGCAATTAACGACAAGCGCGGGAACCTTCCCACTTGCGTTAATTCCAGAGGCGCTGCAGCCATTCAACGCGTTCTTCCCCATGACGTACAGCGTCCAAGCATTTAAAGCCGTCATCTCAAGCGGTGATTTTGCGTACATGTGGCAAAACAATTGGATCTTGCTAGCTTACAGTGCGGGGTTCATGGCTGTTAGCTTTATCTACATGGCATTAACGTTCAAAAGGAAACAGGGCAGTGGCAGTGAGGCAATGCTTGAAAAAGCGGCATAATAGTGAAGGAACACTGGGTTCGTCGAGGCGAATCTGGTGTTTTTTTTGTCCGTTGATTTTGTTAGGCAGATAAACAAAGGAAATATGCAGGTAAGAGAGAGCTTGATGCAGGTAAGAAGATAAAATCCGCAGGTGAGGGAATCATTTTGGCAGGTAAGAATAATTTGGATAAAAAAGGTAATTTGAAAATGGTAACTTGTTCTATAATGAATGAAAAATATCGAGCGTAATACCAATTTTTAGGGGGTTTAGATGCCTGAATCGTGTAGCAGTCTGGCTTGTTAAGCATCAAGTCTAGGTTTGGATTTTGTTAGGCAGATAAACAAAGGAAATATGCAGGTAAGAGGGAGCTTTATGCAGGTAAGAAGATAAAATCCGCAGGTGAGGGAATCGTTTCAGCAGGTAAGAATTATTTGGATAAAAAAGGTAATTAGAAAATGCCAACTTGTTCTATAAAAACGAAAAATACCGAGCATAATACCAATTTTTAGGGGTTTAGATGCCTGAACCGTGTAGCAGCCTGGCTTTTTAGCTTCAAGTCTAGGCTTGGATTTTGTTAGGCAGATATACAAAGGTAATATGCAGGTAAGTGGGAGCTTTATGCAGGTTAGAGGCTAAAATCCGCAGGTGGGGGAATCATTTCAGCAGGTAAGAATTATTTGGATAAAAAAGGTAATTAGAAAATGCCAACTTGTTCTATAAAAACGAAAAATACCGAGCATAATACCAATTTTTAGGGGTTTAGATGCCTGAACCGTGTAGCAGCCTGGCTATTTTAGCATCTAGTCCAGGTTTGGATTTTGTTAGGCAGATAAACAAAGGAAATATGCAGATAAGACGGAAAATATGCAGGTTAGAGGCTAAAGTCCGCAGGTGAAGGAAACATTTTGGCAGGTAAGAATTTTTGGATAAAAAAGGTAATTGGGAAATACTAACTTGTTCTATAATAAACGGAAAATACTGGCGTAGTATCGGTTTTAGGGTAGCTTAGATACCTGAACTAGGTTTGTAGCTACAAGTCTAGAATATGAAAAAAGCAGTGGAATTCCACTGCTTTTCGAGCTACCAATCTATTAATGTGCCTTTTCCAGTGCCAGTTTGATGCCGAAACCAATCAGAATGGTTCCAGTGATTCCTTCCATAGCTGTTTGGGTTTTAGGCTTTTTCATAAAAGTACGAATCTGGTTAAGCAGGTAGATATAGAACAAAAACCAGACGGCGGTTAACAGTGTATAGGTGATTCCCATGATGAGAAACGGAATAAAAGAGGTGCTGCCGGAATCTACGAACTGTGGCAGGAAGGTTAGGAAAAATACGGCTACTTTTGGATTTAAGAGGTTCGTCAGGAACCCCTGCTTAAAACAAGACTTGTTATCATACTTGCCCTCAGCAGTCATTTCGGTGGCTGCTGTTTTATTTTGCTTTAATGCCCATAATGTCTTGATGCCTAAATAAACTAAGTAGGCGGCACCGAAGTATTTGAAGACAGAAAATAATAGAGCTGACTTCACAATAATCGCTGAGAGTCCGACAACCGCTGCCAGAGTATGGATGAGTAAGGCGCAACAAGTGCCAAAGATCGTTCTAAACCCGCCTGTTCTTCCCACTGTCAGCGTATTTTTTGTCGCGATGGCGGTATCAGGGCCAGGTAAAAGAATTAGTAAAATACACATAATCACAAACAAATAGAAGTTCTCCAAAATAATCAGCACCTTCCGAGTAAAAATGGTTAAAATTACTTTATCATAAATATTTTGAATTATGTTTCACTTTTTTAAAAATAGTTTGTAACCTTTTGCATTTTCGTTTGTCATTATCAGTGGAGGGAGAGGGAGACATGACAGATCCGCTGGAAGAGATGTATCAGGCATATAAAGATCCGGTTTTCCGTTATCTTCGCAACATGTGCCACAGCACCACGATTGCCGAAGAATTGACGCATGATACGTTTATCAAGGCCTTCAAGGGATTTGGTCGGTTTCGCGGTGAGTCTTCCCTGAAAACATGGCTTTTTAAAATTGCGCGCAATACATATTTGAATGAAGCAATGAAATTTTCACAACGAAACGAGATTCCTTATGCCGATCCGGACCTTCAAGGAGGCGGCACAACCCGGAACATCGAAACAGAAATGATGATAAGACAAACGTTTCAAAAGCTTACCGAGAATGAAAAATCACTTTTGATTTTGCGGGAACAGGGTTTTTCGCTTAGCGAGATGGTCGAGATCCTTACCCAGACAGAAGGCAGCATAAAGGTCGGAATTCATCGCGCGAAAAAGAAGTTTAAAAAATACTATCTTGAAGGGGAGGGGGAATGAAGGTGAAGTTGAATTGCAGTCTAGTAGAAGATTTATATCCTTTGTATGAAGAAAATGAATTAAGGCCGGAAAACCACCTGGCAGTGGAAGAGCATTTACAGCACTGCAGGGAGTGCAGGGAATTGTATCAAAAGGGATCTGGATTTTCAGAGTTATCGCTTTCCTCTGAAGAGACAATATCGAAGGAAGTCGATGACAGGATCCGGATCACCTTTAGACTGAGAAGGATGAAAGTGATAGCGGCCCTTATGGCAGCCGTAATTATTGTATCTGGCATCAATTTGTATGTTGCGAACCGTGAAAAAGTTGCCACACTTCTCGATGGTGTTTATCTATATGCAGAGTCACTTAATCAAATAGTCAACAATCCATATGAAATCGATATGAACGGGCAGCTGCTATCGTATGCGGCGGAAGATATTGTGGATTTAGACGAGGAATTGCTTTGGTTTGAGCGTAAAAATGCCCCTCTTCTCGTTAATAGCCAGGAGCTCGATGAAATGGCTGCAATCCTTAGGGAGCGAAAAAGCCAGGGGCTTGAGGATGAAACGGACCTTAAGGCGGTTGAACTTTTACAAACGTACTCCAGCACTTTGTTTAAGCATGTCGGGAAGGAATATAATGAATTCCATCATGGCTATAGTTCTTATTTTGAGTTTTTAGATACAGAAGGAATCGGCAATCAAATAGGCAAGATAAATGAACTCGCGTTTTTTTATAACAAATACCACAAGCTTCCTTCCGAGATGAAGCTGATAAAGGAGAAAGATCTGAAAGAGATAATAAGAACGGCCTTCCATGCAGAGAATGGCAAGGTTAAATTTGAAAAAATGAATGATCATTATGGAATGTATCGGTTTGACCTTCAACAAGGAAAAACCAAAATCGATGGTGAAATGGACGGTTATTCCGGAATGATTATAACTGCCTTTAATTATGGACATCAAATAAATGAACAAAAGCCTCTTGAACAGAGGGAGGTCATGAAAAAGGCAGAACAAATGCTTAAAGCGATTTACGGGAAAACCGCGGTCTTTGAAATAAAGGTCGAACCAAACAAGGAAGAGATCGAAGGACAGCACAATCTTTATCGTTTTAGGTTCACTCCCCTTGCAGGAGAATACAAGCTGCACTTCCCACTGGGAGAGCCGTTTGTCATCGAATTTGATGCCGGAACCGGAGAATTTTTCATGTTGTCGGCCCAGCCAGCACTTCAATCTAGAGAGTTATTCTCGAAAAATTATCAGGAAAAGCTAAGCCAAGCTTCACTTGAAACCAAGGCAGAGCAAATTTTAGATGAAAAAGTGAATGCCATTGAAACTGGCATCATTTACTCAACCGTTTCGGCTGACTATGTCCTCGTCTATGTTTTTGAAGGAAAGGAAAACAAGATTTATATCAATGCCGAAACGGGCATAGTGGAAAGACCCTATTTATTTATTCATTAAGCTTTTGTAATAACTGTAAAAAATTTCATCTAACGATAGAAAGATTTATCGTGAAGGCAGATCCTTCGATGGTTTGCCAAATACAAGTAACGGTATATGATTCGAAACGAATATAAAGAAATTGTCTTGTGCAATATATATTAAGAATAAATACAAATTAGAGGTGTATCAAATGGGACAATCACTTTATGAAAACGTCGGTGGAGAAGAGGCAATTGAAAAAGTCGTTGATTATTTTTACAATGAATTAGTTTTGAAAGATCCAACTGTAAATTCCTTCTTTGAAAAAACAGATATGGAGAAACAACGTCGCCATCAAACAAAATTTATTAGTTTTGCCCTTGGAGGTCCTAATAAATATTCTGGTCAATCAATGGCAAAAGCTCATGAGGGAATGAACTTGCAACCTGAGCATTTTGATGCTATTGCAAAACATCTTCATGATGCTCTTGCTCATTTTGGGGTAAAAGAGGAGGACATTGATACAGCTTTAACTCAAGTAGCTTCATTAAGAGATGATATTTTGTATAAATAAATGAATTTTTCATCCAAAAACGAGCTACCATTCTTGGTGGATTCTCTTTTTAGTTAACAGCTGATGTAACAGTATTTATAAAGAAGCTTAGTTTTCGTTTGCTTAATGTTGTTAAACTAAAGTGTGCTTTTGATCGTAATTTTGAACTGCACCCCAATTGTTAGACACACCTAACAATTGGAGGTACAGTACATTCTTTTGGTCATATTTATTATACCTATAATACGAAGTTTTCTCTTTTTAATACAGGCAAATATACTCCAAGTGATTGTCCATCTCTATACTTAAAAATAGCTACAGGTGTTTTATTACTAGAAATATAACCTTCTATTATTTCGTTGAAACAAATTTCATTTTCAGAAATGAAGTAATCTCTTGTAAAAGGCATTTCTGGTGTTAGAGTAAATACATCATATCCTCCAATATCTTTATAATCACGACTAGGCAAATCATATTCATCTCTTCTTCTTGCAGCCTCTTGATACATCCCTTTAATATAAAGGACAATTTCATCAGAAAAAACATGCTTTAATGGATCAAAATCATCGTATTTCACCCATCCATTTACTCTTGCTATATGTTTCTCCACCCAAATTCTCCCCTTTATTTAAATAATAAGTAAGACTATAATTGACTCTCATAGTATAGATTTAACATATTAATTTTATCAGAATATTTTGACTTATACTAGTTTCCAAATGTTAAAACTTTGAGAGAGTCCCTATTGGATCTCTTTATTTTTGATTCTACAAACTTAGAAAATTTTAACGATTCAGGATAATATTCGTAAATCAATGAAACAGGATACTTTACTCTTCAAATAAAGGGTGCATTAGAAGATGTCTTTCAACGCTCTTTTTTATGAGTAAATGCTTTCATTGAAATGTTTACTCCACATAAGATTGTGATGAAATGCACTTAAACTATCGGGGGCGTTGATCCAGGAGGATTAACGCTTCTTTTTGTTGAACTTTATTGAAGTAACGCACCTTTAGTGGAACGGGAATTCATAATATTTCCTTTTTATTAGCGAGTTCTGTTAAATGTTAAAATTAATAAAAACAATTGGGGATTTTAATGGTTAGCGTAATTGGAAGGTACAATGGAAGTGATTTGGGAGGGGAAATGAAAAATGATTCATAAATATTTTGGTATAGTAGTTGTACTTGGCACAATCCTGCTGTCAGCTTGCAGCGTAGATAATACTGAACAAAAAGTTAAAGAAAATACCTCTGTTGAGGATAAAGAAATTGTCGAAAGCTCTACTACTGAATTAAACCCTTTTGAAATGTCTGCTAAAGAAGAAGAGGTTTATAGCAATTTTCAAATTGATATAAATTTAAAGCATCTAAGCGGATTAGAACCAATAAGTATTGCGAAGTTATATGTTAAAGCAGGGTTTGATAAAAAATATGATGTTCAATACGCTTTATATACAGACAGAGAAGGATATGTTCAATGGTCAAAAGAAGAGGATAAAAAAATCCCTGAATCTGATAGAGGCTCTGATGAACAGAACATAAAACAATTTAAAAATATCGACAAAGGAACATTTGTACAAACGAGTGATTACGAAGGATATATTGAATATGATTCAGGTGAAGGAATAAATGGTTTTCAGATGATAAAAAATGAAGATGGGATATGGCAAGTGTCATTTTTACCTATTCAATAGGGGGTCCCCCTGGCCTCATAATATTTGATGAATTGGAAAAAATAGTGATAGGAAAGGAGGGATTACGAATGTTTGTAAAAAAGGGTTTAACAGGATTGGTCGTTTTGCTTGCGATGATTGTGGTTGTGGCCGCTCCAGGCTCGCTCGGTGTATTTGCCGAATCCGGTGTCGCAACACGACCTATGGAGACGGTGAAAGCGATTGAGGTCGAGTTGCACGATGATTACTTTAATCCGAAAGTCATCACGATTTCCAAAGGAACAACGACAACGTTACTATTGAAAAACAAAGGTAAGAAAGAACACACCTTCACAGTGGAAAAGCTCAGAATTGACGCCGAAGTCCAGCCGGGAAAAGAAAAAATCATTACCGTGACACCGAATAAGCCAGGTACATATGAACTGATATGTCGGTACCATTTCAATGAAGGAATGGTTGGAAAAGTAATAGTCAAATAACAAGCAGGGCCTATCGGGCCTTGCTTTTTTAATAGGCAACGGTAGTAATTATCGAAAGGTGTCATAACTTATATTCATAAGTGAGGTGGAAAAATGAAGTAGGGCTATTGTCGTGTAAGCACTATAGGACAGGATTTGGAACTGCAAATAGAAAGGTTGCAGGCTGAAGGATGCGACGAGATAAGGGTGTTCGGGTGAAGCAGTTTAGCATTCCTGTAGATTGTTAAATAATTACACGTTGCTCGTCTGTTATCTTCCGTGGAATTGTAGTCGGAGGTAGCAAGCGCAGAGGAAAATACTCACGCCCCTATTATTTATCCATTAGGTGTGATTAAGAAAAGTGCCCATCCTAAAGCAAACGCCACATCCCAAACAATAAGTAAATATGTTGCTATTTTTAGTCCAATAATAGGTAGTTATTTTATGGGCATTATTGTTTTAGTTTGCTTTGTGAAAACAAATGCCTTTCCACTACGGGAATCAACAGTAGAACTTTATTCTTATAAGAATAATTGGGTGGTTTCACTGGACAGCCGTCCAATTCCCATCGATCACATCTACATATTTATATAATAAGGTCCTATATCTTGAAAAGAATAAAGAAAAAATTCATCCATCCTATTTCTGTATTTAGATTGCCTGATATGATTGCCATTCGAAACAAGGGGGAGTTTATAATATCTTATTAAGTTATTCTGCAAAAAAGTTGGACAAGAAAAGACAGGAAAGCATGGAGGGAGGATTACAAATTACAATGAAAGAAAAAAAGAAGCGACATAAGGAAAAACCAGTAAGTGAAAAAATTAGAAAACCTAAAAAACATAAACACAGAAGACCGACTATTCCTCCTAAAACAAGAGAAATCGGTCCGAAAACCATAAAAATGCCAAAACACCATGTGGGAAAACAAGAGGAAGGGGAAATTCAATTGTCGAATGTGCCTTTACAGATACAGATGACTACCAGTATAAGTCATCAGATGCTCGTCAAGGCAAAGTCGCCAATTCTAGTTTACACCCCATCTCAGGCTGAGAAAGACTCCGTTGTAGAGAGAACATTTGAATGTATAGAAATACCCAAAACTGATCCTAATATCCCCACTGATACTCCTTCAGACTTCTTGGAGCAGGATACGCCCGTCACTGAAAATTTAATCATTAATGAAACTAAGGAGATCTTTTCCCTCTCTACTGACTCACCCATTACCATAGTTTTTAACGGAATCACGATTAAAGTAGACTTTCGTTGTCTTAAAATATCCACCAATGAACTGCCTGCTGATGAAGTACTCCATTTATTGAAAAAATGTTTAAACAATTGGTTGAATCAGTTATGCTTCATGGGAAATTCTAAGACGGAAGAATGTCCTTCTCATAATTAGATAGGAAGGGGTGATTACCCCCCCGTTTTCCTATACCACCGTCCGTGCCATTATGTATTCGGTGATTCTCTAAACTTAAAAGTAGACTTCGAAGTCCTAGGGATAATCGGTATTTCCTAGGACTTTATATAATGAGGTGATGACAGTGAAGGCTTTGTTCTAGTATTGGCTAGGCAGGGTACATCCTTAAGGATATTTCGATTGGATTAGCCTCAAATTTGATTTGCATTTCTGTTCAGGCATTCGCCTCAATCTTCCTTAATGATTCCATATTTGATATCTATCCTTCCTTTAGCTACACTGCCCCTATCCGAATCTCTAGCCTATTGACTTGTTTAACTGTATGTACATAAAAAGAAGGAAGGGAGACCTCCTTCCTTCTCTACTAAATTAATTATGCACGTGGTAAAAGGTTTCCTAACAAGTTACCCACTGCCCCTGCAACTTGCTCAACATTAGCTTGTTGTGCTGCTGTTAGAGTGCCAGGACCAGGGTTGGAAATTCGAAGGCACAAAGCTTCAAGGTCGATGTGAATTCCTAACAAGACAATATGAACTCCTCCAGGAATACTCACACAAAGAATATCTGTATCTTCACAGCAACTTTCACATTGAGGTTGTCCCATATAATCAACTCCTTTCTTTAAGAAGTTAATATATTTGTATGTAAAAGCTTGTCCACTTGTTACAGATGTTTTCATTATTTTTTTACTTAGGTTTTTTTTTGAACAACACGTTCTCTCATGTTACTTGTTTATACAAATAATAAACCCTATGAATACTCTATATAGTAATCTTTCAATCGATCAAGGAGTGTCATAGATGAATCAATTAATTTATAAGGGATCAAGCCCTTTCCAAAACATTACCGTTCAAGATAGAAGCAGGTTTGGCGGGATGCACGGCAGATTTCGCTTACTTAAATTTACTGACGATATTGTTCAGGGAGTGATAGATTTGGAGAATCCATCCCGTTTGGTGCTGTCGTACTCTCGTACTGTAGTGGATCTTATTGATCACTACGCACCTGATTTCAAAGAAGGTTTCATAATCGGACATGGAATTGGTGTAATAAGCTCATATTATTCAAGTAGAAATTTGGTAACTGCTGAGATTGATCCCTTAGTTGTCGATATATCCAAAAAGTATTTTGGTTATTTGGGCAATAAAATCAATATTGGAGACGGACGTGAGCTTTTGAAAAGACAGGTGGACAAATCTCAGGATATCATTTTCTCTGATGCCTACAATGGAAATAGTATCCCATTTCACCTAACCACCCAAGAATTTTTCTATCTAACGAGTCAAAAATTGACCAATGATGGAATCCTATTTGTCAATTATATTGGAAGGGTCAGAGATGATGAGATATTGCGAAAATTGTTTGCGACCATTTCCAGCGTTTATCCTTATGTGAAGGTGTTTGCTCCCGAGCCACAGAGTAGAATTTTACAAAATATTTTTTTGGTTGCAAGCCAACAAGTTCTGGAAAACTATTCACCGCATGAGGCGAGTCCTATACAAGTTATTGGCGGAAAAGTACTTAGTGACTAGGAGAAGCAATTCTATAGATATATACTAATGAAGGGACCGTGGGGACGGTTCTAGTGGCTTTTTTATGGAAGGAATATCCACTTTTCATACCACTAGAACCGTCCCCGTGGATTCAATTATCTAATTTAGTATAGCTCTCAATTTTTGTAACCGAATAAGCTGCAAAATAAAAAGTTAAAAAAATAATAAAATCATATAGAGTGGACCAATTCTTAGGGTTGTAGAAGTCGATGGCATTAAAGAAATTCATTCCTCCAAATGCCGCAATGGAAGAAAATAAAATACCTTTTAATAAGGGGTTCATTTTTGGTTTTATTTGTAGAGCTAACATTACCGCAACGGGTGCTAAAGAAAAGTGATAGGGTAAAAATAGAAAAGGTGCTAGAGGGATGATTACCATTGGGTATGACCAGAGCCCTAAAGATAAGGCAGCAAGATCTACTGTAAGTGATAATATTATAGTCAGGAAGCCACCTAAAAGGAGACGTCCCGTGCTATCTTTCTTCCTGAGTCTAAACCAAACAATCCATGGAACAATAAATAGTGCGAGACCAAACCACCATTGCCATGTTGAGAGAAATTCTTCCGTCACTATTTTTGCAAATAAAGAACTGACCTCAGTGAGCTGGTTATAGGCTTTTTCTGATTGAGCGAGCCCCTTCTCAAATGCCATTTTCATTACACCTCCAAAAACATAGTAATAATATATTTTTTTCAGTTAAGTAATAAATTATGCAATGGTGTTTCTTAAGAAAAACAGTAGTCTCCCCCCTTAACGGAGATGTTCTGTTTATGCTTGAGGAGCATGCCGAAAATCCATTAATTCAACACCCTTAAATTAATTAAGTACTTATAATATTTTTGTACTATTTATACATCTCATTTTCTAAAATAATCACATTTTCATTGAAAATAGTACGACCAACATGTTTGGTGTTTTCCACTAACCGAAATAAATTATCACAGCATTGTTTAGCGCCTATCACTAATAAGGGTACTCCAATAAAGTCCATTTTCAATCCTCTTGAGAAAAAACCCCCTAATGACATAGCAAATGGGACAGTTGGTGATGTATTGGAGAGAACGATTTTTTCTTCAAAATGATATTTTTCTTGTAGAAGTAAGGTTAATTCTTTTAATGCTGGTACAACAAATTTGTTCCTTTTCCGTCCTATGGTATAAACTGAGTTGCCTTCTTCATCTGTCCCGCGAAAAATGATTTTTCCAAAATCCGATTTCGTTAATTGATTAAAATATTTAACCTTTAATATTTCTTCCGAGGTTAGTTTTCGCTCCGATTGAGGAAGTTGTTTTAAATGATATGCAGCAGCCAAAGACGTAGTATGTGTCCCTCCATAATCATTATAAATATAAATCATAGAAACCATCCTTTATCATAACTGTCCCTATTAATATGGCATTAATTCTATTTTTGATTCGAACTTAAGTAAATTGGACAATCATTTATGGGGAGAGTGATATAAAAGCATATTAGAATTAACAATGCTGGATCTAAACCCAAGCATTAAGAATGAGAAGTCAGTTGCAAGAAGGAACTTTAGTAGAGAATAGCCGTCTATATATAAAGGAGGTAATACGTTGGTTCAAAGGTTATCTTATGTCTTGATTGCATTAACGTTATTTATGATTACTGGATGCTCTAATGGACGGGAAACAACAAAAGTATCAATTGATAGTATTAATGCTGGGGAAGTTTTAAGATTGGACCCTGCTGCTGATATTTTTCAGTATGATGGAGTAATCTACAAAACGAATATCGATTGGGTTGAGGAATTGTCTTTAACAAATGACGTTCAAATTGGTGAAATAAAAACAAAAAATGATACGAATACAGATTTCAAAGATGAGATGGCGAATAAACTTCCAGTTGGTGCAAAGATTTTTTCAGCCAAGGAAAGAGGAGATATTTTAATCGTTGAATTAGAAGGAGAAATCTTGAAATACCTTCCAATTGTTGAAGGGTAATCAATCTTGCAATCATTAAACAGTCAAAGTATTAAAGGAGTCTAGCCCCTCCTGTGGAAGTTCTATGATTTATAACGGCGACTTTCAGGGTAAGTTCAATAAGGGTATTATGGTGAGGTGATTGTATGATTATAGGCAGCGAATATTTAAAAATAGTTATTCATCGATTTAAGGATGCAAAAGTAACCGCTGAGAAGGCCATGGAACAATTAACTGAAAGCGAATTATTTTGGGCTCCGAATGAAGAGTCCAATAGTGTCGCTGTCATTGTGAAACACATGAGTGGTAATATGGTATCACGCTGGACGGATTTCCTTACAACAGATGGGGAAAAACCGTCCCGTAATCGTGATGATGAATTTGTTGGAGATAGTCAAACGAAAGAACAGGTTATGGAACTGTGGGAACTTGGCTGGGATACCTTTTTATCTGCATTGAAAGATATTGACGAAGAACACCTCTTAAAAACCATTACGATTCGAAATGAACCCCATTCCGTTATAGAAGCGATTGAACGCCAAATGTACCATTACTCTTACCATGTTGGACAAATCATTTATATTGTGAAATATTTAAAATCTGGTGATTGGAAATCACTAACAATTCCTCGAAAAAAGTAATAGGTTCCATAGTTAACTTTGAATGGTGATAGTAATTAAAAAATAGTTATCGGAGGTACGTCATGGAGAATGAAAAATGTGACTTGATCCACCCAAACGGCGTCAAGGAAAAGAAGCTGGAAGAAATTGATGGATACACGATAAAGTACCATGCAATTGGAAAAACGATATGGTCAAAAGGAAAGGTGATTGAAGATCAGCCAGAAGGCTATTGGGAATGGTATCGTGTCGATGGAACCATTAAGCGTTCAGGGCATTTTGAAAAAGGTGAGCCTGTTGGTGAATGGGTCACCTATGATAGCAAAGGTGAAAAATACAAAACCACCAATCGTAATAAAAAATAGTTCCTTATAAATAGATCTAAGGGGTGGATATCAACTCCAGATATACACTTGAAAGCCTTGCTTGAGGGGAAAGAGATTCCTTACGTTTAAGAAGAGTCTTAAACGTAAGGGGATTGACTGATATAAAGGCATTTTAGAATTAATAACGTTTGGATCTAAATCCAAGCGTGGATAGGTGTGGTATTAAAGATTATCTGTATTAATTCTTGGGGTTTCTGGTTCAAGAGCCGCTGCTGCCCTAGCATTATCATTATGTCGATTGTCATAACTATTTATATTACTGTCTCTTTTTAGGTGTTTGGAAGTTTCCTTTTTGTCAGCAACCGTATCACCTCCTACGGATAATATGTCCAACTTTTACAAAACAATTGGGGGATTTTAATGTTAGCGTCATTGGAAGATTTTACGAGTAAGTTGAAAGGAGGATGGTTATGGTTTATATTGCTCTTCTTCGGGGGATTAATGTCGGTGGGAAAAATAAAATTGACATGAAGTTGCTTAAACAAACATTTGAACAAGTCGGGATGAAGGATGTGGTGACATACATCAATACAGGTAATATTATTTTTTCATACAGTGGCATTTCAAAAAATGAACTATCGCGTATTTTGGAAGAAGCGATACATAATGATTTTGGATTACCAATTAAAGTAGTAATTCGTAGTGTCGAGGATGTCAGAGAAATCATTAACGCTATTCCTGACAATTGGCAAAATGATAAAGGAATGACAAGTGATGTCATGTTTTTATGGGATGAAATTGATGATGCATCTGTAATGGCGAATTTGGTCATTAAGCCAGATATTGACACGGTAAAATATGTACCCGGTGCGATCCTATGGTCGGTTGACAAGAAGAATGTAACCAAGAGTGGAAAATCAAAGATTATTGGTTCAAAGATATATAAACAAGTTACGGTAAGAAATGTCAACACCACTCGTAAGATATATGAACTTATGCAAGCTCAAAATAGGGCAAATATAGAAATAAAAATAATAAGTTCAGACAATTGGAGAAAAGCACTTGATTTATCCGTACACGATAAACAAATGAAATTTGTTGCCTCCGTCAATCCTCCCGTCGCTATTGCTCTTGCTAAAGCATACATAAGACCTGGTGGAAAAATGGTTGAGCCATATGGAATTTACCATCAAAAAAAGATGGTAGGCTTTTTCAATTTGCATTATACACCAGATAGTACAGATGATTATTGGCTGTTTCATTTTTTCATAGATAAAAGATTTCAAAGAAACGGATTGGGTTCAAAAGCATTAAATGAATTAATTAGACATATCAAACAAAACAATCCTTCTTGTAAACGATTGTGTTTAACGGTTCATCCGGAAAATGAAGCTGGGAGATTATTTTATTTGAAATTTGGTTTTTTAGAAGATCATATACTGACATTTGATGAACCTACTTTCTCCATATTTATATAGCAATCTTTACTACCTTTACGCCTGGTGAGTTGGCATAATTGATTCATAGTTGTTAAAGGTATTCTATTCGATGGTTCTTTATAATGTAGAAGAGCATCATCGTGCGATGGAAATCCTGCTTACATGCTTGATTGATACCACATCGGACGAGGACATCCTGCACTATAAAAAAGCGATTCATTTCTATTCTGACAAACTGGATAAAACATGGAGTTAGAAAAAAGAGGGTTTTCATCCTCTTTTTTGCATTCTCTTGATAATATCTTTAATCAATGGATTATAGGTAAAAGTAGTAATCTATTTTTGCATTAATGAACATCACTTTCACCATCCATTTTTGATTTTATGTGTGAATGATTTAGTCGTATTATTTATAGATTCTTATTTAAATGTTTTTTATCAGAAGCAAGCAAGATTAATAGAGTACCAACGAATAAAAGGATACCTTCAAATAATATGGACCAAATACTAAATTGCAAAAGATTAGCCAATGTTACTCCCACTAAATTTAAAGATAAACCAATTGCAAATATTACTTTGTGCGGTAATGATTTTACTTTATTAAAAATAAACGTATTCCCCTTTCATAACCTTTTTGCCGCTATAAATTCCAACGAATAAAAATCCTCTATTCCCTTTATTTTACATGAAATTTCTATCAATTGGTAAATATTGTTTCAATAGCACCTCGAACTTTAGCAGCCGAGAAAGTTTTTGAAGGAAGAACAGTGTTTAAGTTAACTTGATTTTGTCACTTAAGCAGGACTTTGAGCCTTGAAAAAAGAAGAATAGAAGGATGACCACCCACCCAGCGTTAAAATGATGGCTCTGTTATTATTCATTGTTGTTTTTCAGGAATTCATAAGCGGAGAATTTCCGGTTAATGTATATAGATGAAGCTAAAGAAGCAGATATAAGCGGAAAAACTCCGCTTATATTAAAGGAAATATGGGTATTTCTCAATTTAACCGGAATTCCTCCGCTTATTTTTCAAACACAGTGAAATCAACATGCTGTTTTACCAGAGCAAAATTAAAAATATATAGAGGTGTTTGTTTGATGTTTATAAAGCAGCCGTTTGACGAGTTTTTAGGTTTGAAATATAAAAAGCTGGATGATCATAATTTGCAGATCATATTGCCAGTCCAGGACCTATTCATTAACAGTGCAGGGGTTATACATGGCGGTATCATTTCTTCATTGGCTGATGTAGCATTATCAAACCTGTTACCAGCAAATGAAGACGGTATACAACAAGCTGTAACCGTTGATTTAAATGTTTCATTTTTGAAACCCGCTACGGGTACATACTTAATGGCGATTGCCAAAATGGAAAAGCAGGGCAGAACTCTCATTCACACGGAGTGTTCGATTTATAACGATAAACAAGAAATTGTAGCTAAATCTAAAGCAATCCTATTTCGCACACACCCAAAAATAAGCCCGCAAGCATAGCCCTAGAGGGAGCTGGACCGGGGGACAGGGTCTAGTGGTTTTTTTATGGAAAGTGGTGTCCATTTTTCGGACCGCTAGAACCGTTCCCGTGGCCACCTTATAGAAAAGAAATAAAAATGGAGGTTTTATATTTGGTTATACAATCTAATATGTCTTCAAAAGCAATTGTTGAAGCGTGGGAGAATACAGAACCTATTTTTGTGAAATTTAATGTACCACTAACTTATAAGACATTAGAAAGCGCGATTGAATCTGAGACTCTTTCTAGTCTTCTTGTCGAATTAAATACTGCTGTTGGCAGTTCAACTGAGACTTGTGTAGAAGGTGGTTGACAAATGCCAACTAAAAAGGGGTAGGTTACTCCTTTCATAAAAGATTGCTGAATAAGAAAAAGGTCTTAGCTAGTCAATCAGCTAAGACCTTTTTCATCGATATATTGAATAGGTTGTTCATTCATAATTTCCCCTGTATTGGAGATATTATTCATTGATATATGGAATAGGAGGTTTACCTATGGAAGACAAAACAAATATTCGTTTAACGGTCGCTGAAATGTCCAGTTTATGGTCGCAGTATATAAACGACACATTAGCCAGTTGTATGGCTGCTTATTTTTTAGAGAAGGTGGAAGATGAGGAAGTACGCCCTATTATTGAATATGTTGTAAAGATGGTGAATGAGAATCTTTCTATTATGAAGGAACTCTTTAAAAAAGAGGAATTTCCTATACCTATTGGATTTACAGATGAAGATGTCAATCCGAAGGCCCCAAGACTTTTCTCCGATACATTTATGTTAATGTACTTCCGGCACATGTCCATTCTTGCAATGGCCGCAAGTAGTGCGGCGTTGGGGTTAGCGACACGTCCAGATGTGGTTGCTTTTCATAAACGTGTATTAAAAGAAGGGGTTACGATGCAGGATAAGACACGGGATTTGATGCTGAAACAAGGTACTTACATCAGACCGCCTTATATATCAGTTCCTGACAAAGTAGACTTTGTGAAGAAACAACATTTTTTGGCAGGCTTTTTCGGAGAAAAGAGGGCTCTTACTTCGATTGAAATTAGTCATGTATTCTTAAATATTCAAACCAATGCGATTGGTAAGGCGCTGATTACGGGGCTAGCACAGACGGCAAATAGCAAAATAGTAAAGGACTATCTAGTAAGAGGAAAACAAATTGCCCAAGAACATATAGACATATTTAGCGATTTCCTCAAAAAAGAGGATCTGCCAGCGCCAATGGGCTGGGATTCGGCTGTTACCGATACAACAACAAATGTGTTTTCCGATAAACTCAGTATGTGTCATATAGCAGCCATGATTGCTGCTGGGGTCGGTAATTATGGAATGGCGATGGCGGCAAGTCCAAGAAGAGATTTGGGCTTGAAATACGCAGCGATCATTCCAGAAATCGCTCTTTACGCTGAAGAGGGAGCGAAAATTATGATTAAACACGGTTGGATGGAAGAACCTCCACAAGCAGATGACCGTGACAACTTAATACAGAACTAAACCTGTGATAGTATTCCTGATGGATGATAAAGCACAGCCTTAAGAAAAATAGTTGACACCTCTGCTACTCGGTGTTACTATATACATGTAGTAAGTAATACTGAATAGTGTGATTTCCTAAATGCTATTCAGTAAAAGTTTCCCTCGGTACTAAGCAGTACTGGATATAAGTCAGACGGAATAGAAGAGGCTCTGAAATGGAAAATTTAACTGAAATGCTGAAGGGTTCGCTCGAAGGCTGCGTGCTGGAAATCATCAGCCGCCATGAAACCTATGGCTACGAGATCACCCGCCGCCTGAACGAGCTTGGGTTTACCGAAGTCGTGGAAGGGACGGTCTACACCATCCTCGTGCGCTTAGAGAAGAAAAAGCTGGTGAATATGGAGAAGAAACCATCCGATATGGGGCCTCCCCGCAAGTTTTACACACTTAATGAGGCTGGCCGCCAGGAGCTTGAATTGTTTTGGGAAAAATGGGATTTTGTATCATCAAAAATCAACGTCTTAAAATCAATCTAGGACCGGAGGGACGGTTCTCGTGGCTTTTTTTATGGAAGAGATATCGATACTTTGGACCACTAGAACCGTCCCTGTGGCTGTTCAGCTTTTAAAAAAGGCTGTGTTAGTATGCATTGTTGATTTTCGTGTAGGGTTGATCATTCATAGGCGGAGAATTTCCGGCTATTGTATAAAAAGGAACCTTAAGAAGCAGATATAAGCGGAAATATTCCGGTTAACTGCTTCAAATAAGACAAAATCCAATGATTTTGGAAACATAAGCGGAAAAACTCCGCTTATTATGAAGGTAAAAATGGCTATTTCCAAATTTAAACGGAAATTCTCCGCTTATTTTCCAAACACAGTAATCACAATGCAGCTTTAACACAGCCTTAAAAAATGGGAGGAAAAATAACATGTTGGAAATGTTCAAAAAAATGATTGGTGATAAAAAAGAGTACAAAATGATGATGGCACGGGTTGAAGCCCTGCCAGAGGACTACCAGTTTGTATTTAAGAAAATTCAAAACTACATGTGGAGTTTCTCAGCGGGCAACGGGATGGATATGCTGCACATTCAGTATGAATTAATCGATTTGTTCGAAGCCGGTGCGGCGGAAGGCAGACAAGTGCTGGAAATCACCGGGGAAGACGTGGCGACCTTTGCCGACGAGCTAGTGGCAAACGCTAGAACCTATGTCGCCAAGTATCGAGAAGATTTGAATGAGAGTATCATAAAGCGATTGGGAAAAAAATAAATTCAATCGACCATACCGCTGAATAGTTGATAAAAATGCGAATTGCCACCTTCACTATTCAGTTATTTTTTTAACTAGGTAGTAAGTGGTACTTATTATCAGTCAGACTTAATAGTGGAGTTTAGGCAATTTTGTTCCACAAGACACTTTAAAGGAGGAAAAAAGGATGAGCGATGCAGCGATTTATGTAAAAGGGTTAAAGAAATCCTTTAAAGACAAGGAGGTCTTAATGGGGGTGGATTTTGAGGTGCGGCGTGGAGAAATTTTCGCACTGCTTGGTTCAAATGGAGCGGGCAAGACGACGACGGTCAATATCCTCTCGACACTGATGAAGGCCGATGGAGGCGAAGTAGGTATTTGTGGCTTTGACGTCCACCGTCAACCGGATCATGTTCGCCAGAGCATCAGCCTGACAGGGCAGTTCTCCGCTTTAGACGGCATGCTTACCGGACGGGAAAACCTGATGATGATCGCCAAGTTGCGGGGAGTTTCTAATCCAGCTCAAGTTGCCGACAATCTGCTTGCAAGATTCAGCCTGTGTGACGCGGCAAACCGCCGGGCTGACAAATATTCCGGCGGGATGAAGCGCCGGCTTGACATCGCCATGAGCCTGATCGGGACGCCAGCAGTCATTTTTCTCGACGAACCGACGACAGGGCTTGACCCCGAAGCGAGGATTGAAGTCTGGGATACGATCAAGGAGCTTGCCGGCGGCGGCACGACCATCCTGCTGACGACACAGTACCTGGAGGAAGCGGAACAACTGGCGGATCGTATCGCCATCCTGCATGGCGGAAAAATCATCACGACCGGTACCCTTACCGAACTTAAAGAGATGTTCCCGCCAGCGAAAGTGGAATACATCGAGAAGCAGCCGACATTGGAGGAAATTTTCCTCGCCATCATCGGCAAAAAGGAGGAGCTGTAAATGAAAAGCAAAACAGGGGTATTACTGGGGCGTTTAATGCGCAACATCATGCGCAGTCCGGATACGATTATCACGGTGGCGATTACGCCGATTATGATGATGCTGCTGTTTGTCTACGTATTTGGCGGTGCAATAGAGACAGGAACGGACAACTACGTCAATTATTTATTGCCGGGAATCCTGCTGATGGCTATCGCATCTGGCGTTGCTTACACTTCTGTGCGGTTGTTTACGGATGTAAAGAGCGGGCTGATGGCACGTTTCATTACCATGCCCATCAAGCGCTCGTCGGTATTGTGGGCGCACGTGTTGACCTCGCTTGTTTCCAATGCGCTTACGATCGTGGTGGTTATCCTCGTTGCGCTCTTGATGGGCTTTCGGTCAAGCGCCGATATCCTGGATTGGCTTGCCGTAGCTGGGATCCTCGCGATGTTTACGCTGGCGCTGACATGGCTGGCAGTCATTCCCGGATTGACAGCGGGGTCTATGGAAGGGGCGACAGCCTACTCGTACCCGCTGATTTTCCTGCCGTTTATCAGTTCGGCCTTTGTTCCCACAGAAACCATGCCTAAAATGGTCCGTGCGTTCGCTGAGAACCAGCCCGTGACTTCAATCGTGAATGCAATTCGTGCCCTCCTGTATGAAGGCTCTGTTGGCAGCGATATCTGGATCGCGCTTGCCTGGTGCGTCGGCATCATGGTCATCGCTTACTTCTTCGCTAGTAAAGCATTTAAACACCAGTTATAGGGATCGGAGGGTGGTTCTAGTGGTTTTTTATGGAAGGGATATCCACTTTTTGGACCGCAAGAACCGTCCACATGGCAGCCATGGCTATCCCAAACCGCTTTGGTAATCAATATCATTAACATAATGAACTATGGATTACATTTCAGTTGAATGTGATTCATAGTTTTTTTCGATTGAAGGTCAACCGTCATGAAAAGTTTTATAAATGAATTCATAAACGATGACAATCGGGTGAACCATAAAATAGAGCAAACGGGTGGGCATCTTTTTGAAAAAAAATATTATATTAAATTATTGATAGGTAAGGATGGGGTAAATGGTGGAATTGTATAAAAGAAAGGGGAATTTAGTTAGTTTGCATCCTGCCCAAATACTTGTTATTGGTTTCGGCAGTCTAATTCTAATGGGGACTTTTCTATTTATGTTACCAATAGCTACATATGAAAAAGGACGAGGACTAAGCTTCATTGATGCGTTATTTGAAGCAACTTCTGCCGTATGTGTTACGGGTTTGGCAGTGGTTGATACGGGAACAACCTTTACACTATTTGGAGAAATCGTACTTCTCTGTTTAATTCAGATTGGCGGTTGGGGATTTATGACCACAGGAATATTTATGTTTATTATCCTAGGAAAGAAAATTGGTCTAAAGGAACGATTACTCCTGCAGGATTCATTAAATGTATTTTCACTGGAAGGAGTAGTAAACCTAGTAAAACGTATCATCCTCATTACTTTTATAGTGGAGCTAATTGGTGCTACTACTTTAGCGATGCGCTGGTCATTTGAAATGCCGCTTTCGAAAGCGATTTACTATGGAATATTCCACTCCATTTCAGCCTTTAATAATGCTGGCTTCGGTCTTGAGCCTGACAATCTAAGTAAATGGGTAAACGATCCTACTGTAAATATAATGGTTACTCTTCTGTTCATCACTGGGGGTATTGGTTTTACTGTCATACTTGATGTTTTTCATAAAAGGTCCATTCACAAACTATCTCTTCATTCTAAAGTTGCACTGCTTATGTCTCTAATCCTTATCATTGTTGGACCTTTAATTATTTTGATCTCAGAATATAAAAATCCAGCTACAATTGGAAATTTTTCGTTTGGAGATAAGTTATGGGCTTCCTACTTTCAAGGTGTAGTAACACGGACTGCTGGTTTTAATACGATTGATATAGGAGCCATGAATCTTTCTTCACTTGTTTTTATGATGGCACTGATGTTTATTGGTGCTTCTTCGGGCTCCACTGGTGGTGGTATTAAAGTAACGACTTTTGCTATTATTATTTTTGCCTTTTGGGCAGTAGTAACGAACCGGAATGATGTAAATATCTTTAAACGAAGAATTTCGTGGGAACTGGTGAATAAATCATTGTCGATAGTGGTGGCTGCAATATTTTTTATCTTTCTTATTTTCTTTTTATTAACTTTTACTGAGAATGCTGATATGAGCAAAATTTTATTTGAAACGATTTCCGCCTTTGCGACTGTAGGTTTGTCTGCAAATTTCACACCTGACTTGTCTCCTTTTGGAAGAATCTTAATAACCATCATGATGTTTATTGGAAGACTTGGACCTTTAACCATGGCGTTTGCACTTTTAAATACTAAAAAAGAAGCAAAAGTTAGATATGCAGAAGAAAAAATTTTAATTGGCTAGAGGTTTTTAATTGAAATCAAATCAATTCATTTGGGGTGAATAAATAATATGGCAAAGCAAAGTTATGCAGTTATTGGGCTGGGAAGATTCGGATTAAGTATTGCTTCCAAATTATATGAAGCAGGACAAGAAGTCATGGGAATGGATATTGATGAAGAGCGAATAGATGATGGTAAATTAATGCTAACTCACGCTGTTGTACTTGATTCCACGGAAGAGGAATCACTTAAATCAGTTGGGATTCGGAATTTTGATTATGTGATTGTAGCCATTGGCAATGACATGCAAGCTAGTATCTTAACCGTTATGGTATTAAAAGAAATGGGGGTTCAAAAAGTAATTGCGAAGGCCCTTAATAAACGTCATGGACAAGTATTAACAAAAGTTGGGGCAGACTGGGTAATACATCCTGAAAGAGATATGGGTGAACGAGTTGCCCATCAGCTTCTCTCCCCCAACGTCTTAAACTATATAGAACTGTCGAGAGAATACAATATTGAGGAAATAATCGTTCCACCAAGCATGACAACAAAAAGCTTACGGGAGCTTGATTTGCGAGCGAATTATAATGTAAATGCCATAGCAATCTTGAGTAATGAAGATTTAATCATCTCCCCTTCTCCTGACCAAATTATTCAAAATGGTGATAAGTTAGTAGTCATCGGACATCGAGAAGACCTTAATGATTTTACTAATATTAAATAATTCATTTAAAAGCGGTCCACTGGGCAGCTTTTTTATTGAGGGGGGACCAGGCTAGATTAAGCACCTGGGCTGATAAATAGACGGAGAAATTCCGCCTATTTAGTAATAATTATTAAATAAGGCTTAAATAGACGACATTTTTTAATCTTTTCACTTTATTCCTACTTTAACGTAATGGGGTGGTACAAATGTATAGCCAATTAAAATATAGTAAGGACATATGTAAAATAGATTGAAATATAGGACCAGGAGTACTGTACATAAGTAACAGATGCGAATAGTTCGATAAGCTATGGTGAAGACTAGTAGGCAATGAATCCAAAGTTGAAGAAGGTGGAATCAATGACTTACGAAGAAGGGTTAAATCAAATAGATAAAGCGACTCAAAAGCTTACGGAAGCAACTCAGCTGACGATTGAATCCATTATGAATGCTTTCTTATTTACGTGGCAATGGTGGGTAGCGTTGGCTATGATGATTGTCCCTTGGATTATTTGGATGATCTTACGTGACCGAAAAATTTCCGCTCGTTTATTTTCCGCTGGACTACTGGTGATGGTGATATCGGAAATTATGGATGCGATTGGTGTTAGTCTAGGAAAGTGGGCTTATCCAGTAAAAGTTATACCTGTTGCTACTGTAAGTTTTTCATTCAGACTTTCCGTTTTGCCTGTGTTTGTAATGCTATTGTTACAATATAAGCCTCGTTTGAATCCATACTTAAAAGCCATTTTTTTCGGTGGAGTTAGTGCGTATATAGGGTTGCCGCTGATGTCTATTCTTGATTTGTATAAGAAAATGGATTGGTCTTTAACCTATTCATTTTTTATTTTAACTTTAATGTATTTACTTTCTCACTGGTTTAGCCGAAGGAATTCCTTTGAAGGAATCAATCATGACAGTGAAAACAAAAAACATTAGTCGGCACGCCTCTTTTATCTTAACTAGCATTTATTCGCCAAAATAGATAGACTTCCTGCCTTTTTCCAAAAAAAATACTGACCAAATACAGTCAGTCCAGGTGATGTGAGGTGCTTCCTCCCATCTACTATAGTATATTCAAGTCAATTGAAAGTTGTTACAAGATTATTTATGGACAGGGGGGACGGTTCTAGTGGTCTTTTTATGGAAGTGGTATCCACTTTTTGAACCGTAACCGTGGCTAAAGGATAATAGTAAATGAATATAGAATTAAAGATTAGTAGAAAGGTTGTGACTTCTATTTCTCAAAAGTTAAGAGGGAACCGTCCCCGTGGCTGAAGAAAGGAGGGGATTAGGGTGAAAACGAGAAATAAGCTGGTCCGCATGTCTAAGGTGCTTTCAATGGCTTTTGTGATTTTCCTGCAAATTTATTGGTATAAACTTCGCCGAAAACCGAAAGCGGAGTGGGAAAAACTTTGGGGGAAAATAGGTGAACGGTATCGGAATACCCTGTTTGATTTAGAAGGCTTATTGATTAAAGTCGGACAGTTCCTCAGCACGCGTGCGGATTTGCTGCCGAAAGCATTTATCAGCAAAATCGAGGATCTGACAGATAAAGTTCCGCCGTCTGACTGGAGTGAGATTGAGAAAATTCTCGAAAACCAATGGGGAAAGTCGCTTCATGAAAACTTTCTTTCTATCGAAAAAACAGCGATTGCCTCCGCCTCGATTGGAGAAGTTTATAAAGGGGTCCTGAAGGATGGGGCAGAGGTCGCGATTAAAGTAAAACGGCCTTATATCGACAGCATTGTCGAAACCGATTTCCGGGTGTTGGCGATTATCATTTGGTTTGCTGACCATCTCGTGCCGATTCCAAAAGGTTTTATTAATTTCAAAGTCCTCTATCAGGAACTCAAACAAGTCATTGAACGAGAACTTGACTATACAATGGAACGCGATACCATCTTGTTTTTTAGAGAACGGTTTAAGGATATGGATATCGTCAAAATTCCCTCTGTTTATTCGGAGCTCAGTACAGCCAATGTACTGGTGATGGAGTGGGTAGAGGGGATTCGACTCACCGATATCGAGGGATTGGAACAGGTTACAGCTAGTCGACAGGAGCTTTCTCAAAGGCTGATTCAGGTTTTTCTTCCTCAATGGCTGGAGCCTGGAAAGTTTCATGCAGACCCACATCCCGGTAATGTTCTCGTTTCAAAGGACGGAAAAATCATTTTACTCGATTTTGGAATGATTGGCGAGATTAGCAAAAAGGATGCTGCTCAATTTCAAAGTTTAATAGAAAGCTTTCTCTCGAAAAATTATTCGAAAGCGGTGGATTGCTTATCTCAACTAGGATTCTTGCTTCCGGAGGCGGATTCTAGAACCATTGAGAGGCTCTTGGTAGAGTTGGTCTCCTTCGAACCGGATCAATTAAAGCAAATGGATGTGCTTGCCTTTAAAAGGGAGATGAACGAAATCATCCAAGCGCTTCCAATTCAGGTTCCGACAAGATTTGTCTTTTTAGGCAGATCCTTCGTTACGGTCGAAGGAATCATCCGCAATCTTGCTCCGGAAGCGGAGCTAATGGACTTTGCTAAACCGATTTTTCTCGAGTGGTTGAACAAACAAGGAAATAATAAATGGTCGTTAATCTGGCAATGGATTCAGTCACAGCCTGTTTTTAAAATCTTCCATTCGGTCACGGAATTCCTAAATGCCCCCCAAAGGCTGGAAGATTTAAAGGAACTCGAACAAAGAAGACACTTTCAATTTATGATTTATGAAACTAATAAAAAACATTTCTTTCAGTTACTCATCCTTGGAATCATCGGAATGGCAGCGGGTACCTATACTACCCACTCGATCATATTGAACCTGTCAGCCGGAGGAACCGCTGTCGCTTTGGCCGGATATTATATTTGCAGCCTTAAACAGAAAAAATGGATGAAGTACATGGGACCGGGGCGACGGTTCTAGTGGTCTTTTGTATCGAAGGAACATTCACTTTTCGGACCACAAGAACCGTCACCATGTCCATTATCTAGTTGTTTCCTGATAAGTGACGTTCGTGACTTGTTGGGTTTCATTGTTAAATTCAATATTTACATAAACACCGAATTCTTTTTGAGTACCTTTTAGCCAAAATTTGAATCGCTCCGTTGAGGTTTCCTGTCCACGAGTTCTTCCTACATAGAGAAAGTCGACAACTTTGGCATTCGGATACTTTTCCTTCGTTTTATTCATCGCCAACACACTCCACTTAGCATACGGAGGTATCGGTTTCTGTTGCGCATGTGCTGGGTGTTCGAAGTGAAATGGAGTGGCAAGGGTAGAGCAAAAAAGTATCGATAGACATATGATCAGCTTTTTCATGTAAAATCCCCCTTTGGTGTTTTGTTATCATGGCTTTTAAAGGAGTAAATTATGTACTGGACTCCATAATGGGTCATGGGGCCTATTTATGAAATTTGAAATTGAGTTTTAGCTTCATTAATAGTTCATAAGATCACTTTTCAAAAATAGGAATCCAGGTTCTTGAGGACAAATCGTACGAGGTGCCAGAAGGATTAGTCCTTAATAAGGGGTCTTGAGGACAAATCGCACGAGTTGCCAGAAGGATTAGTCCTTAATAAGGGGTCTTGAGGACAAATCGCACGAGTTGTCAGAAGGATTAGTCCTTAATAATGGGTCTTGAGGACAAATCGCACGAGTTGTCAGAAGGATTAGTCCTTAATCTCGGGTCTTGAGGACAAATCGCACGAACTGCAAAAAGATTAGTCCTTAATCCAGGTTCTTGTTCAAAGGAGAAACAAGTAAAAAATAGAAATGGAGGGATAGGCTTGAAGAAGAAAATTGGCTGCCTGCATGCGCATTATTCAAATATTGACTATATCGAAAGCGCATTTTCAGCGTATGACCTCGAGTTAAGTCATTATGTTGACCCGGGGTTAATTTATCGGCTGAAGAACGACCAAGTGTCGGAGGCGGAAAAGAAAGTGAAGGATCAAATAGAATGGATTGCTCAATCTGGAGTGGATGCCATTCTTATCACATGTACGAACTATATAGCGTTATTGAAGCAGCTCGAGGTAAACATACCCATCATCAAGATTGATGAACCGTACTTTGAAGCCCTTTGCAAGACTGAACAGCCTCAAATTATCCTGTTTACGAATCCTGATACTGTACAAGGAACGATGACCAGGCTGGAACAATATGCAAAAAGCCATCAGAAGACGTTGGATATCGAGGTTAAGGTCATTGAGAATTCTTTTGAACTAATTATGAGCGGGAAGAATGAGGAGTATCAAAACGCAGTGTATCATTACATGAAGCAGCTAGATAGCAACTCTAGCCTGTCCGTGGCTCAATTATCGATGGTGGCAGCGGCACAGCAGGTAGAGCAGGAGACTTCCCAAACCATCATCAATCCATTGAATACGCTAGTCACGTCGATGATTCAACAACTATAGCTACAAAAAAGCGGAATAAAGGTAGCCTTTGTTCCGCAAAATTTTTTATTCAGAAATCTTTTTTCAAAAACTTGGGCATTTTAAGAGGAAACTACTATCAAGGCAGGGATTCCATGAGTGCTCAAAGGGATGCTTTAGAAAAGTTGATACAAGAACAACAAGAGGGAGCAAGACAGTGGCTGCATTATTGGCAGGAGTTTTCTGCCTTTGATACGTGGCAATTTTGGTTTCATGTGATTATGTTTGTGGCCCCACTAATCATTCTTCTTTTTGCAATGGACTGGAAAAGGGCACTCCAGCTTGGCTTTTATGGATTTAATGTACATGTTTGGTTTGCTTATTTTGATGATTTTGGTGCGACTCAAGCGCTTTGGACGTATCCTTATAAAATGATCCCCTATATCGCTCACAGTGTCGGAATGGACGCCTCATTGGTTCCGGTATTGTTCATATTGGTGTATCAATGGACGACCAAACATAATAAAAATTATTATATCTATACACTGTTATTAAGTTTGTTTCTTTCCTTTATTCTAAAACCGATCTTTGTCATGCATCATTTGTTCAAATTCAACTCATGGGTCAATTACTTTCACCTGTTCTTAACCTATATCGTTATTCTTGTCCTATCGAAGGTGATTACGGATTTCTTCATGTTCATGAAAAAAAGGGCAGAAGAGAAACCAACCGAAGTAGAACCGAAAAAGAAACGCAGGAAGAGCAGGTTCAGATGATTTTGCTTACCTGCCGAAAATGTTGCTCTATCAGCATAAAGGATTAGTTTACCTGCCTAATTAACAATTCTACCTGCACAAACAAGTCCTTCACCTGCGAACTAGACTCGGAGATAAGTCCTGTTGCTAAAAAAGCCAGGCTGAGCCTGGCACTGGTAATTAAATGGGTAAAAACGATTGAAATGAGGCCGAAATTCTCCGAGAAAGTCTGTATTCAAGATACCATCTTTCAGGAAAACCATCGTACCTGCCGAAAAGGTTGCTCTATCTGCTTAAAAGATTAGTTTACCTGCCTAATTAACTATTCTACCTGCATAAACTAGTCCTTCACCTGCGAACTAGACTCGGAGATAAGTCCTGTTGCTGAAAAAGCCAGGCGGCAGCCTGGCACAGGTAATCAAATAGGTAAAAACGTTTGAAATGAGGCCTAAATTCTGTGAGGAAGTCTGTTTTCAAGATACCATCTTTCAGGAAAACCATCGTACCTGCCGAAATTGTTGCTCTATCAGCCTAAAAGGTTAGTTTACCTGCCTAATTAACAATTCTACCTGCACAAATTAGTTCTTAACCTGCATCATTTAAAAAAGGGGATTTCAAAATTGGAAAATCACTTTCGAGAAGCACATCGTTTTAGTAGTCATCACCGAAAGGAGCTTGAAAAGGACCGAGTATGTGGGTGTTTTCATTGCACGAAGATTTTTACTCCAACTGAAATTACCGAGTGGGTGGATGATGAGGATACCGCGCTATGCCCATATTGCGGGATTGATTCGGTGATGGGGGAGAGCTCTGGTTTTCCGATTACAGACAAGTTCTTAAAGGACATGCATAAGAGGTGGTTCTAGAATCAAGGATGCATAAAAGCGCTCATTAATGTTGAGCGCTTTAATACTCCTATATGATTTGACCGTTAATGGGTTTGTGTTTTACCTTGGCCTCTAGCATGCATACCAATTTGTAATATCCCAATAAAATCAGCAGCAATAAAGGATTAACCAGGGCAGAATGCCACATGCTCCACCACCCGTAATGGAAGAAGCCCCACGGCTCAGGTATCAACGTAATATACTCATAGCCAAGTAATACGACTTCCCATACTGCAATATAAGCAATACGTTTTACCAATGAAGCCTTAAATGGAAACCAATTCAAAAATAATAAATTAACGGGTGGAATTAAGAGGGTATAGCCGGGAAACGCGCTCCAATCGATACCTGGTGTGACAAACCAGTAACCGTGATACTTTAAATCGATAAAGATATCGAAGAATACTTGAAAAAAACAGGTGAATATCCAAATGTGGAGAATCATGTTTCCAGAAAATCGTTTAACTAGTTTGAATGCTAGAAAATTAAAGATAATAACTGAACCGAAAAGTATGACCATTTTCCACCTCAAGGGAATACATTGGTTATATTTTTACCAATTTATTGGAAAAATATCCTTCATTAATCCCTTGGTTCACCAAAAAAGGTCCGGGGGGACGTTTCCCGTGGCTTTTTTATGGAAGGGGTATCTACTTTTCGGACCACTAGAACCGTCCCCGTGGTCCCCCTGTGGCCACCCCGTTAATCCCTTGCTTTTCCAAAAAGGGCTTTTTTAATAAACCAATAGTGCCAACGCATGAAAAGACAAGCAAAAATATAAAAGATGAAGGAATACCAAACTTTCCAGCCTTTATAGTTTACATAACCGAAATATCTTGAAATTTGTTCGTATCCTACTGAAAGCAGTACCCAAAAAATGAAGTATAAGATAAATTTTCTTTTCCCTTTCGGCATGAAATTCATATACAAAATCCCAAAGGCAGCAGGTAAAGTTATTTCTACGAATACATCTGACCATTGTGGACCTGGCTTCTTCATTAAATCATATTGATCCAAAAGGTTACCAATAACCAAATCAGATATAAGTGTTACTAACGATACGATGATATAAGTAATGTATCCTTCTTGCTTTGTTAATCTTTTCGGCATAAAAAAGAAAATAAATGCGATGATGGTATAAGAAATGAGCAAAAAAGAAATAGTCATGAAGTTCTCCTTACCCTTAAGAAGTCATTTTTCCTAGTATCCTTCTAAGTGATACAACTATACCTGCCATAGGACTTTATACATAAAAAAGCCAGGCGTCAGCCGCCTGGCTCATAATATTAATAGAATCTTTTAAACCCGTCAAAGTGGGCGGTGTAGTAAGGGTTGCTTAGGTTAGCGATCGAGACTCCCTTTTTCTCATCGGCATGGATAAATTGATTATCACCAAGGTAAATACCGACGTGGGAGATTCCTTTTTTGTATGTATTTTCGAAAAAGATAAGGTCGCCTGGCTGTGGCTGGTCAACATAGAAGGTACGGCTGTAGTAGCCTTCTGCTGAGTACCGTCCCATACTCTTCCCTGCCTGATTTGCCGCATAATAGATAAAACCGCTGCAATCAAAGCCGCTCAACGAGGAGCCGCCCCAAGCATAGGGAATACCCATTAAGCTTTTTGCGGTTGTAATGAATGACTGTGCAAAATCATCATTTTTAGGTGGACTAACTGGTGTTGAAGTGGTTGGAATCATAAGGGATTGACCAATATAGATCATATCTGATGTCAAACCATTGTGTTTCTTAATGAGTTGATAGGTAATTCCATATTGCCCAGCAATTTTGCTAAGAGTGTCTCCGCCTTTAACGATATATTTCTGCTCAGCGGCGGCAGGAGCACTAGGTGTCTGTGGTGCAGCTGGTTCCAGTGGCGCCTGCGGTTCCTGTGGAACAATCACTGGCGTAGGAGAAACCACGGCTGCTTGGGACGAAACCTTCAGAACCTGACCAATTAATATCAAATCCGATTTCAACTGATTGAGTGATTTTAATTCTTTTACTGAGGTACCAAATTGCTTGGCAATCTTGCTGAGAGTATCCCCGCTAACTATGGTGTAATATGCAGCTGTTGTTACCGTATTGGTCGGGGCAGGAGCAGGTGTATTCGCCGCTGCTGTCACCTTCAGTGTTTGATTGATATAAATCATATCCGACTTCAAGCTGTTTATTGCCTTCAAATCTTTGACACTTGTTTTATACTTCGATGCAATCTTCGAGAGGGTATCCCCTTTTTGAACCGTATAGGTACTGGCAGAAGCCATTCCAGCATAGGCGCCAGAAAGAATCGCGACAGTAACCACGGCGGTTGCGACTTTCTTCTTCATTCCTGTGTATCACCCCAGACAATTTTCTTCTTACTATCTCCTATTCTATCATAATAGTATGGATATTTATGCACAAATTAGCAAAAGTTGACATAGTATTTACAATCCATCAGCAGACAGATATTTACAAAAAAGATGAAGTTTAGTAGAATAGTCGAATAAAGCGAAAGAAAGGAGAATTTTGCCGAATGGGGAATACTACTAACAAAGAAGAGAGTTTGACAAATGACTTTTCTGATATTGTTAAAAAGGCATATGATCGTGGACTGACTGACCAAGGTGTAACCGTTACGAAACTCATCGAAGATTTGAAGCTCGACCTTTTGAAACTAAAGGTTTACTAATATAATAGAAGAAAGGCAAACTAGTATATTCCTAGTTTGCCTTTTTGTTAACAAAATAATCAATAAGGACCTGTGCCCAAACCTGGTATCCCTTTTCATTAGGACCACTTTGATCGGCATTCAAATAATCCTTCAGTTCTGGATTGTCGGTTGCAGGCCATGCTTTCCAATGATCAAGATACGTTATGTTGTTGGCTGTAGCATATTCCTCTAATGCTTTTACTTGTTCGGAATAATATTTCGGAAGGTAAATCGGATACGATGGCTGCAGAATGAAGGTGGTGTCTGGATTAGCAGTCTTAATATCTGCGATCATTTTCGTTAGGTTATTTAATGTGACATCAATCTTTACGATGCTGTTGTCATTTAATAGGAATGGCTCAATCACGACAAGCTGCGCTTTTTCGGCAGCAAGCTCAAGCTGTTTATTCTCAGCGATGAAAGCTTTTGAACTCTGATCGTATGTATGAAAACTAGTAATAACCTTATCGCTTCCAAAGCTTTCACTTATACGTTGGCTAACGCTTTTCTCCCAGTCCATGGAGGAAGAACCAACAAAGAGAATCTTAAAAGGCTGTTCCGCCTCTAATGCCAGCTTTAGCTGCGTCTTAGCGGTTTCTGGCCAATTTGCTGCCATTTCCAAATAGGTACGATAGTCAGTCACACTCGGCTCTTGTGTGACGACAGGAGTTTCAACTGCCATTACGGCTACTTGTTGATTCCAATGAATATGGCTAAACGCAAGCACACCTATACAGATGACAGCCCAAATAGCAGTCAAAAAATACTTCATGTTGATACCCCCAAATACATTTCTTCTATTATTATAGCAAAAGTCTCGCTAAGAAATTTATTCCAATTCCAAAAAACCTACATATTTTTACAATATACATGTTACTATTGTTTAAGAGATTTACAAAATCCTACAAAAAGCATCTACAATCATAGATATAATGGCATGATGAAAACCAGTAATAATTACCTACCAACTTCTTAATAAAATAAATACTCATCATTCAACACAAATCGACAAATAACGACATTCATTCATGTTATAATACTTTTTGTTTTTATTGAACACATACAGGAGGATTACTAATGGAAGAAACAATTAGTTTAAAAGAGTTGTTAGAGACGTTAAAAAAGCGGATTCTTATGATCATACTCATTACGATGACAGCTGGTTTAGTAAGTGGAATCGTAAGTTACTTTTTTCTAACCCCAATCTATCAGGCTTCGACACAAATTCTCGTCAACCAGAAACAGAGTGAGCAACAATTCTACAGTCCGAGTGAAGTTCAAACAAACTTATCATTAATTAGTACCTATAATGAAATCATAAAAAGTTCTCGTATCCTTGATAAGGTTATTGTCCAAACAGGTCTAGATATGACAGCTGGGCAACTAGCAGGGAAAATTATGGTTAGCAGTCAAAAGGACTCACAGGTAGTGAATGTATCCGTTCAAGACCCTGACCCAAATATGGCTGCAAAAATTGCAAATGTAACTGTAGATGTATTCCAAAAAGACATTGGTAGCATCATGGGAGAGAGAGTCGACAATGTTAGTATTCTTGCACCAGCTAAGGTTACCGATAATCAGGCTCCAATTAAACCACAACCAGTGATAAATGTAGCGATTGCATTGGTAGTCGGCTTAATGGCATCTGTAGGACTTGCCTTCTTACTGGAGTACTTTGACAGCACCGTTAAAAATGAACAAGATATTGAAAAAATATTGGAACTTCCGATTCTAGGTGTTATTGCACAAATCGATGATCAAAAAATGGAAGAATTGAAGAAGCGGAAGGCAGGAACTAGAGCAGCAGGAAGAGGTGAGACTTATGGTGTTTAAGAGAAAGAAGAAGGTTACAACCACAGATCCAAGCCGTAAGCTTATTGCAAACCTTGATCCAAAGTCGCCGATTTCTGAACAATACAGAACGATCCGGACGAATGTACAATACTCCTCCGTAGATAAAGAGCTAAAAACCTTAATGGTTACCTCATCAGGACCTGGAGAGGGAAAATCAACAACCGCTGCAAATCTGGCAGTTGTATTTGCTCAGCTTGGTAAAAAGGTACTGCTTGTAGATGCGGACCTTCGTAAGCCAACGGTTCACCGCTCTTTTGGTGTCAATAACTTATTTGGATTTACAACTGTCTTAACGAAGCAAGCGACACTAGCGAACTCTGTCCTTGATACAGAGGAAAAAGATTTATTTATCTTAACGAGTGGACCGATTCCTCCAAATCCGGCGGAGTTATTAAGCTCGAAATCAATGGAACAATTTATGGAAGAAGCGAAAGAACAATTTGATTATGTTTTATTTGATACACCGCCATTATTAGCGGTTGCGGACCCACAAATTCTTGCGAATAAAGTGGATGGTTCTATTTATGTTGTCTATAGTGGGAAAACTCAAATTGACCAGGCGAAAAAAGCCAAGGAATTGCTTGAAAATGCACAAAGCAAATTGATTGGTGTTGTATTAAACCATAAGGAGCTAAAGAATAATGAATATTACTACTATTATGGTGCTAAATAACTAGTTTTCGACAAAATCCCCCCCTTTACCAAGGCTCTCGACGATGTTACCATGAATATTGTCGGAGAAAAATAACAATCTATTGGAAAGAGAGTGCTGCACGTGATCGATTTACATTGTCATATATTGCCTGGAGTAGATGATGGTGCACAGTCTCTTTCTGATAGTCTGAGCATGGCGAGGAAGGCTGTAGAGCAGGGGATACAAAGAATAGTAGCAACACCCCATCACATGAATAACTCCTATGAAAATCCGAAGCATTCCATTATTGATAGAGTGAAAGACTTAAACGAAACGTTACGGGAAGAAAAGATAGAGTTAGAGGTATTACCTGGTCAGGAGGTTCGGATCCATGGTGAAATGGTTGAAGGCTATAAGGCAGGAGAAATCCTACCCGTTAATCATACACCGTATCTGTTAGTGGAATTTCCATCGAACCATGTACCAAGGTATACGGAAAAACTGTTTTATGATCTGCAGATAAATGGGCTGATCCCAGTCATTGTTCATCCAGAACGAAATCAGGAAATCATTGAACGTCCTGAACTACTTTACCAATTAGTAAAAAAAGGCGCTATGACACAAGTCACAGCTGCTAGCATCTGCGGAGACTTCGGTAAGAAAATCAGGAATTTTTCAATCCAATTAATAGAAGCGAACCTAACACACTTCATTGCTTCTGACGCCCATAATACAAACAAACGTACATTTAAAATGAGAGACGCCTTTGGTGTCATTGAAAAAAAGTTCGGAAATGAAATGGTGTACCTCTTTGATGAAAATGCTAACCTCCTTATTGATGGGAAGCATGTCTATAAAGAAGACCCAGAACGAATCAAACGAAAAAAGCTATTTAATCTATTTTAAATTCCTACTAAGCTGATAAGAATGAACGACTATGACTATACTTCTTTCAGGCTTAACACCCTGAAACGGCGATGCTCTCTGTCCGTTATCCATGGGAGCACTCGGTTATGCTGTGGGAGGGAAGCTTCATCTTCCAATCCTTAGACGCATGTCGTCAAAAGCATGATGTGAGGTTGGGTTAGATGCCCGCTTTTAAAAAAAACCAATAGATACTTAATGAAAGGATAAGCTCTCGTAAACGCTTGCATTTCCATTAGGTATTTATTTTTTTGTAAATGTTTAGATAAACGAAAGAAATAGATAGAGGGGGAACCAATAGTGAAAAGAGTTAGAAAAGCCATTATCCCGGCTGCAGGGTTAGGAACTAGATTCCTTCCAGCAACAAAAGCAATGCCCAAAGAGATGTTGCCAATCGTAGATAAGCCAACGATTCAGTACATAATCGAGGAAGCAGTCGCTTCCGGTATTGAGGATATTATCATTGTAACAGGTAAAGGGAAGCGGGCGATTGAAGACCACTTCGATAATGCGATGGAGCTTGAACAAAATTTAATTGATAAAGAAAAATACGACTTATTAGAAAAAGTTCAATATCCAACAAAACTAGCAGACATCCACTACATCCGTCAAAAAGAACCAAAGGGACTTGGACATGCAGTATGGTGTGCACGCAACTTCATTGGAAATGAACCTTTTGCTGTTTTATTAGGTGATGACATTGTTCAAAGTGATACACCATGCTTAAAACAGTTGATCAACCAATATGAAGATACTTTCTCTTCCGTAATTGGTGTTCAAACAGTAGCAGATTCAGATACACACCGATATGGGATTATCGATCCATCTACACAAGAAGGACGTCGTTACCAGGTTAGTAACTTTGTAGAAAAACCAAAACCAGGAACTGCTCCTTCTAATCTAGCCATTATGGGACGCTACATCTTAACTCCAGAAATCTTCATGTTCCTAGACCGTCAGGAAAAAGGAGCGGGTGGCGAGATTCAGTTAACTGATGCCATCCAAAGACTAAATGAAATTCAAAGAGTATTTGCTTATGACTTTGAAGGACAACGTTATGATGTTGGTGAAAAGTTTGGTTTTGTAAAGACAACGATTGAATTTGCATTGCAGCACGAAGACCTCCATGATGATATGCTAGAGTACTTGAAAAATCTAGTTTGTTCATTAGATAAAGAAAAAGTAGTGTTATAGAGAAGGAAGGGGTCTAGGTTGTCTAATTTAGCAAATCAAGAAGTTGGCTATATAGAAAAGCAAATAACGAATGTAAATGATGGAAAGATATATCTCATTACAAAAAGATTAGTAGACATCTTTGGTTCTTTATGCGGAATTATCCTTTTAGGTTCTCTTTTTGTGATTATTGCCATCCTGATAAAAGTTGAGGATCCAAAAGGAAGTGTCTATTTCTCACAAAAGCGGGTGGGGCTAAATGGAAGAGAATTTAAAATGTATAAGTTCCGCTCGATGGTGTCTAATGCTGAAGAAAAGCTTGCAGAACTATTAAAATACAATGAAATAAACGGCGCTATGTTTAAAATGAAGGATGACCCTCGAATTACAAAGGTGGGGAAATTCATTCGGAAAACGAGTATCGATGAATTGCCTCAGCTTTTTAATGTATTAAAAGGGGATATGAGCTTAGTTGGTCCTCGACCTCCTCTTCCGAGAGAGGTTGCGGAATACACTGCGTATGATAAGCAGCGTTTATTAGTTACTCCAGGGTGTACAGGTCTTTGGCAGGTAAGTGGTAGAAATAGTCTCGGTTTTAGTGAAATGGTTGAACTAGATCTACAATATATTCAAAAAAGAACCTTCATATTCGATATAAGAATTATTTTCAAAACAGTTCTAGTATTATTTGGCTCAAAAGACGCATTTTAGAAAAGAGGTAAGGAAAAAATGATGAAGAATGACTCGAAAATATATGTGGCTGGCCATCGTGGCCTTGTCGGTTCAGCAATAGTTAGAATGCTTAATGAAAAAGGATACAATAATCTTGTCTATCGTACGAGTAAAGAGTTAGATTTGAGAGACAAGTTTGCAGTAGATAGCTTCTTTGCAGATGAAAAACCTGAATTTGTATTCCTTGCTGCTGCTAAAGTTGGCGGGATTGTGGCAAATAATGAATATCCTGCAGACTTTATCCGTGACAACTTATTAATTCAAACAAATATCATAGATGCCGCTTACCGAAATAATGTTGAAAAACTTTTATTCCTTGGAAGTACATGTATCTATCCTAAAATGGCACCTCAGCCATTAAAAGAAGAGTACTTATTAACTGGATTGCTTGAACCAACAAATGAACCATATGCCATTGCAAAAATTGCAGGGATTAAAATGTGTGAATCCTATAATCGTCAATACGGAACACAATATATATCGGTAATGCCAACGAATCTGTACGGGGAGAATGATAACTTCGATTTACACACTTCTCACGTTTTGCCTGCATTAATCCGTAAGTTCCATGAAGCAAAAGAAAACAATGCTCCATTTGTAGAAGTATGGGGTACAGGCTCACCAAAACGAGAGTTTTTGTATGCTGATGATCTTGCGGATGCAAGTATCTACCTCATGAACAATTATGCTGGTAATGAGATTGTAAATATCGGTGTTGGTGAAGATATCGCTATTAAAGAATTAGCAGGAAAAGTTAAAGAAGTAGTTGGATTTACGGGAGAAATTAAGTTTGATATATCTAAACCGGACGGAACGCCAAGAAAATTGGTAGATGTAACAAAGTTGAACTCATTAGGCTGGAAAGCTTCTATCTCATTAGATGAAGGACTTAAGAAGGCTTATAACTGGTTCTTGGAAAACGAACTTACAAAAGTAAATTAAACATATATCGGAGGACAAAATGAAAAAGGCATTAATTACAGGTGTTACTGGACAAGACGGTTCATACTTAGCAGAACTTTTATTAGAAAAGGGTTACGAAGTACACGGTGTGATTCGTCGCAGCTCTTCTTATAACCAAGAGCGTTTGGAGGACCTTCTTACAGAAGAAGAAGCAAAAGCTTTATTAGATAATACAAATTTCCATCTTCATTATGGGGATGTTACAGATGCATTAAATGTTACTCGTATTATTGGTGAAATTCAGCCTGATGAGATCTACAATTTGGCTGCACAATCACACGTACGTGTTTCGTTTGACATGCCTGGATATACATTAGATGTAGATGCAAAAGGGACCTTGAATATACTTGAAGCAGTCCGTATTTTAGGTCTTACTGAAAAAACACGTGTATATCAAGCCTCAACATCTGAGTTATACGGGAAAGTTCAAGAAGTCCCACAAAAAGAAACAACACCATTTTATCCACGTTCTCCATATGGAGTGGCTAAAATCTATGGATTCTGGATTACTAAGAACTACCGTGAATCTTATAACATGTTTGCAGTTAATGGGATATTATTCAACCATGAGTCAGAGCGTCGTGGTGAAACATTCGTAACTCGAAAGATTACTCTTGCTGCAGCTCGTATTGCTCAAGGTAAACAAAAGAAATTAACATTGGGTAACTTGGATTCTTTGCGTGACTGGGGTTATGCGAAAGATTATGTTGAATGTATGTGGTTAATCCTTCAGCATGATAAGCCAGAGGATTTCGTGATTGCTACTGGGGAAATGCATACTGTACGTGAATTCGTAGAGTTATCATTCAAACATGTAGGTGTTGAAATTGAATGGACTGGTCATGGTGTAGAGGAAATAGGTATTAACAAAGCAACTGGAGAAGTAATTGTTGAAGTTGATCCTAAATTCTTCCGACCTGCTGAAGTTGAGCAATTATTAGGTGATCCTACAAAGTCGAAAACATTATTAGGTTGGAATCCAACAAAAACGTCATTCGAAGAATTAGTTCGAATCATGGTTACAGCAGATATGAAGAAAGTAGAAAAAGAAGATAAAATTAAAAAGATGTTTGATTAATAAATATGGTTTGGAATGTGAGGTAGAAAAAATATCTACCTCAATTTCTTTTTAATAAAAGTAGTTTGCTAAAAATCTTAGGAGATTTTTGAGGGAATATTGATATATTAATGTCAATTACAATTAATTAGGATCATTTTTAAGAGTCTTTGTTATTATAGCGTGCGTTATAAAAAATTGTATGAGTTCACCTGAATATAATATATATGCGTCGGAGGAGGTATGAAATATTGGAAATTACAGTGAGCGATGGGGACCGTAAAAGATTAAAGATATGTTTTGCAGCGTCATCAGGTGGTCATTATGAGCAAATTATGATGCTAAAACCTCTGATGGATAAGTACGATACATTTATCATAACTGAAAAAACATTTTATAACACTAGCGAAAAGGGAAAGAGAATGTATTACATGCAACAAGTAAATAGAAAAGAACATAGTTTTATTCCTCGCATGATATATAATTCTATTCTTTCACTTGGGATATTTATTAAAGAAAGACCAGATGTAGTAATCTGTACGGGCGTTCTAGCAATGATACCAATATGCTTAATAGCTAAACTAGCTAGAAAGAAATTAGTATATATAGAATCTTTCGCTAAGGTTACATCTCCAACACTAACCGGAAAATTATTATATAAATATGCCGATCAGTTCTATGTTCAATGGAGCGAAATGTTAGATATATATCCAGGTGCAATTTATAAGGGAGGAATCTATTAGAAAGGATGTTAGATTACTATGATTTTTGTAACGTTGGGATCACAGAAGTTTCAATTTAATAGGTTACTTATTAAAATAGATAAACTTATTGAAACAGGAGTAATACAAGAGGATGTATTTGCTCAAATAGGCTACAGTGACTATCAGCCACAGAACTATCAGTTTAAGCAGTTTCTTGATCGCACTGAGTATGCATCAATTACAAAGAAATCACAAATTTTAATAACACATGGTGGAACAGGTGCAATTATTGGATCCATTAAACTAGGAAAAAAAGTTATTGCTGTACCAAGAAGGGCTATGTATGGTGAACATGTTGATGACCATCAGTTGCAATTAATAGATCAATTTAATGGAATGAATTTGATTTGTGCATGTAATGATATCGATCAATTAGATGAGGCTATTACTACAGTAAAAGCCACTAACTTTATTCCATATTTCTCCAATACCAAGAATATAATTACTTCGATTGAATCATTTTTACTGGATAACGTAAGATGATATTAAATTTTTGAAGTATTATTGATTGTGGCTGCGGATGTCACTTTCATTAATCACGATGTAATCTATTTAATGTTACGGAGAATTGATAAGAGAAAACATTTTCAGCATTTAGGATGCATCGAGATTATGGACAACTGTTTTATTGGATTGGGTTCCAAAATTATGCCTAACGTTCGTATAGGACCAAATGCTATTGTTGCAGCTGGAAGCTTAGTTACAAAAGATGTTCCTCCCGGAACCGTGGTGGGGGGGATACCTGCAAAGGTAATCGGTTCATTTTACGATGTGATGGAAAAACAGACTGAAGAAAGCAAAAATATCAAAATTAACGATAGATTCAACCCCGAACGTATTAACGATGAATGGGAAAGATTCTTTGTACAAAGGCATTAAAATAATACAAAATTTAAATGTCAAAAAATTTTTAAAGGAGCAGAGATAATGAATATTGTAGCAATAAGTGGTGGTTTGGGTAACCAGATGTTTCAATATGCTCTTTGTATGGCATTTAAACATAGAGGAAAACAAATCAAATTAGATGTATCTAAATATAGTTATTATCAAATACACAATAATTATGAGCTTAATAAAGTTTTTGGCATCAATGGTGATATAGCAACCTTAGATGAGATAAAAAGATACGGATATCGTAGGGATAACCGGATTACAAGATGGATTCAAAAAACGCCCTTATGCAAGAAGAGTGTTTTTATAGAAAAAACAACATCATTTTGTCCTGATGTTCTGGTTCAAGATGAAAAGTATTTGCGTGGATATTGGCAAACTGAAAAGTATTTCCAAGATATAAGAGATGTAATTGCCAAATGTTTCCGATTCCCTAAAATCACTGATAATGAATTACAGAAAATGGCGCAAGAAATTATGACTACTAACTCTGTAAGTTTTCATATAAGAAGAGGAGATTATTTAAATCATCCACTATATAAAGGAATTTGTGATGTTGATTACTATTTGAAAGCGTACGAATATCTTCGTGCAAAGATAGGAGATAGTTTTAAGATATTTGTATTTTCAAATGACTTGGACTGGGTAAAAGATAATATTCATTTCCCAAATATGACTTTTGTTAATATAAACAGCGATGCAAATAGTTTTAGGGATATGCATCTGATGAGCCTTTGCAAACATAATGTAATTGCAAATAGTTCATTTAGTTGGTGGGGAGCGTGGCTTAATAATAATCCTAACAAAATTATTGTTGCTCCTTCAAGATGGACTAATAGTGCTCCAGCAGATTCCATAGATATTCTTCCAGATAGTTGGGTGAGAGTATGAAGAAATGTGGAACAAATGATGGTATTTCTATTATTATCATTACTTTTAATAGAAAAAAGGATTTAGAATATACTTTGAATCTATTAGGGGAGTTAGAATGTTATCACCCATGGGAAGTTATTATTATAGATCAGAACTCAAGCGATGGGACTGATCAACTTTTCGAAACTGATACAAAAAATGTTAAATATGTCCGTCTAACACAAAATTTAGGAGTCGCCGGTGGCAGAAATGTTGGCGTAAAGCATGCTCAATATGAGTATTTGATTTTTATTGATGATGATGCAAATTTCGTTAAAAAAGACTCGTTAAACACAATCTATAATTTGATGAAAACACAGGAAAAGTATGATCTGTTTGCATTCAAGATAACAAATCTAGAAGGTGCTATGTATAACTGGCCTTATGGAAAAAGAAGATTGCAGTGCGTGAATAAGACTTTCGAAGCAAAGTTTTTCATAGGGTGTGGTCATGCTATTAAGAAGTCTATCTTTGAAGAAATTGGTGGATACTCAGATGTTTTGTTTTTCTGGGGAGAGGAAACTGAGCTAATTCTTAAAGTGCTGTCTGGAGGGAAAAAACCAGTGTATTATGATGGTACTATTGAGATTCTACATCGGGTTAAGGGAAATGGACGAAATTCTGACGCTGGTAGATTCTACTATCAAGTTCGTAATAGGCTCTTTATTGTACGTAGCTTGTTTCCAAAAATATTTGTTCCATTTTTTGAGCTTTATTATAGGTTCGGTTATTTTCTAAAGGCCAAAAGAAATGGATGGGAAAATGAATATAAAAAGGGAATCGAAAGCGCATCAGAGATGAGGAGTGAGAATACAAATCGATTACATTTTTCTCACTTAATCAAATATATTTGGATAAGGTGAAATAGTAATGGTTTATGTAGTTATGACTTTCTTTATGACATTATTTGCAGGGATGGCAAATAGATATAACGATAGAAATATAAAAAGGAAGCAAAATCGCATTGGGTTACGAATAACTAAGAAGAAATTAATTTTTAATTTTTTTATGTTTTTATCATTTCTTTTTCCGTTTCTTGTTGCTGGACTAAGATATGATGTAGGTACCGATTATATGGGGTATATACAAAAATATATTCCTAATGTCATGAGTGGTCAATATAGTTATATTGATTTAGAACCTTTATTTGAAGCTTTGATTAAATTTTCGAGTTTTCTAGGTTCTTATCAATGGCTATTTGTTTTTACCCATTTCCTTATTATGTTTTTTTTATATAAACATATTGAGAGGTTATCTCCTAACATAGCACTGAGTGTATTCCTTATCGTAGTAACTGGCTTTTTCAATGGCTCCCTTAATATCATGCGTCAATCGATTGCTGTGGCAATATTTTTATATGCTATACAATTTTTAATTGAAAGAAAAATGCTGAAATATGTAATTGCAATTACATTTGCTTCACTATTTCATACATCATCGTTAATTTTCTTATTATTATATTTTTTGGGTACGGATAAATTTGAATTCAAAAGGAAATTAACATATACAATGGTCGTATTAGTCTTACGCTTATTTTTAGATCAAATTAGGCCAGTTCTCATCGATATATTTCAAAGATTAGATTTCTACCATTCATATTTTGGTAGTGTTTATGATAATTCAGGAAACAATTATATGTATCTCCTATTGAATCTATTTATTTGCCTTTTTGCCATATATATTGAGAAAAAGTATAAAATAATGGATAAAAGTGAGAGAAAATTATTTGATATATTTTATTCAATTCAGTTTATAGCATTAGTCCTAAGTGTACTTGCTCCAATTATTCCGAATACTAATAGAGTAATAATGATGTTCTCAGCAATACAGATTACGTATATACCATTATTATTGTCTAAGGTTAGAAACGGAAAGAACCGTATTCTCTATGGTGCTCTTATTATATTAATCTATTTTATAGTTTATTTGAAAATGTATTATTTTGGAAATGCCGGAGCTACTTTCCCATATAAATCTATTTTTTCTATGTAGATGGTTTATATATTACTTTAATTAGGGAGGAGACGCATGAATGATTGATCCTTTGGTGTCGATAGTTATACCAACATATAATAGAGAAGCTTTAATAGGTTTTTCATTAGATAGTATTCTTGCCCAAACTTATACCAATTTGGAAATAATTGTTGTCGATGATAATTCTAGTGACGATACCGAGCGAGTTGTGAACGAATATATAGAAAAGGATATACGGATTATATACATTAAACATAAAACTAATTTAGGCGGTGGTGGAGCTAGGAATACTGGTATTAAGAACTCGAACGGAGAGTTTATCGCATTTCTAGATAGTGATGATGTCTGGAAATCTGAAAAAATTGAGAGACAATTAGAACTTTTTAGGAATGATTCATCATTAGTAGCGGTATTTTGCAATTATGACATGGTACAGTTTGAGACGGGCCAAGTGGTAGCAATAAATAATAAAGCTTTAAAATGCAAAACCTCTGACATTTATGTTGGTAATTACTTAGGAACAACCTCTTGTTTAATGGCTAAGCGTACTACGTTAATCGATATTGGAATGTTTGATATTGATTTGCGAAGTTGTCAAGACTGGGATATATATATCAGGATTATTAACAGTGGAAAAATAGGATACGTTTCTGAAGTACTTCTGACTCAATATTTTCATGGTACACGCATGAGTAATAATGGTGAAAATGTCATACAAGGTTGTAATCGGATCATTGAGAAAATGCCAAATTATCTTTTGGATGGTAGAATCACTAGCTGGAAAAACAAAATGATTATGTCACGTTTATACTATCGGCTTGGTATGCACTATTTGAAATATAAAAAGAAGAAAGAGGGTAAGGGAGCCCTTAAGCAAGCTTTAAAATATAATATAATTAATTGGCGATGCCTAAAGCTGATTTTGAAAATTTATTTATAAAAATTCGAAGGATAGGAATAGTTTTCATGAAAATAGCTGTGATTACAACATCATACAATCGAAAAGAAAAAACATTGCAGGCGTTTATAAGTCTCAATGTTGGAAGAAACTATGAGTTGGATTTTTATCTTTGTGATGATGCATCAACGGATGGTACTGCTGAAGCAATAAATGAACTTGAATTGAAAGCTTATATCGTAAACGGTACTGGTGATTTATTTTGGAGCAGAGGTATGCACCTTGCTATGCTAAAGGCAGTAGAAAAAGGGTACGATTACTATTTGATGATTAATGATGATGTTGCTTTTTTTGATAAAGCCATTGAAATTATGCTTGATTCTCATCAAAGGGCAAAGCAAGTTTGCGGCATTGTAGGCGCTACTTGTTCAGAAGATAAATTATCAACAACATATAGTGGTAAGATTATTGGAAGTTCCGAATTCATTGATCCTACTGGTGACATTCAAAAATGTGATTTGGCAAACTGGAATTGCTTTTTAATTGATAAAGGTGTTGTTGAGAAAATTGGAATTATAGATAATTATTATGAACATGCCCATGGTGATTATGATTATTCATTAATGATGAAAAGATCAGAAATTCCAATTTATGTCGCAACTGACTTTATAGGTACCTGTGAAAGGAATTCACCCAAAAATACATTCAGGGATAGTAATTTAAGTAGAATTAGTCGGATAAAAAACCTCTTATCAAAAAGAGGTTTACCAATAAGGTCGGGATTATATTATTGTAAGAAAAATTTTCAGAGTCTTGGATTTGGGGGATATAAGTCATTTTTGGGGACATATGCAAAATGCCTTATTTGTATATTAATGAAAAAAGATTTTTAAATAATATTCCTAATAAACTCCAAGACTCTGAGGTGAATTAAAAATGGGTAAACTAAAAAAAATATTTAAAGTATTTAATAGCATTCATAATAAATATGTCTTATATCATGGGGCAAGAACGGGTGAGTTATTAGTAGAAGGTTGTCCGAAAATAAACGGTAAGTTGCATATTGTCAATTTAGGGAAATTGGTATTGGGCGATCGTTTGAGAGTTAATTCGGGAAGTGACTATAATACTATAGGTGGGGATATAAGATGCAATATTCAAATATTCAAAGGTGCCTCCATCACAATTGGGAATAATGTTGGAATGTCTAATTGTACACTCGTAGCAATGAAATCAATATTAATAGGTGATAACGTTAGAATTGGCGGAAGTGTTAAAATTTACGACACCGATTTTCATTCAATAGGCATGGTAAAAAGAATAAGCGATAAGGATGATACTATACAAGTTGGTGAAGTACGGATTTGTGATGGAGCTTTTATAGGTGCTCATTCAATAATTCTTAAAGGAGTAACAATTGGTCGTGAAAGTGTTATTGGAGCAGGTTCGGTTGTCACAAAATCAGTACCTGACTATGAAATTTGGGCCGGTAATCCTGCAAAATTTATTAAAAAGTTGGATAGAGGATAATATTAATGCAGTGGAATAAAAAAAGTATCTCCAAAGAAAAAGACAGCAAGGTAGTTTTACTAAATATCTTTAATTCTTTTGTGGTTAAAGGTGGTTCTTTACTAATCGGTTTATTTACAATGCCAGCATATTTACATTTTTTTAACGATGACGCTATTTTGGGAACCTGGTTTACTATGTTATCGGTACTTTCATGGATAATGTATTTTGACATGGGCATTGGGAATGGACTAAGAAATAAATTAGTTAGCTGTATAAGTTCAAATGATACATTAAAAGGAAAAAAATATATATCTTCTTCCTATATTTTTTTGACTGTAATCTTTATACCAATTGGTATTTCCCTTTGGATATTAGTTGATTTTATTGATTGGAATGATTTCTTTAATATACCGTATAAAAACCTTGACTCACTAACCTTGACAATGGCTGTAAAGATAGTCTATTTAACTATTATTTTACAGTTTATTCTTAGATTAGTAACTTCAATACTTTATGCTATGCAAAAAGCGTATGTACCAAATTTTCTTTCACTCTGTACGAATATTATTTTATTAATATGGGTACTTTTTGCGAATGTTAATGGGAATAATAATGATATTGTCGCACTTTCCAAGACCTATCTATTTGCAGTAAATATACCTTTAATTGTTGCTACATTATGGGTGTTTTTGGGGCCGCTGAAAAACATGAAGCCGAATATTCATTATTTTGATAAGGTTTGTACAATCGAAACATTTAAGATAGGTAGTGCCTTTTTGGGATTGCAAATTTTAGGTATGCTTGTAGGATCTTCTTTTGTTGTGTATCTAATTACTATGTTAGTAGGGCCTGATAGCGTCGTTGAATACAATATCTATAATAAAATATATTTTCAAGTATATATGGTCTTTATGATAATTATGACTCCAATTTGGTCATCAGCTACCAAGGCAAAAAATGATGGAAACTTCAAATGGCTTAGTAAGTTAATTAAAAAATTGAGATTAGTATTATTATTAATGTTTATTTCTCAATTTGGACTATTGCTTATAATGCAGCCGGTATTTGATTTCTGGTTAGGTGATCAATCTATTGTAGCAAGTATACCAATCCAAATAGTATTTATAATTAATATTGGTGTAATGATGATGTATGCTTTGAATGCCCAGATATGTAATGGATTAAATGAATTGAGAGTACAATACGTATCAATGATAATTGCTGTAGCTTTGTTGGTTTCTTTATCATATGTATTTACAAGAATAATCAGCCATTATTCCATGGTTTTAGTTGCGCAGACAATTGCAATGATTCCATATTGTGTCTTCCAGACAATATGGTTAAACAAGTATATAAGAACAAATTCTAAAGTTGGTTAAGTTTAATGAAGACTAATTTGCAATTAATTATTTTATAATTGATAATTGCTTTTCTCTCAATACTACTCTTTTAATTTAGGGGAAATAGCTTGGAATAGCCATGATATTTCCCTTTATATTCTGTGATACAATTAGGTTGGGTATGATTACAGTAAAAGTATAGTCAAAACTATACAATCAAATATGAACAATATGCATGTAGTCCGTTACTTGAAAGTATTCAATGACTTTTGTTTTTACAAAGGGAATACTATCAAAGGGTAAGCCGAATTAATATCTTCAGTTTGATTACCGAAGTTAGACATAATTATTCATAATAAAATTGAAGACGGGATAGAAAGTGGGAAACGTATACTAAAACACGAATAACTGTTCACTAAGTATTTTGAAATGAAAAGCACAACCAATCCGAGGTCTAAAGGTAACAGCGAACTAGAAATATGGCTATCATGCATCTAATTATAATGAATAAAAGAATACAAACGTGGTACTGGTAAATACATGTTTACTAGAAAAAGCATTTGGAAATCTAAAAAAACTTAAGGTTCCGATTGATGAAGATTTTTTCGAAATAAAGTCTGGAACTGAAACTGTTATTGTAATTATGGCATTAATCACTATCTATCATAATAAGATGGGTAGATAGTCAATATATTATTAAAATAACTATGCAAAAGCTTTTGTACGAACTTAATATGGTATAACTTCTTGAAAGACGAGACAGGGAATTACTAGTGGGTTTGATAAATAAGTGTCAAATAGAACTTATAAAAGATAAGTGAAAATTCCCCCTCTCATAATCTTGGTGCATGTCACTACTCGTTTTTTGTCAAAATTGTAGAATAGTAGGATTTTTGTTCGAGGAAGGCATCACGCTATAAATAGAAAAGAGTCAACCGGTTTTGTATTGGTTGATTATTTCCATTTGTACACTTCATTAGAGTTTCATATACTTTTTATCTGAAGTTTATAAATAAAGAGGATAAAGGCGTTGTTCTTAAGTTTGATGCCTTCCTTTTAACATTGACTGTCTCCTGTGACTGTAACCATTGTTCATGATGATAGTGATACATTTAATTTTAGTTCAATCATTAGGTTCGCATGAAGGAACAAATTGGGTTTATTAGGAAGGGCTGAAATATAGTATTATTATAGTGGTTAAGTACTTAACCAAGCATCAAGGTGCATTAAATAAGAAATATTAATATAGTGAAGGTGTGAAAAAATGAAAATTGCTGTTGCTGGAACTGGGTATGTTGGCTTAGTTACGGGAGTTTGTCTGGCGGAACATAAGCATTCTGTTACTTGTGTAGATATAGATGATAAAAAAGTTGCTTTAATGAAGGCAGGGATTTCCCCTATTTATGAACCAGGCCTTGAAGAATTACTTGCTAAAAATATAGAAAGATTGAATTTTACAAGAGAGTATAAAGAAGCATATAAAGATGCAGATGTTATTTTCATAGGGGTTGGAACACCAGAAAAACAGGATGGTTCGGCTAATTTAAGTTATGTTTATGGCGTAGCTGAACAAATTGCAAGAAGTATTGAGAAAGATTGTGTCGTCGTTGTTAAATCAACCGTACCAATAGGTACAAATGACAAGATTGAAGAAATGATTAAATCCAGGTTGGTACATGATGTAAATGTATATGTAGCTTCTAATCCTGAGTTTTTGGCACAAGGTACTGCCGTAAAAGATACACTGCATGCTTCACGAATTGTTATAGGTGTCGAAGATTCATATGCAGGTGGAGTTTTGCAAGAGGTTTATAAAGATTTTGATGCACCGATTGTGGTTACAAATAGGAAAAGTGCCGAGATGATCAAATATGCATCCAATGATTTTTTAGCTCTTAAAATATCATTTATTAATGAAATAGCTAACCTCTGTGAAATAATTGGGGCTGATATAGAAGATGTTGCTCATGGAATGGGATATGACAGCCGTATTGGAAATCGTTTCTTAAATGCAGGCATAGGTTACGGCGGTTCTTGTTTTCCTAAAGATACAAAAGCGCTTCACTGGCTAGCAAACTTCCATGATAATGAATTAAAGACTATTAAGGCTGCTATTGATGTGAATGAAAATCAAAAGCTTAAATTGATAAAAAAATCTCGTAAGTATTTTGATAGTTTCAAAGGGTTGAATGTAGCTGTTCTAGGTTTAACTTTCAAACCAGGAACTGACGATTTAAGGGAAGCACCTACACTCGTGAATATCCCAATTATGCTTGAGGATGGCGCTAATATAAAAGCATGGGATCCTGTAGGTGTAGATAACTTTAAGAAAATATATCCCGATGAAATTACTTACTGTAATTCGATTGAAGATACAATTAAGGATGCAGATGTGTGCTTTATCTTTACTGAATGGGATGAAGTCAAAGAATTTGACTTAACAAAATACAATAAACTAATGAGAACACCAATAATACTTGATGGAAGAAACTGTTATGATCTAGTAAGTGTAAAAAAGGCAAACCTGACATATGATTCCATTGGTAGAGAAACTATAAATAATTTTGAATACTCTCTTGCATAGTATATTAGCAAATTTAAGTATTATAAACCGAATCAGGTCCAAGTGGCCTGTTTTTTTTATGGAGGGATAGTATGAAGCTTGTATTATTATCCGGAGGATCGGGTAAGAGACTATGGCCATTATCAAATGATACAAGATCAAAACAATTTTTAAAAGTGTTAGAGAGTAAGAATGAAGAAAAGCAATCAATGGTGCAGCGTGTATGGGGTCAACTGGAAACAGTGGGTCTAGCTGCTTCTTCTGTCATTGCAACTTCTAAAATGCAAAGAGATATGATTCATAGACAATTAGGGATGGATATACCTCTAATCATAGAGCCAGAACGTCGAGATACCTTCCCTGCCATTGCATTAGCTGCTTCTTATTTGTATTCTATTCAAAATGTATCAGAAGATGAAGTAGTTGTGGTATTACCAGTTGATCCTTATGTGGAGGATGGCTTTTTTGAAAAAGTAAAAGAAATCGAGAGTGTTTTACTAGATTCTAAAGCAGATTTGGCATTAGTCGGTGTGAAACCAACTTATCCATCTGCTAAATATGGATACATTGTTCCAAAGGATCATGTAATAGGAGATTCATATTTTACTGTGAATCATTTTACCGAGAAACCAAGTGAAGAAAAAGCTCAAACTCTTATTGAATTGAATGCACTTTGGAACTGTGGAGTATTTGCTTTTAAATTAAAGTACTTACTAGATATTTTGCTAGAAAAAGGTTTGCCTCTTCATTATGATAAACTTTCACTTCAGTATACAGATCTTCCTAAAATCAGTTTTGATTATGAAGTAGTAGAGAAGGCGAATCATATTGTGGCACTTCCTTATGATGGCTATTGGAAGGATCTTGGAACGTGGAATACGTTAACAGAGGAAATGGCAACTTCTCAAATTGGAAAAGGTATTATCAGTGATGATACCCAAAATACCCATTTGATAAATGAACTTGATATTCCTGTTACAGTCCTAGGAGTAAAAGATATTGTTGTTGCTGCAAGTCCAGACGGAATCCTAGTTGCAGATAAGGCTTCTAGTCCGAGAATTAAGGAATTAATAAGTGCATTTGAACACCCTCCAATGTATGAAGAGCGGATCTGGGGCTGGTCTCGTGTACTTGATTATGCAAAATATGATGACGGAAACGAAATGGTAACCAAACGAATTTGTATCCATGAAGGAAAGAATTCAAGCTATCATTACCATAATTTACGTGATGAAGTTTGGACAATTGTCCGTGGAGAAGGCGAATTAGCCTTGGATGACTATATAACACGAGTAAAAGCGGGGGATATCGTTCACCTTCCTGCGGGCAAGAAACATGGTATTAAAGCATTTTCTGAGTTGGAATTTGTTGAAGTCCAAACAGGTATCGGTATTAGTGACGAAGACTTTACTCGTTTGTATTTTGAATGGGAGGATGTCATTAACCACTTCCAAAAATCAAAAGCAAAAGTTATTCTATAATAGTTAGGGGAGAGAACTACGGTTCTTTCCCCACTTTTTTGTATGGAGGTGGAGAATAGTGAAAACCATTGCCTATTATATCTCTGATTATGGATATGGGCATGCTTCACGGAGTATTGCGATCATTAGGAAACTTCTTGAAGAACCTAAAGTAAAAATCATTGTCTGCCATTCCTATGCACTTTCTTTTATTAAGGAATCTCTAAATTCAACCCGTGTAAGTTATAGAAACATTAAGACAGATATAGGATACTTTCTAGAAAATGATTCAATCCATCCTGATAAAGTTCTATTACTCAAGGAGTATAAAAACTTCGAGGCAGATTGGGGAAAACATAGTGAACAAGAAAGAGAGTTCTTGAGACTTCATCATGTCGATTTAGTTATTTCGGATATTTCACCATTACCTTTTGAACCTGCTAAAAGTTTAGGCATTCCTTCTGTTGGTATATCAAACTTTACCTGGTTTACCGCCTATCATGGATTAATAGACAATAGTGAGTTAATCACCTATAAAGAAGCCTATGAAAATATGACATACTTTTACTCCTTATCGGGCAGTCAGGAACATTGGGGTATGAATTCGAATGAATACGGATTCTTTTCAAGAGATATAGATATACAAGAAGTTCAGAGAATTAGAAACTCTGTTGATCCTGAAGGAAATATGAAAGTTATTTTCCTTGGCCTTGGGATGAAAATTGATGCAGGTTCACTTGAACCATTACCGATTTGGGACAGCACCAATTGTATATTTCTTGTATCTTCCAATGTCCATGTAGACCGTCAGAATGTCTATCAAATACCCGCAGATTATTTAGAATCTCAAAATTATATTGCAGCTGCTGATTTAGTGATCTCGAAAGCTGGATGGGGAATGATGGGTGAAGCAGTCAGTGCAAATGTCCCTTTGTTAATTCTGAATCGACCGACAATGAAAGAAGACCAAAATACCATTCAATATTTAAAACACCAACAACTCTGTGAGCTAATGGAGTGGGGAGAATTTAAAACGTATCAGATTGATTTATCAATGTTTGATCAATTGAAAGCTAAGGCAAAAAGGATTGAAACCATTCACCATAATCAAGCTGAAAAAATAGCTAATGATTTAATAAGTCTGATATGATCAGTAGTCTTTTCTACAAACATTGTTAAAGGACCATGGGTGTTGATATGTAAAGGAGTTTAGTTTATGGGTAAAAGAAAATGGTGGATACTTGCTGCCATTACCTGGATGGCAGCCATATTCATCGTTACCCAATTGCCGTACTTCACAGGGAAGAATACCGCAAAGGTAATTGAAAAAGCAGTTGTAACGGAACAAAATGCAGTTAACAACACAATTGTTACCAGTGCTGAGAATATCAATGAGCTAAATCTCATCGTTCGAAAGGTCACACATGTTATGGTCTTTGGAATTCTCTCAGTCTTACTGTTTAAGTCCCTTGAAACCTTTCGTTTTGGCTATATCCTTTCATGGATTCTTACCGTTCTTTATGCACTATCAGATGAATGGCACCAATCCTTTATGCCTGGGAGAGTTGCTGCATTTAGGGATGTATTAATTGATTCCTTGGGCGCATTTATTGCTTTATTTCTACTATATTTAATTACCAAAAAGAGGAAATGTAAAGTGAGTAAGGAAAAAGTCTCTTAAATTTCTACAATAATTTACATTAACTACTACTTTGGATTGAGAAATCTAGCAAAATATGTTATTTTTATAGAAACTATAAAAATATTGAGGGTGGAAAAATTGAATTTAAAAGCAACGTTGAAAAGGGGTTCTGTTATCGCAGCACTAAGCCTGAGCTTGTCTGCATTTGCTGCACTTCCAGGAAATGATGTTCTTGCAGCAGGTAACAGCAATCCCCAGGCACAAAAATTAGTAGATTCATTAAAGGCGTTAAATATTGCTGAAGTAGATTATTTATACGCTTATCTACAATCTGTTAATTTAAGTGATGCTGAGTATCAAGGAATTCTTGCTAATACGCAAACCGTTAGTCAAATTTTAAAGGGTGCAGCCAATCCGGAAGATCTTCCTAATGCACAGAAAGTAGAAGTTGCACGCTTATTCCTAGAGAGCGTTAAGTTAGCACACCTTCAAGCAGCCATTACGGACGAGCAGGGCAATCCGATTGATATCACAACCTATAAGGCTGGATCATCTACGTTAGTGATTCAGTTAAAGGATCTAAAAGGAAACGTACTAGCAATAGTCGATCCGAAGAAAGAAGATTTAACCATTAGTGCCATTCAAGCAAAAATGAACGCATTAAAAGGTGCCGTTCAAGCTAAAAAACAACTAGATAAAGCTGGAACCTTCGTTCCAATGCCAAATGCTCCACTTCCTAACACAGACAGCAACACCGTAGATTACATGGCTTTAGGCGGATTATTAATCCTACTAGGCGGAATTGCGATTGTACCAGCAGCACGCTTGGTACGCAAATCCGAAATTGAAGCTTAATCGAACATGGAAAAGGTAAGAAAAAAGAAGCGCAAAAAGACGTGGGTTCAGAAGTGGAAATGGGTACTTCTTAGCATCCCTGTCGCGCTTATCCTAGTTGGTGTTGGAATTGTAGCCTTTTTTGGATGGGATTTATCAAAACAGACCGTCTTGTTAGCGCACGAAGTGGTTGATGAATACGAACCAGAATTACCTGATCAGACGTTTGACCAGCCTTGGCCTAAACTGCCGGACCCAGGTTCATCTATTGGTGAACTACAATTTACCTCCATTGACTTAACTGTTCCTGTTGTCCAAGGTACACACGACAATGAGTTGAAAAAAGGTGCAGGCCATTTCGCTGGCAGTGCCCTGCCTGGTCAAGGTGGAAATGTCATCTTAAGCGGACACCGGGATACGGTATTCAGGAAGCTAGAAAACCTAAAACTAGGTGAACAACTGACCTTTGATACGCCATATGGGGAATTCGTTTACGAAGCCATTGACTTTAAAATTGTCCCTGCAGACGACATGACCGTCATGGTGCCAACCGATTACGAAACCCTTACCCTAACAACCTGCTACCCATTTGACTTCATAGGGGACGCACCTGACCGGTATATTGTTTATACAAAGTTGGTTTCTAGTCCTATTATTGCTAGTAACTAAAAGAAGCAGCCTGATGAATTATTTATCAGGCTGCTTTATTGTTTTTGATAAATACCACTACCTTTAGTGGTGTATTTCAAAACTAACACCTGCGTTGTTAGTTGAATACCGGTGACTGTGGGGAGATTCCGAAAATAGACGATATTATTCTGATTTGGGGTATTAAGAATAGTTAATTGTAGAATTTAGACAATCTAAAAATTTTGTCGAATTATAGCACATTTTATCTGTTTTTGTATTTTTATTATTTTTAAATGGGTAATTGGTCTATTACCTGCAAGTAATTAATGATATATTTAACTGGTAAATACATAGTTCGTACGAAAGGGCAAATCCATTGAAAGATGGTGGCGCAAAACTATAGGGGCTAAGGTTTCGTGAAACTAGGCCAGCCAGATGCCGAATATGATCACCTTCCTACGAATTATAAAACACTATTAGGAGGTAATAATATGTTTATATTTCTTGCAGGTCTATTCGTCGGTTCCTTTTCAGTGCTCTTAATCATGAGCCTTATGGTTGCAGCAAAAAAGGGAGACCACCAGTTAGAAATGTTTCGGGATGAAAGGGCTTACCAAAACTAAGTGCCACGGTCACCAAACGTATTTCATTATTGTTTCACAAATTGGAAATTGTCCAATGGCTATGGTGCCTGTCACCATAGCCATCAAGCTAAGCGAATAACTTTCAATTTTACCAAAATGGACCTATTCTTTCTTTGAAACCTAAAGAAAGGTAGGTCTTTATTATGTTAAATCGTAAACTGAGAGTGGAAGAGGATTTTCAACTAATTTCCGACGAGTTGACCAAGATTTTTAGCCCTAATTTCCTCAATGATTTGGCTAGAAAAGATTTGTTTCTTCAGAGGTCCAGCAAATTCAAACCTAAGGATTTTATTGCACTTTGCGGGTTTCTGAATCATCAGTCAGGAAAAAAGTCGTTAACCCAATTATGTGGTGTTTTAGCCTCCGAAAGAAACATTTCCCTTAGTACAGAAGGGTTAAACCAACGATTTTGCGCAGCCGGAGTAAATTTATTGAAGGATGTTTTTTCTTCACTCATTTCAAAACAGCTCTTATCCGATCTTCTCCCAAGTCTTCGTCATCCAAAAATTGGCCGAATCCGAATATTGGATTCCACTTCCTTTGAACTGGCCACAGTCTATCAGGAAAAATACTTCGGATATCACAAATCAGGTGTCAGGATTCAACTGGAGTACGAGCTGCTTAAGGGGGAACTTTTGCATCTTGTTGTACAAGATCAGTTGGATAGTGATCACGTTTTTGCAGAAGAGATTATGAGTACCATCCAAAAGTTTGATTTGATTATTCGTGATTTAGGATATTTTTCTTATAAAACCCTGAGATCGATTAGTGAAGCAGAAGCCTATTATATTTCAAGGGCGACAACGAAAATACTTGCTTATGTCAAGGATGGAATGGAGAATTTCGTCAGATTAGACATAGAAAAAATAATGGAAGAGATGGAGATTGGTGAGACAAGAGAAATAGAAAATATCTATGCAGGGAAGGGAAAGCTGAAAATCCCACGGCTCATTTTGTGTAAATTAACGGATGAACAGACGGAAAAGAGGTTAAAAAAGAGGAAAAGAAAAGAAATAAAAAATGGTGTGAAATTTTCACACCAAACCAAAAAGCTCTCAGGATTGAACATGTTCATAACTAATATACCATATAATGTAATTTCAAAGAAAAAAATACAACCTCTATATTCTCTCAGATGGCAAATAGAAATTTTATTTAAGGCATGGAAATCGATATACGATATAAATAAAGTAAAGAAAATGAAAGTAGAACGATTCGAATGCCATCTTTATGGGACCCTTATATCACTACTTATCACATCTACTTTAGCATTTAAAATTCGAGAACTTCTTTACTTAAAAAAGGAGAAAGAAATAAGCGAATTTAAGGCCTTCTCCATCATAAAGGAATTCCTCGCCACACTTTACCAGGCGTTAATGGAAGGAGGTGAGGCTCTTTTAGCCAATATAGAGGTTATGTTTGAACAGGTAGAAAAAAACGGACAAAAAGCGAAACGACGGAAGAAAAGGACCCCTTTTGAGATCCTTCTTGGCGTGTTCGAAAAAGGCAATATGAAAGCTGCTTAAGCGATTTTGTGAACATAAATATTAAAAAAAAGCCTAGTTTTGAAGGCTTATTAAAGTATGCACTTTTTTAGAATGTAATTTAGCAGCGAATTAGGAATCACAAGAGTAGACAAAATTCCCGCTATTGTCGAAAAATTCGCTTGATGGCTATGGTGCCTGTCACTCCCCGATTTTTGTCGAGGATTGATAGGTTATTAGATAGAAAATGGTAGAATAGAGTTGCAGGGAGAAGTGTTACCAACACTTCTCTTTTTTAGTGGGCGGACTATGGGGACGGTTCTCGCGGTTCTGATATGATAGTTCTGTAAGGTATATGGGTAATTTCAAACTACTTCAACTAGGATAAATTCTTTTTATCTATGAGATAAGCATGTACAAGAGCAAGACAACAGAAATAACGTCATCTTTAGAATCGGCACTTAAATTTTGGGGTCAGACCCCAACTCAAGTTAATAGAAACTGATGTTTTATTCCATTATAGGGCGCGATTGTGGTATAACACCGAGTGATAAAAAAATAAATGCATATTATTCCCTCCTCGTAAATTTGTCACTATTGGACAAAATATATTATGGGACAGTGATGCTAAAACAATAGCACTTCCCTATAAAAACAAGGAAATTCTTTCCTACTATAAGGGAAGTTCGGCTTTTGTTTATGATGAGGGTTACCAAATATTTCTGTTTTTTGTAATTAATCTGTTTCTTTCACATTGGTTGTCTGTCTCCTATAAGACACAGTGTATTCTTAAGGTACAATAGCCATATGATAGAAGAATCTTTTATTCCTTTAAGTACACATCTCCATATTAGTTAACCCCAAATTTAATAAATCGGAGGTATGAATGTGTTGAAAAACAAATTAAAAAAATTAATAAATGATCCAAAAGTACAAAAAATAGTAAAAGAAAAGGTAATTCCTTTTGTGAAAAAAGAAATTGAAAAGAGAAAAACAAATAAATCGTAATCCTTAAAAAAGTCAATGCGACATAAGCAGTCATTTTGACTTTTTTTATTTGCTGGATGTTAAAAGGTATCCTAAAAATTCGTTCATATAGACAAAAAAATATCCCCGTTTTTAGTAGATATATAGGGTATCAATAAGGAAATGAATTACTTTTAATCCCTAAGGAGCTATAACGATATCGAATACGTAGATCGTAGAGATGGTTTTTTAAAAGGGGTGGAAGCTATATTTTTGATTCTCTCATAAATGTATACAGAGATTATTCCAATGGCTAAATCAGAACATTATTGTAGTAGCTTATACAAGAATCGGGCGCTTTTCCTGAGTAAAGAAAGCGTCCTTTTTTTGTGTTTCAAGGTTCTCATAGTTTGGTAATTTTTTTGAAAAAATAAATTCAAATCCAAAAAGAGGAATCCATTTTGATCAATCTTTTTTCAAAATGGATTCTTTTTAATTGCCGTATGTGTAAGTTCAAACAATACTTTTAATCTTTATTTCAAAGCTACAATAATAAGTACTTTTTATGAGATAGATACCTCTGTAAAGTCTATCTTGTAAATCTTTTTAGGTCTTCCTCTAAGTTTTTCCTGTTTTCTGTATGATATCTTGGCAGCACCTTTATCCTCTAATTTATTTAAAATCCGGTTAGCCTGACGTAAGGTAAGTCCTAGTTGATAAGCCAAATCTTCCGCTGTAAGTTCATTTGTCTTCAGCTTGGAAATCAAAGCCATGATTTTTTTGATTTGAAGAATCGAAACACTTAATGTTTCACTTAATTTTTGTAATTGTGGGTCAACCTTATTCGTAAAGTGCAGACAGGTATCATCTCCTAATGGACCAATTACCTCCTCGTTTGCAGTAATCACATAGGCACATGGTAAATCCATGGATTTAGCTTGATTATTTGCCGTTTGAGCAGACATCTTAGCTTGGTAGAATGTTGTTCCGATTCCCCACCCTATATTCACATGAAAGGGGAGTGTTTCGTTCAGATACTGAAGGACTGAACAGGTAGTAAAGTCGTTCGTCAATGTTTTTAAGTCTGACTGGGAGGTAATAATTTCAAAACTTGCATGCTTTCTCTGAATAACAGACAAAACATTTTCTTTTTCGTTAAATTCTAAAAGTGCTTTATGAAGCATGATTTGTTTGAGCTCAAGGTCAGACATATTTTCTTGTCCCTTAATTGTAACCACACCGATTGCCCCTTGATTCTCTAACAAATTAGAAATTTGCAATTCATTAATAATATGTTTCACCTGTTCTAACATTGACTCTTTGGAAGGAAAGATAAAAATGTTTGGTATGCCTGCCTGATTCAATAGATTTACAATATTACTTATACGAGTAATAACTAAATCAATCTTTCCTTGATTCCATAATGACAAATGTTGCTGAAACGCACGTTCGTAAAGAGCTGTTGTATATTCCAATTGCAAACAAAAAGGAAATTCTTCTTCCTTTAGCACTCCTTTTAGCCCCATATAATTATTTTCTTCACTTATTAAATCCATACAAACTCGAGCAAAGTTTAAATTTTTATTAGAATTACTAATAGAAAACAAGCGTTTATAAAAATCCCCTTCAGGAATATCTAAGAAATAGGTAGGGGTAGTAAATTCGGTAAATTTTTGTTGCAAAATATTATAACCTAAAGCCCCGCTAAAAAGAATTCCATCATAAAATAGATGATTGCGCTCATACAGCTCTTGAATCTCGCCAATTAAACGATATGGGATAAATGTTAACTCACATTGATCTTGAATAAGCGGTTCAATCTGTTTAATTTCAAAAATAGAATGGTGCGCGGTGATTACACCAAGTTTAATCATAATAATACTCGTTCCCTTCTCCAACCGTAAGTTCCCAACTCTAATTATACTCCTAACTTTATCCTTCACCAACCAATCAATCATCTAATCAGAATTTTCTTGTTATTACGAAAAATGATTGATATAATTTATTTTAAGAAATGTCTTAAATAGGTCTAAAAATAAATAGAGTATTTTTAGGTTTCTAAAAAAGAACTCTAAAAAGGAAAATGAAAGGGGAACTTTTATGAAAGAAAACATTTACAATAATAAAACAAAAACCACCGTTTTAACTCTTCTATTTTTAACATGGGTTGTCAATTATTTAGACAAAAACTCCATGAGCGTAGCAATTATCGCCATTTCTAAAGAATTCAGTTTAACACCTACTCAAGGTGGAATGGTCATTAGTAGTTTCTTTCTTGCCTATGCCTTAATGCAATTACTTGGAGGTTGGCTGACAGATAAATACGGTTCGAAAAAAGTCATTCTTATTTCATTGCTTGTTTGGTCAATCTTTACTATTTTTACCGGCTTTGCTTGGTCATTTGTTTCACTGATCATTATTCGCTTCCTATTTGGAATTGGAGAAGGAAGCTTTCCATCCGCAAGTTCTGTAGCATTGGCAGAAAATTTTCCGAAGGAAGAACGTGGAAGGGCAAAAGGAGTGTTATCTGCATCCACTCAAATCGGGTCAATCATAGCTGTCTTGCTTGCAGCAGTGCTTATTCAAAGTGTCGGCTGGAACATAATGTTCTACATTTTTGGGGCACTCGGGTTTGTTTTCCTTCTTTTACTTTGGAAATACTTGCCGGATAGAGCGCAACAAACTGGTACGGCAAAAAAACAAAAAGTATCTTATTTGAAGGTTTTGAAAAACCCTACAGCTTGGTTGCTGATGCTGATCTACTTTGGTATGAGCATGGTAAACTGGGGATTAAACTCATGGCTTCCTTCTTATTGGGTAAACGTACGTGGGCTTGAACTTGTCAAAACAGGATTCATTTCCATGCTGCCGGTTGCATGTTCGATCATCGCTATTATCCTCAGCTCATGGGCATTGGATAAAATTGCTGCAGGAAAAGAAAAGTTTATCATTATCACTGGTGCAATCATTGGCATGGTCGCTCTATATTTTACAATGAGTGCCGAATCTATATCGATGGCACTTACATTCCTTTGTTTGGCTTATTTTGGTGTAGGACTCCTTTCGGTTGTACTTGCCCTTCCGTTAAAATATTTTCCACAAAATACAATGGGTTCGACCATTGGTATCATGTATTTTGGTGGACAAATGGCTGGTACGATTGCACCAACCCTAATCGGATATACGCTTACTTTATTTAATGGATCCTATAACGGGGCTTTCACTTTATTAATTGGATCACTTTTCATTTCAATTATTGCAAGCTTGTTCTTAAAGTTAAATTCAACTGAAAATGCAGCAGGGAGAGAAGCGGCGTAATGGATATTCATCACATTATAAATTTAATTGACGAAAAAAAAGATAAATGGATTAGTATGAGCAACCAAATTTGGGAGTTTGCCGAAACACGTTTCGATGAGTTCCGTTCTGCAGACCTCATTTGTCGTTCTCTTGAATCAGAGGGGTTTTCAGTTCAAAAAGGACTCGCAGGCATTGATACAGCTTTTGTTGGCAGTTATGGTTCTGGAAGCCCCGTTGTCGCCATACTTGGGGAATACGATGCGCTTTCCGGACTAAGTCAAAAGAGCGGGGTTTCCGTCTACGATCCAATTGAACCAGGTGGAAATGGACATGGTTGTGGACATAATCTTCTAGGAACCGGTTCGCTTGCTGCTGCGGTCGCTCTGAAAGATATGATGGAAAAAGAAGGTCTGCAAGGAACGGTCAAGTATTACGGTTGTCCAGCTGAAGAAGGCGGTTCAGGTAAGACATATATGGCACGCGAAGGATGTTTTAACGATGTTGACTTTGCTTTAAGCTGGCACCCTTGGACTACGAATACGATCTTACCTGGAAATTCTCTGGCAAACTGCCAAGTTTACTTCAAATTCAAAGGAAAGAGTGCACACGCTGCCGTTCAACCTCATTTGGGAAGAAGTGCACTGGATGCTGTAGAGCTCATGAATGTAGGGGTCAACTACTTGCGTGAGCATATCATTTCTGAAGCAAGAGTCCATTATGCGATTACGAACACTGGTGGGTTTTCGCCAAATGTCGTTCAAGCGGAAGCTGAGGTGCTATATTTAATCCGTGCCCCTAAAACGCCTCAAGTCCAAGAAATTTATGAACGAGTATGTAATATCGCAAAAGGGGCTGCACTTATGACGGGTACGGAAGTTGAGATTGTGTTTGATAAAGCCTGCTCCAATCTGATGGGCAATGTGACACTTAACGCTAAGATGGCTGAAGTGTTCGAAGAAGTCGGTGTTCCATCTTATACTGAAGAAGAAATTCGTTTCGCCAAACAGCTGCATGCTTCATTATCTGAAGAAGATAAGGCCAATGAAATCAGCAAATTGCCGAAGGAGATAGCAAGAAATCTAAAGGATAAACCGATATTCGATATGGTTTACCCGTACTCAGATGATATAGCTGATGCACCTCTCGGAGGCTCGACAGATGTTGGTGATGTTAGTTGGATCGTACCAACTGCGCAGGTTGGTACTGCATGCTGGGTATTGGGAACACCTGCACACACTTGGCAAGTGGTTTCCATTGGTTCTACCTCTATTGGTCATAAAGGAATGCTTCAAGCAGGAAAGGTTTTAGCCGGTACGGCACTTGAAGTGATGAAAGATCCAGAACTTCTTGAAAAATGCAAACAAGAATTGAAAGAACGATTAGGCAACAATGTTTATCAATGTCCGATTCCTAAAGAAATTTTGCCTGCGCAAAATCGAAACTAACTTTTTATACTGGGAAGTACTATATAAATCAGGTTACTTTTGATGGAATATATGTTTCTTGTAAAGTTTGGACATCTTGTATAGAAACGGTTTTAATTTATGCAGAAGGTAAAATCACCATGTTTGAACTAGATACGGAACAAGAAGCGAGAGAAGCTTTCAAGAACATTCAAGGTTACAAGATTCTTTCTGAAATTATTTATTTTAATGATAAACAATTTGCCTTAGAAGCTGTTTAAGATTTCTGTCAATCTAACCTAGATGAAAGAGTGGCTGATCCAAAAGCAGAAATATCTTTTGAATCAGCCACTCTTTATTAATGTGCAAAAACAACCGGGTGCCAGGCACCCATCCAGGGATTGGTATTATCTTGATAACTAGTGATAATCAAATTTCAACATCTTTTTCTTGTACTATTGATCAGAATGCTTGTCTTTAAAGGGGTAAAACCCGATTTAATCAATCGATTGAATTGTTCGATTGGGCGTATAATTAAATATAGAATACTCAGATTAATATAATATAAAGGGAGTAAGATAAAAAGTGCGTAAAGAAATTAAATCCATGAAGGAACTTATTGAAGAAAATAAAAAGGATCTTTTAAACGATAAAAAGGCTCTGGAACAGATTGAACAGCGGATAGAAGAGCGGCATGAATTGAAAAGGCTGGCCTAATCTTAACAGGGATCGTTATAAGGTGCAATTAGGAGATTGTTTTGAGGGTGAAATCGCATTGATTTCACCCTCTTGCTTTTTCTACTTATGATTGTCCGAATGTGATGCTGAATCAGGCAGGCCAAGCAGGATTATAAGTTTTTACAATTCTTTTCCATACTATCGCTGTAGACTCTTCGTGAACATCCAAGCCTTATCCACGACAAAACGATTCTTGAAAACAGATCTAGGTTCGTTTTTCAAAAAGGCCGGCATGAAGATTTTTACTATTAATTTCGGGGAAGCATGGGAGAGATTCCCCTGCTTCATAATTAGGATGTAAAGGCTGAATTTTATACCCTCAATCATAAAATAAAATTGCCAGGTTCCTCCTATGTTACAATAATATTGGCAATACTCTCAATAGAAAGGTGGATTGGCAATTTGAAAAAGATTCGTTTAGGATTATTTGGTGCGGAGGATTCTATCGAAATTATGGGATCGGTGGTCTCTAATTATCCTGAATTTAGTTTTGTACCCATTTCCTACTGGAAAGATGAGGAGATTATCGAAAAATTAAAAGCATATGCAGAGGATGTGGATGTGTGGCTATTTTCTGGACAAATTCCCTATGGGTATGCGAAGAAATGGTCTGGTCTAACCCAGCCGATGTTTTACGTGCCCTCTTCCGGATCCAGCTTATATAAAACGTTACTATATATTGTTTATCACCATAATATCCCTTTTAATCAGTTAAGCTTTGATACGTTTCATCCTTCCGAACTTGAACGGGTTTTCTTGGAATTGGCAATTAATCCTGAGCCCTTGTATTTAAACCATTATGAAGAGGAAATTCAAACTGAAAAAGTTGTTCAATTTCACTATGACCTTTGGAAAAAAGGAAAGACAATGGCAGCGGTGACTTGTTTAAAAAATGCACAGCATGAGCTTAAGCAACTTGGTGTACACGCGTTTAGAGTTCTTCCGACACGCTCTGCTATTGTTTCGACGTTAGCCCTCATTCGGCAATCACAAAAAACATTGCGTTTTAAGGATTCTCAGATAGCGGTGCAGATGATTGAATTCGATTCTTTTTTCAGTTTAACGAAAGAGACGTTTTCAACGGATGAAATCCATAAAGTTGAAATCAAAATGACCGAAAGGCTTCTTGAATACGCTAAAAAAATAAATGGTTCGTTAAAATCTGCTGGACCTGGCCGCTATGTCATATTTACCACTCATGGGATTTTGAAGGAGGCAACCCAAGATTTTACTGTTCTGCCGGATTTCGCTGTTCTTCATTTGACCGGCAATGATGGAGTCACATGTGGAATTGGGATCGGACAAACGGCTTATGAGGCAGAGATCAATGCCGGAACGGCCTTATTTCATGCAAAAGAATTTCAAAAAGGAACAACGATGGTCGTCTTTGACGATAAAACCATTACGGGTCCATTAGGGCAGCCAGAGCAAATCACTTATGGGTTTGCCTCAGAACAATTACAATTATTAAGTGAACGAACCTCTCTTAGTGTCGCCACTTTAAGTAAACTAGAATCTATTTTAAAAAAGATTGGAACGACGGAAATCAATGCCCATGATCTGGCACAACATATGAAAATTTTGCCTCGCAGCGCCCGAAGAATCGTAACGATATTGGAGAATAATGGATTAGCGGAAGCGGTCGCTGAAGAAAATCCTCATCCAAGGGGACGGCCGAGGAAAATCTATCGAATTACTTTATGACAAGATACTTGCTATCTTGTTTATTTTTTTAAAAAAATTAACAGAAAATTACCACTAGCGTTAATAGTACGACTCGTTATATAATTATGGTCACAACCGTTAATAAACCTTAAATGGTATAGGTCATATTTTAGGGGAGGCTTAAGCTTGAAAAAAATTGAATTTAGTAGTCTCGTTGAGGAGATTCAGCATGAAGTTATTGCATGGAGGCGCCATCTCCATAAGTATCCGGAATTGTCCTTCGAGGAGGAAAAAACCTCTCAGTTCATATTTGAAACCCTCCAATCTTTTGAGCATTTGGAACTTTCGCGCCCTACAAAAACGAGTGTGATGGCACGTTTGATTGGTGCTCATCCCGGGAAAGTACTGGCAATCCGTGCTGATATTGATGCTTTGCCCATTCAAGAAGAGAATTCATTTTCGTATGGCTCGCAAAATCCCGGTGTTATGCACGCATGTGGTCATGATGGTCATACAGCCATATTGCTGGGAGCAGCCAAGATCCTGTCTGGATTACGGGAGCAAATAAGAGGTGAAGTTCGTTTCCTCTTCCAGCATGCCGAGGAGTTAGCACCGGGGGGGGCGGCTGAAATGGTTCGGGCTGGCGTAATGGAGGAAGTAGACCTGGTCATTGGTGCCCATCTCTGGACACCGCTGGAAACAGGGAAATTTGGTGTTTCCCCTGGTCCTGTTATGGCAGCGCCAGATACTTTTTCAATCACGATTAACGGTCATGGCGGGCATGCTGGACTTCCGCACCAAACGGTCGATGCTATTGCAGTCGGGGCGCAGGTTGTCACCAACCTGCAGCATATCGTATCCCGCAATTTGGATCCATTAGATAACGTAGTCCTTTCGATTACCAAATTTGCCAGTGGTTCAGCCATGAATATTATTTCAGGTTCAGTTGAAATTGCTGGAACAGTTCGCCTCTTTAACACCGAACTTCGACCAACCGTTACCCATTTAATGGAACGGATTGTAAAAGGTGTAACGGAAGCACATGGAGCTGACTATCAATTTTCGTACAATGAAGGTGCTGCCCCTGTTGTGAATGATGGGAAAGTCGCTGCTATCATTGAAGAGGTTGTATGTGAACTATGGGGAGAAGAAGCGTTGGTTAATATGAAACCGAATATGGGCGCTGAGGATTTCTCCGCTTTTCTAAAGGAAGCACCAGGAACTTATTTTTTCACAGGAACAGGTAATAGGGATAAAGGAACAGACTTCCCTCATCACCATCCTCGATTTAACATTGATGAAGACTCTTTATCTAACGGTGTTACTCTATTCGTTCATGCCGCTTTAAAGCTGCTGGGATCGTATTGAAAAAGAAATGCCCGTATTACTGTAAGAAAATATACTTTAAACCATGGGGAGTTGAATATGGATGAACCCTAATACAGAAAAGGTGAAAGCGATGAAAAGTAGAAAATGGGAAATGCCTGACACTTACGTTATTCTTTTTCTAGTCATGCTGCTGGCGGTTGCAGCAACTTATCTTACGCCGGCGGGAACATTTGAACGTGAGGTTGTAAATGGAGTTGAAAGGGTAGTACCTGACACATATAGTCAAGTTGATCGAAATCCGGCAGGTTTTATGGACATTTTTCTTGCCTTGCAATCTGGTATGGTTCAATCTGGCAGTTTAATTTTTCTCGTTCTTTTTGCAGGAGGGGCGTTTGAGATTGTGGAACGGTCTGGAGCCATTAGAGGAGGAATTCTTCGAGCCGTTAATAAAACACAAGGCAAAGAATTTTTGCTTATCGCTGTTGTTTCGATTTTGTTTGCATTAGGGGGAGCAATTGGTGCAGTTGCCAACTCCGTTATTCCGTTTGTAGCGATCGGAATGATTATCGCAAGGGCTCTTAGGCTTGATGCGATGGTGGCGGTAGCCATTACGTTTGGTGCAACATTTGCCGGTTTCAATGTAGGTTTTCTAAATCCTTATACGGTTGGAGTTGCTCAATCAATTGCCGGTCTTCCGTTATTTTCAGGAATGACGCTTCGAATTATCACGTTCGTTATTATTGTTGCAGTGACAATTTTATATACATGGAGATATGCCAAAAAAGTGTTGGCGGATCCCTCAAAAAGTTTAATTGGCGTGTTGGAAAGCTCCGGTGGTTCGAAAGAAGAATTACAAGCACCGTTTACTTCCCGACATAAAACAATTTTAAGTTTTGTAGGACTAGCGTTGGCATTCTTTGTCTATGCAACTATCGAATTTAAATGGAGTATTGATCATATGGCAGCGTTTTTTATTGTGATTGGGCTTGGTTCCGGTGTGATTGCGGGAATGAATTACAATAAAATCGCCGTCACCTTTTTAGAAGGATGCCAAAAACTTGTATATGGTGCGTTAATTATAGGTGTAGCTAGAGCTGTACTCATTATCATGGAAAATGCGAAGATTTTGGATACGGCTGTAAATGCCCTTGCAGCTCCATTAGAGAATATGCCTCCGGTATTGGCTGCACTGGGCATGTTTGCCGCAAACGCTGTTCTTAATTTTCTTGTCCCTTCGGGTAGTGGTCAAGCTATGATCGCCATGCCGATTTTATCCCCATTGGCAGACATGATTGGGATTACAAGGCAGGTTGCTGTACAAGCATTCCAATTTGGAGATGGCTTTACAAACAGTATTTTCCCAACATCAGGAACACTAATGGCGAGTCTAGCTGTCGCCGGTGTATCTTGGATAAAATGGGCAAAATGGATGCTCCCATTATTCATCATATGGTGTGGAATCGCTATTGTCATGCTCACAATCGCGGTACTTATCGGTTGGGGACCGATGTAGGCACGGTTAATCTGGGTGTTCATCCCGTCGAAATATCGGTGCCTGGTGTATTAGATAATACTATGACATTCTGGAACACCCCGTCGTTAATTGTAACAAGCAACTTTTATTGGCTATCTTTGAAGTATTCTAGAAGAAACCAAAACTTTTCCTCGACAAGAAATTCTCTTGAAATGAGGCTAAAGTTCGTTTTTCAAAAGGGTTCGCGGCACTTTTAATTAAACGTTTAGTTGAGAAGTATTAAATCGTTATTTGACGAAAGACTTAAGGATTTGAAAATATCGGTGTCACTCCCAAGGGTCTTGGGTTTTTGTTCGCTGGCTCTTACACAAAAAAACTCCCACAAAGCCTTGAATCAATTTTTACTGAATAAAATGTTTGACAATCTTGTGGATAGTGATAACATAATAATCTGAATACTAATTTCATAAAAAATACCACTAGGGGTGCCTTTTAAGAAGGCTGAGATTAAAGTGAAACTTTAAGACTCTTAGAACCTGATCTGGATCAAACCAGCGTAGGGAAGTGGTGTAACGGGAACTCCTTATGTTTCAATCACGTTCCGATACAACCACTTTCTTCCAACAGAAAGTGGTTTTTTTATTGGAAAAATACGTCCGCTGCCGGCAAACAAGGATGTATTTACAATCAATCTAACAAAGTATTAAATGTATGTTTTTGAAAACGACAATTAAACGTGAAAACTAAGCAATTAATTAAATGGAGGTATCGTATGTCTACATTTACTGAAATTCTACGAGATAAAGCAGCTCCGATATGGGATGCGAATCTAGAACACCCATTTGTTCAAGGAATTGCTAGTGGAAAATTAGATTTACAAAGTTTCCGCTATTACGTATTACAAGATTCCTATTATTTATCACACTTTGCTCGTGTTCAAGCGATTGGTGCTTCGAGAGCAGAAGATTTAAATACTACAGCAAGAATGGCTGCTCATGCGCAAGGCACTTCACAAGCAGAGTTAAGCTTACATGAGAAATTCATCAAACAACTGCACGTTACATCAGAGGAGCTTGCAAACTTCCAGCCTGCACCAACGGCTTATGCCTATACTTCCCATCTATATCGCGTTGGGGCATCTGGAAGTTTAGGAGAGATTATCGCCGCTATTCTACCATGCTACTGGATTTATTATGATATCGGTCAGCAGTTAAAAGGGGCGACACCGGATGAACCGATCTATCAGGAATGGATTGCGGCCTATGGTGGAGAATGGTTTGGCGAATTGGTTCAGGAGCAATTGGATCGTCTAGATGAGCTAGCAAAAACCGCTTCCGAAAAAGAAAAAAGTCGAATGATTGATCATTTCTTAATTAGCTGTCAATACGAATACTTATTCTGGGAAATGGCTTATACATTCGAAAAATGGCCCATTGAAGTGAATTCCCAAGAACAACTTAATATTAGCTAATAAGGGAAAGATCATGTTCGCAAAGGGGAATGAGTTCTCCCCTTTGCTAAAAAAGGAGAATGAAACAATGAAAAAAGGGTTAAAGTTAACGGACATTTTAGTAACCATCGTGATATCCATCGCATTTGGGATTGTTTACAAAATTTGGGGACCGCTTTATTACGCAGTAAAACCATTTGGATTACATATTGACCAGCTGATTTACGGAATGTGGTTTATTGCTGCGACCGTTGCGTTCTTAATCATACGCAAAGCTGGTGTGGCATTTCTTGCGGAAGTTGCGGCTTCTTCTGGAGAGTTTCTAATGGGGTCTGAATTTGGACTGGAGGTTCTTTTGTATGGTGTTGTACAGGGGTTGTTTGCTGAACTTGTCATAATGGCTTTTAGGTATAAGCGCTTTGATTTACTAGTTGTTAGCTTAGCTGGAATTGGTGCGGCAGTTGGGTCCCTATTTATGGATTACTACAAAGGATATATGGGTGATTTGTCAACATGGAACTTGATGCTGCTCATTGGTTTCAGGTTGATTGGGTCCGTTATCTTTACTGGGTTTATGGCATTTGGCATTGCGAAGGCACTAGAGGCTACAGGTGTTACCAATTTACTTCGTCCTGCTTCCAAAGAAGATTACGACGCCTTAAATCAATAATCAGGGGTGAAGACATGACAAATATAGCGATGGTCGAACAGCTTAGATTAAAGTTTCCGGGAGACGACAACCTGCTGTTCAAAGATTTATCCATTACCATTAAAAAAGGTGAGAAGGTCTTATTACTCGGACCTTCTGGATGCGGTAAGTCAACTCTTTTACAAACACTTTCAGGATTAATTCCAAAGTCTATAGAAGTACCGATCAAGTATAGAAATATTCACTATCCCGAATCCTGGGGCTATGTGTTCCAGGATCCGGATTCACAATTTTGTATGCCATATGTCGATGAAGAGCTTGCATTTGTATTAGAAAATCTTACTGTGCCAAGAGGTGAAATGCCTGATAGGATTGAAGAATTATTGTCCGCTGTCGGGCTGCGATTGGACCTCTATCATTCTTCTATCCAATCTCTATCTGGAGGCATGAAGCAGCGACTTGCGCTTGCATCCGTATTAGCACTCAATCCTGAATGTTTATTCTTAGATGAACCAACAGCGCTGATTGATGAAGAAGGCACGAAACAAATTTGGGATAGTGTAAAGAGTGTCGCTAAAGATAAAACGGTGATTATTGTCGAACACAAGATTGATCACATTTTGGATTTTATAGATCGTGTCATTGTTTTTAATTATGACGGGGTGATCATTGCAGATGATGATGTGAAAACCGTGTTTTCCTCTTATCGTAAACAACTACAAGAATATGGTATCTGGTACCCTGGGGTTTGGGATGATTACAAATTGTCTTTCGAATCGAATACTGGACACGGTTACAACCACTCGCTGATTTTAGAGGACTTTAAGGGGTACCGGAAAAAAGAAATAAAAGTTCAACTTGATCACGCTTCTGCTCAATCGGGGGAATGGATCACGGTGGTTGGTGATAATGGAGCAGGAAAAAGTACCTTGCTATTATCATTGATGCAGCTTCTGAAAACGTCGGGAACCTATGTATTGAATGGAGAAATTATACAGAATATCAAACAACTCCAAAAGGAAGCTTATTTTGTCTTTCAAAATCCTGAATATCAATTTGTCACAAACTCTGTTTATGAAGAAATCTCCTATGCTCTCACTGTGAAAAAGGAAGAACCCTCGATCATTAAAGAGAGGGTGGATGAGCTGTTAGCCATATTTGGATTATCAAAAAAACAGAACCACCATCCCTATCATCTTTCAATAGGGCAAAAACGCCGACTGAGTGTGGCGACTGCATTTGTAGAAAATCCAAAGCTTTTGCTCTTGGATGAGCCTACGTTTGGGCAGGATTCCAAGAATACATTCCATCTGCTTGAGTTGTTAGAGAGGGAACGGCAAAAAGGGTGCATCATCATCATGGTCACGCATGATTCGGAAATCGTTAAGCGTTTCGCGACAAGAGTTTGGGAGATTGATAACGGTAAGGTCGTCAAAGATTGGAAAAACGAACATGTACATCAGGGGAAGGACCAAGCAGCTTATGCACACTACATTTGATTTCAGAGAAACATGGCTTCATAAAATCAATCCAAGTCTGAAGCTCCTGACAATGATTTTCTTGTTTATCCTGGTGATTTTTATTCATAACCTTAATCAGATGATTCTTTTTACCATTGTGACAATGATCCTATTTGTATTTTTTACAGGTCATCCATATAAGCGAATTTTGCTATTCTCGATACCGTTCCTATTTATTTTCATCTCGACGACCACCTCGATGATCTTTTTTGGTAAAGGGGATACTACTATTTTCAGATGGGGTCTCGTCCATGTAACAGAAGAAAGTTTATTTCGAGGAATTCACTTGGGATTCAGGGCTTTAACCTATGCACTGCTGGGCTTAACGTTTGCCCTTACAACAAGGCCCGTGTATTTATTTTATTCGATGATGCAGCAGTTAAAGCTTAATCCAAAATATTCCTATAGTTTTATGGCTGGAATTCGCTTAATGCCGATCATGATCGAAGAATTTCAACATATTCGCAGTGCTCAAAAAGTGAGAGGAGTGAGAACCGGTGCTGGAATGAATGGTCTTTTTCACCTATTCAAAATCACTTCGATTCCATTGCTGTCTCAATGCATCCGGAGAGCTTTTCGTATAGCCGTCGCTATGGAAGCAAAGAGGTTTGATTACTCAAAGGAACGCACATTTTATTACAAAATAGGGTTTTCGAAAGTTGATGTTGTCTTTGTTGGTTATTTTGTTGTACTAACGGGTCTATCGTTTTATCTAGCTCAGGAATTCCCCTTTTTTCCAGTTACAGATGTTCGCGATTAACATATGGGTGCCTGTGGTCAAGCGCCCAAAAAATAGACATCAATAAATTCGATATTTATGATGCATTTTGGTAATTTAAATAAAACATTTTAGGAACGAATCCCATTCTATGCTGGATTCGTTTTTCGTTGTATATTTCTGCGGTAATAGATTTATTTAACCGTGAAGTGATTGGCTTTGAAATAAGTTCAAGCCCTAATAAGGAACGGATAAAAGCCACCTTCAAGGCAGCACAGAAAAAGCGAAAATTGGATACATTGGAGGGCGTTCTGATCCATAGCGACCAAGGAAGTGTTTACAGATCACACATGTATCTCAATCTAAGTAAGGAGCTACACTTCATATCAAGTATGACACAAAAGGCTAACTGTTGGGATAACGCTGTTATTGAAAGCTTTTTTTCGCAGTTATTGTAACATATCAACTTGTGATGCTTGATGAATCGTTCACCTATTAGAATTAGAAAGTACTCCTAGAATCCTAAAATTCCAATTATATATTTGCATAAAAGTCGGGATATTCATCATAAATATGGAAGTGGGACCATATTAAACTAATTTCTACTTTTTTTGACAAAAAGGGACAAAAAATTTTATAAACCATCGAATCGTTTATAGGAAATATTATGGATGACTTTCATCTTAGAGAGAATAGGAGAAGCGGTAATTTTGACTACAGAGATATTTTTAAATGGGGAATTAAAGGTAAGCAGGAAAGAAGCGCATGGAAAAGGCAAGCAACCCAAAAATTTACCAGTTTTCACTTCAAGGATGGAAAAACGGGAATATTACAAGAGCGTAAATCATTTTGATATCCGGAATGTCTTAGATGTTAAAGGATTCTTAAATGATATTCGTGCCAATTGGAATACATATGTAGCACAGGTGAGCCAATGGATTCAAAAAAATCCAGTAAAAAGATTGGTCGTGACGGGAATTTTTACCGTAGTTCTTGGTATCTCTTCGATTACTTCGAGTGCCGCAACAGTGATAGAAGAATATACCTATCAGGTAAGAAGTGGTGAAAAAATTGAAGCGATCGCTGCGAAACATGGGGTAACAGTAGAAGGAATATTAAATGCAAATGGCCTAACTTCCATTAACGGAAAGAAAATTCTCTTACCAAAAGTAGAAGATCGAATGGTTACCGCCACTGTACTAAATATTCGATCCCAACCGACCACTGAAAGTAGTATTATCGGAAAGTATAAAAAAGGTGATGTGGTTAAGTTTGTATTCGAAGAAGACGGATGGGCTGGCATTTTGATTAAAGGAAGAGTTTGTTTTGTGAGTGCGGATTATCTTACATCAAAACAAGCGGTTGAATCAAGTCCAACTACTAAAACCATGTATGTAACGGCAACATCGTTGAGAGTAAGAGAAGCAGCTTCTACGAGTAGTGCTATCATTGGCTCTTTGAAATTAAACGATCGTGTGTCCATGATATCCACTTCTAATGGTTGGGCTAAGATTCATTTCAATGGCAAAATAGCATTTGTTAGTCAAACCTATTTAACGAATAACGAACCAAACAAAAACATTAATGATACGTTGAATAACACAGGCACCTATGTGATTAAGAGCGGTGATACTTTTACAAAAATCGGTAAAACATTAGGGTTCTCTGTTTCACAGATTCAAAAACTAAATCCAGGAGTGGAACCAACAAAGATGAAAATTGGACAAACCATCAAAATCCCTTCGACTACTGCACCTACTGTCAATCAAATAATAATAACAGCTCAAATAGGCAAGGTAGATGATAACGGAACGTTTCGATTTATCACGGCTGAAGGTACTACATATGCTGCAAAAGCAACGGGCAACATGATTAATGAATTAATTAATCATCAAGGAAAGAAAGCAACACTAACACTGGAAGGAAAAAGGGGTACAAAATTGACTTTAGTATCCATTCAATAAATATCTATGTGCCTGTCACTCTCCGGTATTTGATTTCGGTGCCAGTCACTCCCCGACTTTTGTCGAAGATTGATAGGTTGTTAGATAGGTAAAGAGTGATAGAATGGAGTCGCAGCTGAATATTTGTTGGGGTGGCCGGATTGTCAATCTTCTTTTCCTTCATAGGGGAAGGGGGTGATAATACTGGAAACTTTTCTTGAAATCTTACGAGAAGTTCTGAAGGGGATTGTGCGTGAAGTGAGTGCAAATTTCTTTCGGAAAAACGTACTAGAAAACAGGAAAACCACCCCGCGCCGTAGCAAGCAAAAGGGTGGTTCACACAAAAAATAACGTAGACAACCATCACCCTGACGGTATAGGCTGCATGGAGGAGTGTTAGAAGCACTTCTCTTTTTTATTATATGTCCATTATACACAATTAATCATTTATTTAAAAGTAACAGCTTTGTCAGCTTCCGCCCTTTTTGCTTCTTAGTATTTTTTTATTCTTTGAAAATATTTTGCAGGATTTTGAATTATTTTGTAGAAAGTTAGTATTGTAATACTCCTTTTTATTAATCTTCAGAAATAAGCTACGTTTACTTTTTCCTCAATTCTTTTGTGTGATTCCAATTATGTATAGCAATGAAAAATATGTTATGTTGGAGGCTGCTTTATGACGGTCAATGTATTAAGTATTGGTTTAAAAGGACTGGTGGCTATGGTGCCTGTCACTCCCCGATATTTGTCGAAGATTGATAGTTCTTTATTAAGAAGACCATGGGCGGTTCTGATGGTTCCCAGGGAGTCTCGAGTTTAACCAGATTTGAGCCAAGAGAACCGCCCGAGACCACTGAAAAAAGTCGTTACTTGAACAATGAAGGATAATTTTCATCAATATATAATAAGTAAAAGAAGGCAGATATCTACTTATGGTAGGTAATTGCCTACTTGTTTTTAAGAAATGGACTTTTCCGTGATCTCGAACCGTCCCACTGGAACCTGGTTCCTTTGTAAAAAGTTCTTTAAAGGCGAGGTTCAGATGAGTAGGTTGTTAATATAAATGAAAGTCCTGCTTTGATTCCTATTTCAAAAAAAATACGCGCCGGAGGTTATGTCTCCCCAGCGCGTTTGTGCATTATATTACTTTTACCTTTTGGTTTGTTTCGTGTTGTTCTAGAACTTTGGTAAAGTGATCTGGAGCAACCTTTGCTTTGATTTTCATAACTAGGATATAAATAATCCCGGATGCGATGATCGATTGAACCGCTGGAAGTCCCATTGGATTAACATATTGGGTGTAATAGCCTATTAGCGTACCTACTACTAAGGCGATGGTAGCCATCCAGTTCCACCCTTTATTATCTACCCATTGCTGCTTGCGGATAAAGAAGAAATCCGCCATCATGACTCCGCCGATTGCTGGATAAATAAGGGCGGTCATGTATAAGAAATCCATAAAATAATCTAAAATTCCTGCTAAGGCAACGACAATGGAAACAAGTGTCCCAGCCAATGTCAATAAAGCACGGCCTTTGTTTGAATTCACGTTTAACATATTGGACAGGGCAAGGCCCATGCTATAGTTGTTCACCAATTGGCTTGTCCAAGTAGCAAGCCACAAAATGATAAAGCCCCAAACCGGGAAACCTAAATTCATCATTACATTTACGATATCCGCGTCACCAACTCCAATCGACATTATGGCCCCTACATAGAACAACGGGAAACCAACGGCCACGATTCCTAAAGGAATAAGTGCGTTGTCCTTAACAGTAGGCTTGGCATAGCGGGTGTAGTCAGAAGCAATCACCCACTGGGACACATTGATACCGATAATTAAACTAATAGCCGCTAAAAACGTCATTTGTGGCTCAGGGTTCCAAGCCATAATCGTTTCCCACCCGATATTTTTTAAAGCGTAAAAGATTCCTCCTGCAATTAACAACAAACCAGCCGGGACTGCTAAATAATCGGTCCATTTCATGGAAGAATAGCCAATAATGGACGGAAGCGCGAAAAGAAGTCCAGCAATGACCGTGATAATCGCCCATGGAATCCACTGTGTTTCATAGTTAATTCCAAACATCGCTGAAATTGCATTACCAGCAACAGCCGTCTGCAATGCCCACCAGCCCATCGAAACGATAAAGATGGTCAGGCCGACAATAAACCGTGCTTGGGCAGAGCCAAAACTCGTTCTAGCTATTACTGATGATGATCGTCCTGTTTTCGCACCGATATATCCAGCCACAGCATTTCCAATCCATTGAAAACCAAATAGAGCAATCGCCAGGATCCAAAAAAGCTTTCCTAACCCAAAGCTGGCGGTTAAGGAGGCACCTACCATCAACACAGGAATCGTAAACTCTAATCCACCAAAAATCACTGCTGGCGAAATCCAATGCTGCCTCTCACTCAATGGCACCGCCGCAAGAGCCTCGTCCTTACCCCCGCCTTTTCTTAAAGAAACATCTTCCATTTCTCCTCAACCCCTTTATTTTTTTGCAAAGCAGTTATGTTTGGAATATTCAGTAAAATATTGTTAGAAAAAAAGCCTTGCCCGGCAAGGCTTTTTTAAAATCTATTATCCTACTAATACCCAAACGATCTCACAGTCCACATCCCCATCGTTATAGGCGATATGTTCCTGCCCTGCGGGAATAAACGTCGCATCCCCACTAGTGACTCGATAGGTCTGCCCGTTGGTTTCTGTCACAATGGAACCCTTGACCACAATGGAATACTCATTTTCTTTATGGTTCGAGAAACCAGCTAAAGGAACCCTTTTTCCTGGGGGAATCGTGACGTGTCCTACCTTTAGGTCTCCTGAAATAGCATCCTGTTTAAAAACGGTTTTTAAAGGTACCGCTGCATTCGCATCTACTTCTAAGCCTTCAATCTTTAAAACTTCCATTCTCTAAACTCCCTTCTGCTCTCGTTCTGCTGTTAACCCTTCAACCACATACGTTCCCGGATTTACGATCACACCAAAATCTTCTCTTGCCTGCTCAATAGAAAGGTACCCATTCTTAACATCCTTAGCCACCTTATCAGACGGACGTTTAAACGGATCACCGTAACCGCCGCCGGTCGCCGTGACAAGTTTCACCACATCCCCGGTGTTTAATGGATATCTTGGATAAATGCCGTACGGGCCATCCACTTCTCCGCTCGCTTTTTCTACATAAAATTTATTCCCGGACCCATCCTTGCCTTCGTTAATTCCCCACGGGACAAACTTATGACGGCCAAACGTGACCGAAGCAGATTGCTTATCCGTCAAAGCTCTGTAAGAACGAATGACGCCTGCACCGCCAATATATTCGCCGGCGCCTGCACCGTCTGTATGAAGGCTGTATTCATCAACCATTACGCCGTATCTCGTTTCCGCGACCTCAACAGGCACGTTGTAGGTCTCACCATCACCGATACAGAATTGTCCTCTTGCCCCATCCTGGCCTTCCGCTGCACCCCATCCGCCAACGGATGGCTCAACAATCAGGAATGGCTCTTTTGTATCCGGATGCAGACCAGATAAAACGACCGCACAGACCGATAATAAGTGGCCGGCTGTTAAACGATGCGGTACCACTGGTGCAAGTGCCTTCCAAATCACGTCAGCACCTGCTTGCATGCTTTCCCAGTAGATGGATACCGGGGCTGGACGTTCAGCCGAAAGGATGGAACCTTTGTCGGTAATGACTTCTAATGGACGAAATACCCCATCATTGGCATCTTGGGACGGGTTCGTAATCGCTAAGAAGATCGCACGAACAGCCGAAACAAGCGCGGTATAAGAACAGTTAACTGGTCCTGGCACCTGCGGATGGCTGCCGCGGAAGTCAGCAATGAATTTTTCTTCTGTAATCGTGACCTTCACTATCACTTTAAATGGACCATTGCCAAACCCATCATCATCGATGAATCCTTCTGCTTCATACGTTCCCTTAGGCAGCTTGGCCAGCTCTTGACGCGCCAGCTGTTCGCCATGGTCTAACAGGTATTCCACCGATGAAAGCACGATCTCTTTTCCGTGCTTGTCACATATTTCGATCACACGCTTTTCTCCTGTTTTTAGAGCGGCAACCTGGGCCCACATATCTCCTAATGATAATTCCGGAAAGCGGACATTTGCCTCAATGATATCCACGATGGCTTGGTTGATTACCCCTTCGTTAAAAAGCTTCACACAAGGGAATTGCAAGCCTTCTTGGAAAATATCCGTGGCGTCGTTACTGAAGGATCCTGGGTCTTTCCCGCCAACCTCTGTCCAGTGAGCTTTGTTTGCGGAAAAAGCGACAAGCTCTCCTTTGTAAAAAATCGGCATTACGAGCCCAACATCAGAGAGGTGGGAACCACCGCCGCCATAGGAGTCATTAATGATGATAATGTCGCCTTCTTTTAATTTTCCGTCGCCGAATTTTTTCAAAGTTTGCTTGACCATGTCGGAGAGCATCCCAATAAAACCGGTAACCCCGTTCCCCTGGGTCAATAACTGACCTTTGGCATCTAATAGACCACTGGCATAGTCCAGAACTTCATATATAATTGGACTCATCGAAGTCTTTGCTAATGCAATAAACATTTCATCGCCAATCGCAATCAATGAATCTTTTACAATTTCGAGTGTAAATGGATCAACCTTTGTTTTCACTGCCTGTGTCATTTTCACTCCACCCCCGTGTCAATGATTAAATTCCCATATTCATCTACCGTTAACGACTGACCTGGATAAATCACGGTTGAAGCAGAAGCTTCCTCGATAATTGCCGGACCAGCTACTTCTACATGCTTACCTAGTATTTGGCGGTGATAAACATTTGTATCCACCCAGCCATGATTTTCGAAATAAACCGGGCGTGTTTCTTTTAAGGCATCCGCCGCCGTGCTGCTGCCAGCTTCCCATTTTTTAATCGCAGGTTTTTCGACTTTGCCAAACGCAGTTACATGCAGGTTCACGATTTCAGTTGGTGTGCCATCCAGTTTAAAGGTGTAGTTCTGCTCATGAAGATCGCCAAACCTTTTGATCGCTTCGTGAACGGTGTCTGTTGTCCAGTCACCATTTGAAACCGGGACTTTCACGGTATGTTCCTGACCTAAGTATCGGATATCGGCAAATCTTGAGAATACCACCTTGTCTTCTTCCATACCTTCTTCTTTGTATTGCTCAAGCGCTTGTCTTTCGAGGGAAGCCCACTCGTCGTTCAGCTCTGTTAACTCCACTTGATTAAATCTTCTAATATAGGTCTTGATATAATCGTGACGCAAGTCGGTCATCAGCATTCCCCAAGCAGAGAAAACCGAAGAAGCGACTGGAACAATCACTTTTTTCACACCTAGTTCTTTCGCAAGTGCAGGTGCGTGCATGGACCCGCCGCCGCCAAATGCGACGAGCGAGAAGTCTCGCGGATTATGGCCTTTACGAATCGAAATCAACTTGAGCGCGTTTAACATATTGGAATTGGCAATGCGAATAATACCTAAAGCCGCTTCCTCCACGGACAACCCGAAATGATCAGCAATTTTTTCCTTGATGGCACCTTTTACTTTTTCCAAATCCACTTTGTAATCGAAATTTTCCGGAGACAGACGGCCGGTAATCAGATTGGCATCGGTTGTAGTAGGTTCGGTACCGCTTTGTCCATATGCAACCGGTCCAGGCAGGGCACCTGCCGATTGAGGTCCAACCTTTAGGGAGCCGGCACCGTCAATCCAGGCAATGGAACCGCCTCCATTTCCGATTTCAACAATGTCAACGACAGGCACTTTAATCGGGTAGCCGGCATTGCGTTCATTTTTCTCAATATAATAATCCGTCGATACCTTTACCTCACCTTGGTTAATAAGGGAACATTTCGCTGTCGTCCCGCCAATATCAAACGCGATGATATTCTCTTCGCCGATAATCTCGCCGAGGACTGCTGCCCCGTAAATACCAGCAACCGGACCGGATTCTACCATGTTAATGGGTGTTTGCTTGGCACTGTTAAAGGTTGTGGTGCCGCCATTAGACTGCATAATGTAGTTCTGGCTGTCTGTATCATTTTCTAAAAGTTTCGTATGTAAACGATTCACGTAAGAGGCAGCGATCGGTTTCACATATGAGTTGAAGACAGTTGTACTTGTCCGTTCATATTCCCGCCATTCCTTGGTTACTTCATGGGAGGCTGTAACGGCTACTTCTGGCCAAAGCTCCTTAATGAGCTCCACCGTTTCCGTTTCATGAACCGGATTGACGTAGGAATGTAAGTAGGATACCGCAATCGCTTCTACTTCTTCTTTTTGAAAATAAGCAATAATTTCTTTTAATTGCGCCTTGTTTAACTGCGTGAGAACCTCACCTTTATAGTTAAGGCGCTCTTCTACTTCCTGGCGCAAATAACGCTCCACAAACGGTTCTGGCTTTTGATAACGGACATTAAATAAGTCTGGACGGTTTCCCCTCGCAATTTCAATGACATCGCGGAATCCCTTGGTAGTGATCAATCCCGTTTTTACACCCTTACGCTCTGTCAGCGCATTAATGATGACGGTTGTTCCATGAATGAAGGTTTGGATGGCTGTTTGATCAATCCCACTTTTTTCAATAACGTCAATGACACCTTTTTCAAAATGTGGCGGCGTGGTATGGCTTTTGGCCACTCCAATTTCACCGTTTTCATTGACATAAACTAAGTCAGTGAATGTTCCGCCAATATCTGTTGCTACACGCATGCATACTCCACCTTTCTTAAATCCTTGATTGAATTATAATCAGTTAGAAAATAACTGGGGTTAACACAGACAATAAAATAGTTTCTTCATTTGTTGGGTTTTCGAGGGCATGTGAGCTAGTGGACGGAAAGTGAAGTGAATCTCCTTCACGAACCACATATTCCTTTCCATCAATGTGAAAAAGAATCATTCCCTTTAATACAAAATAAAACTCTTCACCTGAATGGCCATATTGCTGGGATTTTTTCTGATTGGGAGCGACTGTAACCAAAATGGGTTCCAATGATCTCCCGGCAAACTCGCCATTCAATCTTGCGTAAATAAAATCGGAACCCTTTAATTGGAATGGCTTTTGGTCATTCCTTTTGACCATATACGTTTCACTCGGTTGTTCGCTTTCGAAAAATTCTGTTATTTTTACATTCAATGCATCCGCTATTTTCTTCAGCGAGGTAATCGCTAAGGAAGTGGCGCCTCGTTCCACCTGTGATATAAAGCTGATCGACAAGTCCGTACGTTCGCTCAACTCCTTTAAAGTAAGCCCTCTTTGAACCCGAAGTTCCTTTATTTTCTTGTAAATTTCATCCATTGTAAACTCCTTTAAAGTAATACAATAAAATTCCAGCTATACTGAAAAATATTTGTAGTAATACTGTAATCATATAATAACAAAATAGATTTGGAATTTAAAGAAAATTTTAAAAATAATTATTTGTGGGGATAGAGAGGGGGGATATTGGTGCCAGTGCGTTGCGACCTTTAAAGTAGACACTATAAAACCAGAATTATAAAAAGGAATCAGTGATGAATAAATTACTCTGG